>NYZB01000129.1 GCA_002687015.1 Deltaproteobacteria bacterium
AGGCGGCAAGGAGGACATCGTGGCCGAGCCCCCTGCGACGCCCGCCCCCTTCGACGCGGGCAAGGACGACCTGCTCCACGAGCCGGGCCGACGCTAGAGGGGAGTGCCCTGTCCCCAGCGTCTCCCGTCTAGAGCTCTTCCAGGTGCTTTGCCTGGTGTCGCGCCGCCGGCGTGCTCAATACCTGCACAGCAGGGCCCGCGCCTCACCGGCGACGCGGGTGAAGACGACCAGTCCCTTGCCGCGGCCCCGGCTCTTGATCTTCTTGTGCACGGTGCGCAGGTCGATCGCGACGCCGCGGGCCTTGAAGTCGGGCCGGCCGATGCCGAGCGCGCAGAGGCGCTCGCCGATGAGCTTGTAGGAGAGGGGCAGGGTCTCGCAGACCCGGTAGCGCTTGAAGAGCGGGCTCTCGACGAGCTCGTCCGAGGTGAGGAACGCGACACCGCGATCGAGCGCGCTGAGGCCGAAGTGGGCCGCGAGATCTCCCGTGAGCCCCGCCTTGGCAAAGGCGCCGTCGGGCTCGTAGAGGTGACGCCCGGGTGGAGTCAGGGGTGGGGTGGGAGGGGTCGCGCTCCGGGTCCAGGTCACGCGCTCCGGGAGCTTGGTGGCCTGGACGCACACCGCATCCGGCGATTCGCGCAACGCGCCGAACCAGAGCAGGGTCTCCTTGACCGCGCCCTTGTGCGAGACCACCTCGAGGTCGCAAGCGTCGGGGAGCTGGTCGAGGTCGAGCATGGGGCTCACCTTGACGCAGAGGTTTCCCGACAGCTCGCGCAGGCGATCGATCAGCGAGATCGGAGGCTCGTAGTCGGCCGCGTCGATGCGCCGTGCGCCGTCGCCGCGACGGCTCGGGTCGAAGAAGACGCAGTCGACCCGCGACGCCTGCGCGACGAAGGCGGGGTCATCGAGCAGTGCGAGCAGGTCGCCCTCGACGATCTCGACCCGGCCCTCGACCCCATGAGCTGCCAGGTTGTGGCGCAGGAGACCGGCCGTCTCGTGATCGCGCTCGACGGCGAGGACCTTCCAGCGCGTCGCCAGGGCAATCGCGTCGCCCCCGATCCCGCTGCACGCATCGAGGACGCGCTCGACCTGGCCCAGACGCTGGCGGATCTTCCAGGTCCGGTACTCGGCCGTCCACTTCGAAGAGGCCTGTGCCAGGCCCTCCCGGCTGAAGCGCATGCGGCTCGCGCGTGGGAACTTCTCCTTGCCCTTGACGAGGTAGTGGGCCTGCTCGAGGAGCGCCTCGATCTCGGCTTCCGCGAGCCCGGCCTTCTCGAGCGCAGCCCGTCGCTTCGAGACGTCTCGAATCCTGGAGATGCGCTGCAGGTGCTCGTCCGTCAAGGAAGACGTCCATCGCCCGTCGGGGCTCGGGTACCTCCCCACGTCCATGGGACGCGAGGACGCACGCGACGGTCAGGGGCCGATCAGATGGATCGACCCATCGAGCGGATCCCGGGACTGCCGTAGGTCGCCTCGTAGTCCGCGTGCCGTTTCTCGCCGAGGACTCGAAAGCCCGCCTTCTCGTAGGCGCGCTGGGCCGCGTCGTTTCCGATGATCACGCCGATGTCGGCCTGGCTCGCGCCCCGCTCGCGACCCCGGTCGAGCATCTCGGCCACCAGGCGGTCGACGAGGCCGCGGCGGCGGTACTCGGGACGCGTGGCCACGTGCTCCACGACCCAGGTGCCAGCCTCGTGGTCCGGCGCGACCTTCATGACCGAGCCCGCCCGGGCGAAGCCCGCCGCCGACTCGGCCTCGGAACGTCCCGTGGCGGCGTCTGCCTCGGCGATGCCCTTGCCGAGCGCCGGAATCCCGAGCTCCTCATCGAAGTAGCCGCACAGCGCCGCTGCCCGCTGGCCGTCCACCTCCGCGACCCGGAAGGTGGAGTAGTGCGCGAAATGGGGATGCGGAGTCACGGCGAGCTGGGCCAGGTAGCGCAAGCACTCGGGCTCGTCCTCGCTGATGGAGAAGTCCCAGAGGCCCTTGGGGAGGTGCGAGCGATGGGATGTGAGGAGCACCCACGCGACGAACTCGGCGTCTTCGGGATTGGCATCCCTCAATTCGATCCTCACCATCGACTCCTCTTGCGCTGCGCTTCGTCCGTCGGCCAAGGGCCACCCTGCTGCGCGACCCCATGAACCGTGTCGCCCCGACTCCGATCGCGACAGCCATTCTATCACTTGCTGCCGAGAGATCTCCCCGGGGGCGCGAAGCTGGCTCCGTCCGACGCTCCTCACCTCGTGAGAGTCTGGAGCGCACGTCGACCTCGGCTCCGCTTGGCTCAGGCCTACGTCGTCCCCAGGTGATGGGCGATCTCATCCAGTGCCCGCCCGTAGGACACGCGCGGTTTCCAGCCCAACTCTTCGCGAATGCGCGTGGAGTCGAATCGGTTGTCTGACGCGAGCAGGTTCAGGAACTCGAGCGCCGGAATCGATGGGTCCCGGGGCCCGATCCGCTGGGGCGGGTCCTCGTTCTGCCTCGCGGCCGCCAGCAGCGCGTCGCGCGGGATCGAAGGGGGTGGGGCTACGCCCTGGACCCGGGCGAGATCTCCCATGTAGCGGCGCCAGGTCACGTCGAGGCCGTCGCAGACGTTGTAGATCCGGCCCACCGTCCCCTCGTCGTCGGCGATCTGCAGCAGGGCATCGACGAGGTTCTCGACGTGGACCAGCCCGGCGTTCCCGCTTCCGTCTCCGATCATCGGCATCTGGCCGGCTCGAATCATGCCGCCCAGCATCTCGACCCAGGGCCGGCTTCCGACGCCGTAGACGTTCGCCGGGCGCACGATCGTGACCGCCAGGCCGTCTCGGTGTGCCTCGAGTGCGAAGTCCTCCTGCGCCTGCTTGGCGCGGCCGTAGGGGCCCTGGTAGGCGCCGCGCTCCGCGTCCTCACGGCACAGGTCGGACTGGATGAGGTCGCCGTAGGCACACACGGAGGTGGTGACCACCACTCTGGCCTTCTCGGCCGTTGCCGCGGCGTAGACGTTGCGGCTTCCTTCGGCGGTCACGGTCCAGTGGGCCTCGTAGTCGTCGCCCGCCTCGGCGACCAGCGCGGCCAGGTGGAAGACGGTTCCGACCCCGCGCACCGCCTCGCCCACGCTCTCCGGGCTGCGAACGTCTCCGCGCACGATCGCGACGCGGTCGGCCCAGGCCTCCGGAGTCGCCTCGCCCTCCAGCAGGAGCGCGCGGACCTCCCGGCCCTCACCTAGCAGGCGGGACACGACGCATCGTCCGATGAAGCCCCCCGCGCCGGTGACGAGGATCGGCGTTCGCTGCTGGGTCATCGGGGTCTCCACTCCCCCGTCCGCGTCCCGTGAAGGTGTGGGGTCGGCGAGGGAGCCTCACCCTAGCGCTCCCCCGGCCCCCTGCCTGCAGGCGTCCGGAGATTCCGACGGGAGGGCGCGCGCCTCCGGGGAACAGGTGAGGAGGGACTGCTCCGATACGGCGCCCGGGCTATCCGCAGCCGCAACCGCCCTCTGTCTCCTCACCCTCGTTGGCGGCGGGAACCCGGCCGTCGGTGGCCTCCTCGACGAAGGCCGCCATGAAGCCCTGCGACTTCTCGGTGACCATGTGCGCGAGCGCCACGACGGCTCGGATCTCCGAGTCGGTCGCGTCGACCTTTTCGGCCGTCGAATAGAGTGTCGAGAAGCAGGCCTGGCATTTGGCCGCTACGGCTGCGCCCAGTGCGACCAGCATCTGCGTCTTGGGGTCGAGGATCATCTCCATGTCAGCTCCTTGGCGCTTCGGAGGAACCAGGCGGCGGCGGCTCCGCCGCGTTGGGCTTCGGCGTGCACACGACCTCGCCATCGGGTCCGACCTCGCGCACGCACTCTTCTCGACAGATCTCGCCGAGCCGCTGGCGGGCGCGGTGCAGACGGACCTTGGCCGCAGCGACCGAGCATCCGAGCTCGGCGGCGACCTCTTCGAGGGAGAGCTCGTCGAACTCGCGAAGATGGAGAGCGCGCCTCGTGGCGTCCGAGAGCTCGCGCGCTGCCTCGCCCAGGCATTCCCGGCTGGCGCGCAGGTCGTGGCTTCGTTCGGCGGCGCCGCGCGCAAGGGGATCGAGCGCTTCCAGCAGCTCCAGCGCCGACACGGCTTCTTCGGGCGACGCCCGCCCGCGCTGGCGCAGGTGGTCGTTCCAGACGTTGTGCGCAATGCGCCGGGCCCAGGTGCGCAGCTCGGCCTCGCCGCGATATCCCGACAGCCCGCGCACGACGCGCAAGAGAGTCTCCTGGGCCAGGTCCTCCGCCAGGGCGGGGTCGCCGCTGCGCCAGGCCAGATAGGCCTCGACGTCGGCCCGCAGACGCTCGGCGCTCTCCGGATCGAGCGCCGGGACCGACCGGTCGGATTCGCTTGCCATCGCCGTGCTCCGGATCATGCCCCCATAGACGCAGAAACGGGGCCGCGGGTTACGCGCCCCCGAAAAAATAGCCCGGATCCTTCTCGGGAGATCGGGATGAGCCTGGCCGCCCCTGGAGCCCAGGTAGATCGGCAGGCCCCCGGGTCGTGATCGGGCGGGGAGCAGCGCTCCGTTGGCGCTGAGTTCTCGCCGGGCCCGGCTCGTGCCGCGCGAGCTCCTCCGCCCCGGCCGGCTAGCGCGCTGCGGCTTCGGCTCTCTCCCACATCTGCAGGTAGGCCTCCGCCGAGCTCATGAACGCGCCCATCACGTCCGCGGGCGTCTCGGCGTCGGCCTGGCGCAGCTGCTCCACCCACTCGGGCAGGAGGCCGTAGTGGGCGAGCCCCTCCTGGTCGAAGTCGAAGCCGCGCAAGCCGGTCTTCGGTGGCTGGAAGGTCACCTGACCGTCGACGGAGGTGAAGGGATAGGTGGTGGTCCGGCCGGCGTCTCCGCTCGCCTGCGAGGTGACGCCCTGGACGTCCGTGCCCACGCCGAGCCCGATGAGGTAGGGGTGTGCGGCCATCTCGACCATGCGGCTCTCGATCGAGGTGGCGACGGAGGAGGGGCTGCCGTTGAAGGGAGACATCAGTCCACCGAGGGCGAAGATGCGCTGACGCACGTCGGCACGGTTCTCGATCCAGCTGTGACTGGAGACGAAGCCCGAGTACCCGCGATGCTCGAGCAGAGCGAGCACCCACTCGAGGGTCGCCGGACTGAGGTGGTCGATCTCGATGATCATCCCGCGATCGATCATGCCGTGCAGCAGCGTCTCGCCGATCTGCTGCAGCGGGCGCGGATTGCACACGGCCTCGACGCCTGCGAGCTCGGCGTAGGTGGGAATCGGCTGGAACTTGTCGAAGACCCCCGCGGCCTCGAAGATCGCGAAGATCGGGTTGAGCGAGGGCAGGCGATCCGCGAAGGCCTGCATGTCGGAGACCCCTGACGCGCCGACCACGCCCGGCGGGCAGGCCTCGACCTCCCAGAAGGCGCCGCCCCCCTGGAACTGCGGCGAGAGAAGGTCGAAGACGCTGTCGACGCCGGTGGTCACGATCTTGTTGGCGAGGTTCATCCACGCGCCCGAGTCCCCGTTCTGCAAGCGCGCGCCGCCGAAGGCGTTGTCGAAGCGGTGGATCGGAAACGCCGAGCGGACGCCGAGCGCATGGAGCGCGTCGAGCTCCTGCTCGACGTAGTCCGGTGTGCAGCTCGCGTCGTCGACGCCGCAGGCGAAGAGCTCGCTGTACTCGACGCCGAGCACGACCGCGAGCTTGTTCTGGGCGATGACCTTGCGCGCTTGCTCGGAGGAGAGGACGACGCGGAACCAGCCCTCGCCCGGCCCACCGGCCTGGGCGTCGACGTAGTCCTGGATCTCGTAGATGTACCGGGTCTGCAGAGCGACGGTGCTCGACGGCGTGCAGTCGCCCTCCAGTCGGCCGGGGTTCAGGAAGCCCATCGCCTGGCAGAGGGGCCGGTTCCCGGTCGCATCCGTCACCGCCAGCCGCAGCCCCGAGAGATAGGCGCGCTCGATCCACCGGTAGTAGGCCTGCACATGGGTGGTGGAGGAGCGCTGCGGCCACTCGGTGAAGTGCGGATAGCCGGTGGTGTCGTGACCGGCTGCACCGGTCTGGCTGCCGAGCAGGTCGAGCGACCCGTTCGGGCCGTGCAGGTCGTCGCAATCGGCCAGGGCGTAGGGGAGGCCGAAGCGATGAAAGATGCCGCCGCTCATCGCGAGGGCGCCCATCGCCTTGGGGAAGCCGAAGTGCGCGTGCAGGTCGGCGAAGCCAACCGCCGGGGCGCCGGGATCGCGCGGCTCATGGAAGCCGGGCGCCACGGTCGCGTCGAGGGACGCCTCGGGGTAGGCCGTACAGCTCTCCGTGGGCAGGGCTTCGAGGCGCCAACGCCCGGAGAGAGTCAGCTCGGCCGCGGACGGCGGGCGCAGCGTGGGGGCGCCCGACGCAAGGTCCAGCGCGGTGCCGTCGGCGGTGGAGACGAGCTGGTAGAGCCCGTCCTCGTGGCCCGCCTCCGCGAAATGGATCGTCCATTCCACACGGTCGCTGGCGGCGGCCAGCCGGGCCGGCGCCGTACCCTGGGCGGCCAGGAAGCCCTGCTGCTCGTCGTAGAGCAGGAAGGTGCCGAGCCCGGTGGGCTGGACGAAGAAGGCGTCGGCACCCGCGGGGTCGACCAGGGCGTAGGAGTCGTCGGGCTGGGCCCCGAGAGCGGCGCCGCTCACAGCATCGGCGACGCGCACGCAAGCCTTCGCCAGGTGGTAGGCAGGCCGGCTCGCGTCCGGTCCGCAGCCCTGGAGGCAGGGCACGGCGAGGGCCAGGAGCAGCAGGGAGCAGGTTCGGAGGGTCACGGCGGGTTCTCAGCGGAAGGGGCCCCGCCCTCCACTTAGCACTCCTCGCTTCGCATGTCGTGGCGGCAGGGGAGGGGGCCGGATCCGAGGATCCAGCCGCCGCTAGCGCCTCGCGTGGCGGCGCAGCTGGCCCGCGATGATGCGCTCGACGAGCCCCGGTGCGAGCCGCTTGGCCCGGGCGAGCCAGCGGGCCGAGCGACCTGGAATCAGCAGGAAGCGTCGCCCTCGCAGCCCTCGCAGCAGCTCGGCTGCCACCTGCTCCGGCGAGAGCAGGGCGCCGGTCTCGGAGATCGCCGCCGTCTCGGGCGGCTTGCTGCGGTTCTCCTCGGCGAAGCCCGGCGTATCGACGTCGGGGGGGCAGAGCACGCGCACGTCGACGCCCCTCGCCGCCAGCTCCTGGCGCAGCACCTCCGAGAGGCCGATCACGGCGAACTTCGAGGCGGCGTAGTCGCTGTAGCCGTAGACGCCGATCAGACCCGCCAGGGAGGCGGTGTTCACGATCGTTCCGCCTCCCGCTTCGAGGTGGGGCAGCGCGCTCTGGACGACGTTCCAGGTGCCCTCCAGGTTCGCGCGGAGGGTGGCGCGCAGGTCATCCACCGTGAGCTCGGCGAAGCGCGCCGGCCTGGCTCGTCCGGCGCAGTTGACGACGAGCTCGGGCGCGCCGAGTGCGCGCGCGGCCTCGTCGCAGGCGTGCGCGACCGCCAACGGGTCCTCGACATCGGCGACCCAGCCCTGCACGGTGGCGCCGTGCGCCGTGCCGATCTCCTTTGCGGCTTCCTCGAGCGGCGCCAGTCGTCGTGCGAAGAGCCCGATCCTGGCGCCGCGGCGCGCATACGCCCCGGCGACCGCCCGGCCGATCCCCTGGGAGCCGCCGAAGACCCAGACGCAGGAGGGATCGCGCACGTCTCAGCCCCGCAGCTGGAAAGGTAGGGAGAGGGGCAGGTCGTCGGATCGGGTGCCGATGCGGAGTTCGAAGCGACCGGGCTCGGCGACCCAGTCCGCAGCGTCGGGGTCCCAGTAGGAGAACGCGCGCCGGTCCAGGTCGAGCGTGACTGTCTCGGTCGCCCCTGCTTCGACCGCCACCTTGGCGAAAGCCCTGAGCTCCTGATCGGGGCGCGGTAGCCGGGAGCTCTCGTCGTGCACGTAGACCTGCACGACCTCCTGGCCGGCCCGCTCGCCGGCGTTGCGGACCTCGACCTCGACCTGCAGCGGCTCGCTGAGATCGCTCTCCTCGGTGGAGAGACGCGCCCTCTCCAGCGCGAAGCTCGTGTAGGAGAGCCCGAAGCCGAAGGCGAAGTGCGGCTCGATCCCCTTCGCCTCGTAGTGGCGATGGCCGACCCACAGGTCCTCGCGGTAGACGACCCGGCCCTCTGCGCCCGGGTAGGTCGCGGGATCGCCCGTGTGGCAGGGCACGTCCTCGAGCCGGCGCGGGAAGGTGGTCGGGAGCTTGCCCGAGGGGTTCGTCCCGCCCAGCAGCGCGTCGGCCACGGCCGAGCCGGCCTCCTGCCCGCCATACCACGCCCACAGCAGCGCGGGTACGCGCTCGGCCCACTCCATGGCGAGCGGGGCACCCGCGTTGACGACCACGACCGTGCGCGGATTGGCGGCGGCCACCCGTTCGATCAGCTCGGCCTGTCGGCCCGGGAGCCCCATGTCCGCCTTGTCGTGGCCCTCGGTCTCCCACTCCGCGTTGAGCCCCACGACCACGACGGCGGCATCGGCCTCGCGCGCTGCGGCCTCCGCCTCGCCGAGCATGTCCTCGGGGACGGGCGGGTGGTGCCCCAGCTTCAGGCCCGCCATCGCGACGGCCCCTTCGCGGGTGAAGGTGACGCGCAGCTCCACCGCCTCGCCTGCGACCAGGGGCACACTCGCCGTCTCCTCGCGGGTCCCGGTCCCGAAGAAGGCCTCGCCGCGCACCTGCTCGTCCCAGTTGTCGATCGCCAGCTCTCCATCGACGTGGAGTCGGGCCCTGCCGGCGCAGGTGAGGCCGAACTGGTGGAGACCGCTCTCGTCGGGCGTGAAGCGGCCCACGAACGCGACCGAGAAGCAGTTGGGATCGACGGCGGGGTCGAACTCACCGAACCAGACCTGGTCCATGGTGCGCACGCGGCGGGTCAGGACGGGCTCACCCTCCAGACCCAGGTTGTCGTAGAAGGCCGCGTCGAAGCCGCGCCGGGAGGGATCGCTGGCCGGCACGACGGCCTCGCCGTCGATGAGTGGCAGGGTCTTGTGGCTGGTGCAGCCCTGCGCGTGCACGATCTCGACCGCGTCGCCGCAGGCTGCCTGCAGGGCGTCGAGCACGTGGGTCTCGTAGTGCGGGAGTACCCGCGCACTGCCTCCCCCCTGGATCGAGGTCGGCCGGGCATTGGGTCCGATCACCGCCAATCGCCCGAGGGAGCCCGGGTCGAGGGGCAGAAGGTCTCCCTCGTTGCGCAGCAGGACGAGCGCCTCGCCCGCCGTCCGCCGCGCCAGCGCGCGATGCTCGGGGCGGTCCACCGCCTGCTCGGGCTCTTCTTCTGCCGTCGCGTCGAGGGCGCCGGTGCGGGCCATCACGCGCAGGATGCGCCGCACCTTGTCGTCGAGCTCGCTCTCGGGCACCAGGCCGTCCTTGACCGCCTGGGCCAGGGGCGCCCCGAAGAAGCGCGCCGGCCCGGGCATCTCCAGGTCCAGACCGCCCTGCGCCGGCCCCACGGTGTCCTTCAGGGCGAACCAGTCCGAGACCACCAGGCCATCGAAGCCCCACTCGTCCTTGAGGAGATCCACCAGCAGCTCGCGATGGGCGCAGGCCGTGGTGCCGTTGACCGCGTTGTAGGCGCCCATCACCGTCCACGCCGACGCTTCGACGACGGCCGCCTCGAAGGGGGCCAGGTAGATCTCCCGCAGGGCCCGCTCGCTCACCTGGGAGTCGATCGTGTGGCGCTCGAACTCCGAGTCGTTGGCCACGAAGTGCTTGACCGAGGTCGCCACACCCTCGCTCTGCACCCCCCGCACGAAACCCACGGCGATGCGCGAGGCCAGGTGCGGGTCTTCGGAGTAGCCCTCGAAGTGCCGTCCGCCGAGGGGGGAGCGGTGCATGTTGACGGTCGGTCCGAGGAGCACGTGACAGCTCTTGGTGCGCGCCTCCTGGCCCAGGGCCACACCGAGCTGCTCGACGAGGGCCGGGTTCCAGGTCGCCGCCAGGGCGCTCGCATTGGGGAAGCAGGCGGCCGACTTGCCGCCCCCCAGGTTGCCGCCCCGCGCGCCGATCGGCCCGTCGGTCACCTTCATGGCGGGGATACCGAGCCGCGGGATCGGGGTGCCGTACCACATGGCCGAGCCGGCGCAGAAGGCCGCCTTCTCCTCGGGGCTCATCTGGGCGAGCAGGCCCTCGATGCGGCGTTCTCGGTCGGCAGGGGCTTCGCTCACGGGGGCTCCTCGTCGCGGCCGCGGCTTCGCTCGGAGGGGTCCTCGTCGCGGCCGGGGGCGAACGAGTCTAGCCCGGCATCGGCGGGTCCGTGGCCCGCCTCAGGGCTGTGCGCGCTGGTCCGAGATCGCGTCCAGACGTCGCACGCGTTCGCGCTCCGCGGCCTCGAAGTGGGCTTCGCGGAGCTGCTCCAGATCGATCTCCGTCACGCCCCGGCCCAGCGCGAGCTCCCGTTCCCGGCGATAGGCCTCCACCCGAAGCGCCCAGCGCGCGCGCTCCTCGTCGAGGGCGGCGAGGCGCCGCGCGGCATCCTCTCCCACCTGCGCGCTGCGCAGCGCGTGGATCTCGGCCTCCGAGGCCCCGGCCGCGCGGAGCTCCTCGGTATCGCGGGTGAGCCGAAGATGCCCCGTGGCGCGCTCGACGCGACGCCGCTCGGCCTCCGGGAGCTCTGCCACGAAGCCTTCGAGCCGTGCCGCGCGCTCCTCCTCGTCGAGGTTCGGATCTTCGCGCACGCGGCGCATGGCGAGGCGCAGCTCGAGGGCCGCCTCCTCTTCGCGGAAGAGCAGCGCCGCCAGCTCCGGACCGTAGTGGGCGCGACGCAGCTCGCGGAGCCATTGCAGCCGCTGCTCCAGGTCCGCACCGGGGGCGACGCTCCCTTCCGAGAACTCCTTCCGCGCCGCCTGTCGGAAGGCGAGGGTGCGTCGTGCCAGATCCAGCGCCTCGGGCCAGGCCGTCTCGGGCAGCGCGGCTCGCAAGGCCTCGAGCAGCCGGGCCTCCTGCTCGGCTTCGGGAAGGTGCCGATGGGCCAGGAGGAAGGACCGGATCCAGGTGAGCGCGTGGCGGGTGGGCACGAAGCGCCCCGAGCCGTCGACCTGCAGGCGGCCCGACAGAGGTGCTTCGGGCGCAACGGCCGCGGGCGGCGGCGGGTCGGTCTCGACCGGCTCCTCCGCAACCGCTGCGGGCGCAGCAGGCTCCTCCACCGGGGCAGTGGGCACGGGGGCCGCCGCTTCCTCGACGGGATCCCCCCCGCCCGAGAAGAGCAGCGCTGCGATCAGCAGCCCGGCAACTCCCAGGCCCAGGAGCCACCGGGCGATCTTCATGGACTACAGACCGAGATCCGCCAGGCGCCGCACGTGGTCACTGAACAGCGTGCGCGGGTCCACCTCGAAGAGCGAGCCGATGCCCAGGATCTGGTTGATCTCGTCGAGGTGGTTCATGATGAGATCGTCTGCGATCACGTCGCCGAACTGCGCGCTGCACACGGTGACCAACCCGTCGTTGGGCTCCAGCAGGTAGAAGAGGCCGGCGATGCCCATCAGCGGATCGGTGATGTCGAGGATGTTGGTGGTCGTCACCGCGCCCGTCCACGAGTAGTAGCGGATGCCGCTCACCACCGAGGCGCCGGGGTGGCAGCCCGCGGGCAGCCCGTCGGGGAAGGTGGTGTTGAAGGCCGCCACGCCCTGGGGCGAGAGCATCAGCAGCGCGGACCTGGCGTCCAGCGGATCCGCACTGCCGCCCAGCAGCTCGACCACGGGCACGAGAAGCCCACCGAAGAAGTTGATCAACGTCGACAGGAAGGAGCCGTCGTCTTCGATGCCGTCGGCGAGGAACTCCGCAGCGCCCGCGCCCTTGTGGGGCGTCGCGATGGCGGTCACCGAGGCGACGAGATCGGGGCGCATGCCGGCGACGTAGCGGACGTCGAGACCACCCTGGCTGTGCCCGATCAGGTGCACCTTGGCCGCGCCGGTCTGGGCGATGATGTTCTCGACCTGGGCCTGGAGCTGGGCACCGCGCGTGTAGCTGTCGTTGATCGCGCTGACCTGGGTCACGAAGACCTCGGCGCCCTCGTCCTCCATGGCCGCGGGGATGCCGAACCAGTAGTCGAGGAGCTCGACATAGGTCTCGGCGCCGAGGAAGCCGTGGGCCAGGACGAAGGGGTACTGCGGGGGCGTCGGATCGTCGCCACCACCGCCGCAGTTGCCGGCGAGGAGCAGGGGGGCCAGGGCCAGAGCGAGGAGACTGCGCTGAATCGGCTTCACGATACATCCCTCCAGAATGATGGGCCCAGCCTACTTACCGGTCGTTAAGACAGTCAAGGAGAAAACTCAGGGTCAGGGCCGACCTCGGGGGCGAAACTGCACCCGCTCAGGTCGCGTGGGTCACCGGGCCGGGGGCGATCAGGGCCGCCAGCGCGGCGGCGACCTGTGGCGCGGCCTCGCAGGCCAGCGCCGCCGTCGTGATGCGGATCGCCGGCGGCGAGGCGAGCCGGTAGGCCTCGCCCGCCCGGACGGCGTATCCGGCCGCCAGGAGCTGCTGGACGGCGGGGGTCTCCTCCGGCACCGGCACCCACACGTTGAGCCCGGAGCGGCCCTGGGCCCGGAGCCCGTGGTCGGCGAGGGCGGTGACCAGGGCATTCCGGCGATCGGCGTAGGTGCGCGCCGCGCGGGTGACGAGCTGGGCGACCTCCGGGTCGCGCCAGAGAGCCACCACCAGGTGCTGGAGGAGGTGGCTCACCCAGCGCGTCCCGAGCAGCTGGCGCCCCTCGACCCGCGCCACGGTCTCCGCGTCACCGGACAGGAGGGCCAGACGCAGGTCGGGGCCCAGGGTCTTCGAGACCGATCGCACGACCGCGAAGCGTGGGGTGTCCTCGCGGCACAGGGTGAGCGCGGGTGCTCCCGCGGCCTCGCCTCCGTGATCGTCCTCGATGATCAGCACCTCCGGGCGCTCTGCGAGCACGGCGGAGAGCTCTCCAGCGCGCTCGGCATCCAGCGCGGCCCCCGTCGGGTTCTGCGCCCGCGGGGTCAGGACGAAGGCCTGCGCGCCCCTCGCGATCGCGCGCTCGACGGCTTCGGGCAGCGCGCCCCGCTCGTCCATGGCGACCGGCTCGGGCGGGTGGCCCATGGCCCGCAGCAGATGGAACACGCCGCTGAAGCCAGGGTCCTCGACGGCCACCCGGTCCCCGGGTCGCAGGTGGGCGAGCAGCACCCGTTCCACACCGTCGAGGGCTCCGCTCACGACGGACAGGTGCCGGTTCGGGATGGCGTCCGCCGCGAGCCGCTCCCGGGCCAGCTCGATCAGGGCGGGCAGGTGGACCTCCTCGGCGTAGAGATGGGGCTCGGGGTCCAGCCCGGCCAGGAAGGGCCCCAGCCGCGGCAGCAGCTCCGGATCCGGGTTGCCCGCGGCCAGCTCGACCGTGCCGGGGGGAAGGGGGGCCGAGGCGGCCGTGGGCACGGGCGGCGCGGGGCTCATTCTCGTGCCCCGACGGCCCTCGGTGACGATCAATCCCCGGCCTCGGAGCTCCCGGTAGGCGGCTGCCGCCGTCGTGGGGCTCACGCCGAGCGCCGCGGCCAGGGCGCGCACCGTCGGCAGCGGGTCGCCGGGCTGGAGCTCGCCCTCGCGAAGCGCGGTCTCGATGCTGCCCGCGATCTCGGCCGAGTGGCCGCCCGAGATGACTCGGATAGAATTCTGTATGGCCTCTGACATCTATTTGTACTGTTACATAATGGAGGCCGGTCGCCAAGGGAGGGTCGCATGAGCGAGCTGCGCGAGGTCACGATCGGGATCCTGATCTTCGACGACGTCGAAGAGCTCGACTTCGTCGGGCCCTTCGAGGTGTTCGGCGGCCTGTGCAAGGCCACCGGCCGCGGCCGGGTGGTGACCCTCGCCGAAGGGCCGGGTCCCGTGACCTGCACGAATGGCCTGCGGGTGCTGCCCGACCACGGCTTCGACGACGCGCCGCAGCTCGACGTGCTGCTCGTGCCCGGTGGTCAGGGCACCCGTCGCGAGGTGGACAATCCCACGGTCATCGAGTGGATCCGCAAGGTCGGCGCGCAGTGCGAGTGGGTCACGAGCGTCTGCACCGGGGCGCTGCTCCTGCACGAGGCCGGCTTCGCCAGGGGCAAGCGGGTGACCACCTTCCACGGATTCGTCGACGACCTGCGAGCCCGCGGCGACGTCACCGTGCTCGACGGTCCCCGCTACGTGCGCGACGGCAACCTGGTCACCGCGGCCGGGGTCTCGGCGGGCATCGACATGGCGCTCTGGCTGGTCGGCCAGCTCCACAGCCCCCAGGTGGCCCGCCGGGTCCAGCGCGGGATCCAGTACGATCCGGCGCCGCCCTACACCGCCGAGGTCTGAGGCGGCCCGGCTTCGGGGGCGGGCCGGACCGGCCGAGCGGTTGCGGTACCCTGCCTCGCCATGACGACCCGGATGCCCGCCATCGCCCTGGCCGCCGTACCCGGCCGGCGCAGGAAGACACTCGACCTCGCAGCGGAGGCGGAGAAGCGCGGCTTCGCCGGCCTGTGGTGCGCCAGCTTCGGCGATGCCATCGGCCTGTGCGAGGCGCTGGCCTTCGCGACCGAGCGGATCCCCTTCGGAACCGCGATCGTGAACATGTACACGCGGCACGTGAGCGACTACGCGCTCACCGCGAGCCTCATCCACGAGCTCTCGGGGGGGCGCTTCGGCTTCGGTGTCGGGGTCAGCCACGACGCCATGAACCGGCGCCTGGGTGTCGCCACCGGCAAGCCGCTCGCGGACATGCGCTCCTTCGTCGAGAGCTTCCGGGCCACGCCGCGCGCCGGCGAGCTGCCGCCGGTGATCGTGGCCGCCTTGCGCAAGAAGATGGTCGCCCTCGCGGGTGAGCTGGGCGACGGCGTGGTGTTCGCCAACGTCGCGCGCTCCCACGTGCCCACCTCTCTCGAGAGCCTCCCGGCCCAGAAGCGCTCCGACCCCGGCTTCTTCGTGGGCGACATGATCCCCACCTGCATCTCCGAGGACCGCGAGGCTGCGGCCGCCGTCAATCGCAAGACCCTGACCATGTACCTGAACTTCCCGAACTACCGGAACTACTGGAAGGAAGCGGGCTACGTGGAGGAGATGACGGCCGTCGAGAAGGCGATCGAGGCCGGCGAGCGCGCCGGTCTGCCCGAGATCCCGGGCGAGCGCTGGCTCTCGGACGTCTCCCTCTACGGCACGGTCTCGGAGGTTCGCGAGGGCGTCGAGGCCTGGTTCGATGCGGGCGTGAGCACGCCGATTCTCGTGCCCTCCTCGGCGGTCGGCAACCAGCTCAAGGCCTTCGAGGAGCTCTTCGCTGCCTTCGCCTGAGCCCGGTTCGAAGGCCGACCGGCTACGCGAGCTGCTGGCCAGGCCCGGCCTGCTGGTGATGCCCTGCTGCTGGGATGCATGGTCCGCTCGCCTGATCGAGCGCGCCGGCTTTCCGCTCACCTTCATGAGTGGCTTCGCGGTGTCGGCCTCGCGCCTCGGCGCGCCGGACACCCAGCTGATCTCCTACGCGGAGATGCTCGACCAGGGCCGCAATCTCTGCGATGCGGTGTCGATCCCGGTGATCGGCGACGCGGACACGGGTTACGGCAACGCCCTCAACGTGCAGCGCACGGTGCGCGGCTACGCGGCGGCGGGCTTTGCCTGCGCGATGCTCGAGGACCAGCTCGCCCCGAAGCGCTGCGGCCACACCCGGGGCAAGGAGGTGGTTCCCCGCGGCGAGGCGGTGACGCGCATCCGGGCCGCGGTCGAGATCCGCGAGGAAGCCGGGCTCGACCTGCTGCTGATGGCGCGCACGGACGCGCGCGCGACGCGGGGCCTGGCCGAGGCGATCGATCGCGCGCGCGCGTTCCGCGACCTCGGGGCCGACATCCTGTTCGTCGAAGCGCCGACCAGCCCCGCCGAGGTCGAGCAGATCGCGCGCGAGCTCGAGGGGACCCCGCTGATGGCGAACCTCGTCGAGGACGGCGACACCCCGCTGCTCGGTCACGCCGAGCTCGAGAGCCTGGGCTTCCGCATCGCGGCCTACCCGCTGACCCTGTTGGAGGTGGCGTCCAAGGCCATCCAGGGCGCGCTCGGAAAGATGGCGACCGGGGGGCACCCCGCCGACGGCGAGCGGCTCTCCTTTCCGGAGCTCCGGGAGCTGGTCGGCTTTCCCGCCTACCACGAGGCCGAGGAGCGCTACCGGGACGAGGACTGAGCGTCCGCTGCCGGCCGCGTACATCCGATGTCCGCGCCCCATGGTGCCCTGCGGGGTTCCAGGTCTCCCAAGTGGCTGCATCGCCTGGGGTTTCGCCTACCGCCATCCCTGGCATGCGGGTTGCTCTCCCGGGAGCCCAAGGAGGCTCCCATGACCTCGCACGCCAAGGCTCTCGACTTCCGATGGAACCTGCCCAATGCCCTCTCGGCCCTGCGCATGGCGCTGGTGCCGACCCTTTTCTTCGTCGCCTTCCTGGGCGAGGCCGGTCTCTTCCTCGCCCTCGTGACCTGCGCGCTGGCGACGGACGTGCTCGACGGCTGGCTGGCCCGGGCGCTCCACCAGGAGAGCGCCGCGGGCAGTCTCCTCGACAGTCGGGCCGACCTCGCGCTGTGGCTGTCCCTTCCGCTCTGCACCTGGTGGCTGCGCCCCGACTTCGTGCGCGGCGAGGCGCACCTCGTCGTCCTGCTGCTCGTGGCCTTCGCACTGCCCGTCGCCTTCGGATGGGCGAAGTTCCGCGCCTTGACCAGCTACCACACCTGGGGGGCGAAGCTCTCCGCGAACCTGCTGGGTGCCGCCCTGCTCGTCGTGTGGGCGGGCGGGCCCGCCTGGCCCTTCGAGGTCGCGGCCGGTGTCACGGTGCTCGCGCTGCTCGAGGAGCTGGTGATCACCCGTCTGCTCCCGGAGCCGCGTCAGAACGTCCGCAGCTCCGTCCACGTCTGGCGGAGCCTGCGCAGCGATTCCCAGGGGTAGGCCTGCGATAGAGTGGGGCCGTGACCCACCGGCTCTTCCCGCTCCCACTGCTCGCCCTCGCGTGTCAGACGCCTGCACCGCAGATCGACGATGCCGCGTTGCGCCTGCACCACGACGCCATCGTCGTGGACACGCACTCGGACACCACGCCCCGGTTCCAGGACCCGACCTGGGACTTCACCGAACGCCACGACACGGGGCACCAGGACCTGCCGCGCATGCGAGAGGGCGGGCTCGACGTGCAGTTCTGGTCCATCTACATGGGCAAGACCGAGGGCAAGGGCGCGGCGATCCGCGAGGCGATCGAGCGCATCGATGCGGTGCACGAGCTGGTGCGCGCACATCCCGGTGATCTGGGCCTGGCGCGGAGTGCTGCCGAGGTGAGGGCTCTGGTCGCGGAGGGCCGCGTCGCCTGCCTCATGGGCGTCGAGGGCGGCCACATCATCGAGGACAGCCTGGCCGCGTTGCGCAGCTACTACGAGCTGGGCGTGCGCTACATGACCTTGACCCACTCCTTCCACACGGGCTGGGCGGACTCGTCGGGTACGAACCTGCCCCCCGAGCCCCTGCACCACGGCCTGACCGCGTTCGGCGAGGACGTGGTCCGCGAGATGAACCGACTCGGCATGATGGTCGACGTCTCCCACGTCTCGGACCAGACCTTCTGGGACGTGATCCGGGTGACCCGCGCGCCGGTGATCGCGTCCCACTCCTCGGTCCGCGCGGTAGCCGACCATCCGCGCAACATGTCCGACGAGATGCTGAGGGCGCTCGCCGAGGGAGGCGGCGTCGTGATGATCAACTTCTACTCCGGATACATCGACACCGAGCTGGTCGAGCCGATTCGCGCCCTCTTCGGACGGCTGGCGCCGCGAATCGCGGCGTTGCGCGACCAGCATGCCGACGATCCCCGGGCGCGGGCCCGGGCCTTCCGCGATCTCTTCGCCGCCGAGCAGATCCCCCGCACGAGTCTGGACGTGCTGCTCGACCACTTCGATCACGCGATTCGCGTGGCCGGCCCCGATCACGTGGGCGTCGGCGCAGACTGGGACGGCGTGGCCAGCATGCCGCAGGACATGGGCGACGTGAGCGAGCTGCCGAACCTCACCCGGGGGCTGCTCGCGCGCGGCCACTCGCCGGAGACCGTTCGCAAGGTGCTCGGCGAGAACCTGCTCCGGGTGATGGCCGAGGTCGAGCGCGTCGCCGGCCTCAGTCGCTGAGGTGCTCCTCGCGGCTCCGGGCCAGCAGGGCCAGGAGCAGGATCACCACGCCGGTCGCGAAGGCGGTGCCGTGCAGCGAGAAGGCCACCGCCAGGCCACCCAGGGTGTTGCCGACCGCGATGCCCAGCGTGCGAAGCATGGAGATCGTCGAGACCACGGTCGCGCGGCGTTCGGAGGGGATGTGGCTGTGGAGAGAGGCCGCGAAGAGGGTCGACCGCGCCAGGCCGAAGCTCGCGGCCAGGATCACGAGGGGGATCACCGACCAGGGCGAGCCCGCCACGCCCAGCCCGAGGAAGGCCAGGCCCGGGAGCCAGGCCGCGAGCTGGAGCAGGCGTGCGCGCGAGCCGAGCCAGCGCTGGAGGCGGCCCGACTGCCCGAGGACGGCGATCTGGCCCAACGAGAGCCCGACGTGGACGAGCCCGAACCAGGCGATCCCGATGCCGGCCGCTTCGAGGAGCGGCTGGTAGAGCCAGAGGATCAGCCAGCAGGCCGCGTTGATCGTCACGAGATCGAGCGCGAGGGCTCCGAGCGCGGGAGTGCGCAGGAAGTGACGCACGCCGCCGCGGAAGATCTCGCCGTAGCCCGGTCGCACCTGCGCGGCGCCATGGACCGACGGCTCGATCAAGAGGAGCGCCAGGAGCACCGAGGCCCCCATCGGCAGCATCTGCAGCGCCACCGTCATGCGCAGCCCGAGGGGCGTCGCCAGGAGAGCGCCCGCGACCGCCCCCACCACGATGCCCGCGAGCTTGAAGGACTCGAGGCGTGAGAAGCTCCGCTGCGCCTCCTCCTCCCGCCCGAGCGCCAGCAGGCTGTCGTAGAGAAGGGCTTCGTCCGCTCCCGACAGCAGGGTGTAGGCCAGGGCGGCGATCACCTCGGCCAGCAGGAAGACCTCGAAGCGCGGCGCGCTCACCATCACCCCGATGGCGCCGGTGCCGAGCGCCAGCCCCAGGAGGATCGAGGTCTTGCGGCTGAAGCGGTCGGCGACCGTCCCCGTCGGCACTTCCAGCAGGAAGTTCCAGAGCATGAACCAGCCGTTCAGGAACAGCACCTGGCGAAGGCTGATCCCGCCCCACTCGCGAAAGAAGGGCACCATGATCGCGGAGATCAGGTGCGTCCAGAAGAGCAGACGGATCGCCGCCAGCAGCCTCGGATTGCGGGCCACGGCTCCGGAGCTCCCGTCTCGCCGGCCGATGATTCAGCTGGCGAGCAGGGCTCGCGCGATCACCCGCAGCTCCAGGATCGGCTTCACGCCCTCGAAGATCGGCAGCACCTGGGCGTCGACGACGTAGCGGCTGATCGGATACTCCTCCGCGTAGCCCCAGCCACCGTGCATCAGCATGCCCTGCTGGGTCACGTCGACCGCCAGGTCGCAGGCCAGGAGCTTGGCCTGGGCGGCGAGCGGGGCGGCCGCGCGCTCGTTCTCGTCCATGGCCAGCGCGGCGGCGTAGGTGATGGCCCGGGCCTCGAAGACGCGGGTGGCCATGCGACCCAGGGTGTACTGGGTGAGCTGGAAGTCGGAGATCGGGATGCCGAACTGCTGGCGGTCGACCACGTACTTGGCCGTCTCCTCGAGGGCCGCCTGGGCGAGGCCGCAGCCGCGACCGCCCGTCTGGAGGCGACCCGCCGCGAAGCCCCCCATCTGGAGATAGAAGCCCCGGTTCAGCCCGGCCTCGCCGCCGACCAGGTTCTCGGCCGGGACGTGGTAGTTCTCGAAGTTCAGGGTGAAGGAATGCATGCCCCGATAGCCGGGTGTGGCGTCCGCCTTGCCGACCAGGCGACCGCCGCCTTCCTGCTGGTCCTCGAACTCGTGTCCGGGGTACGAGCCCTTCGGAACGATGAACAGGGAGAGGCCCTTCTGGCCCTTCGAGAGATCGGGGTCCGTGCGCGCGAGGAGGGAGAGCACGTTGGCCCGCCCCGCGAAGGTGCACCAGGCCTTGGGGCCGTCGATCCGCCAACCGTCATCGGTCCGCGTGGCGCGGCACTTCACCGCGGCGACGTCGCTGCCGACGTCGGGCTCGGTGACCGCGACGCCGACCATCGTCTCGCCCGACGCGAGCTGCGGCAGCCACTGCTTCTTCTGCTCTTCGGTGCCGCCCTGGAGGAGCGCCTTGGTCAGGATCTCCGGGCGGGTGATCAGCGAGCCGGCGCCCGCGAGAGAGGCTCGCGACAGCTCCTCGGTCGTGAGGATCATGGCCAGGTTGCCCATCTCGTGGCCGCCGTACTCCTCGGGAATCGACAGGCCGAAGTACCCGAGCTCACCCATCTTGGTGATGAAGGCCTCCGGGATGTCCTTGTCCTCGCGGTGGATGAACTCCGCGTGGGGCGTGACCTCGTTCTCGGCGAACTCCCGCACCGAGTCGCGCACCTGCTCGAGCATCTCGTCGAGGGGGGGCTCCGTGCGGCCCCGGGCTTCGATGGCGCGGCGGCCGATCTCGCGGAGCAGCTCCGGGCTCTCACCGGCGCGGAGTCGGGCGCGGACCTCGGCGGGGAAGGCGGCATCGAGCTCCTCGTCGCCCAGGCCGAGCTCAGGGAGGATGGGGTCGAGGCGGTTCTTCAGGTTGGCGACCAGATCGGCCACCGCGGCGACGGCCACGTCCTGGAAGGCGCCGGTCGGGCGCCCCTCCGCGCTGGCCTCGTCGAGGAGGGCCACCGCCTCGCGAGCGGCCCGGCGCTCGGTTGCGGCGTAAGCCACCCGCTCGCTGAGCACCTGGTGGTCGTCGATCGTCTTGCCGCCGTCCGTCGCGGCCCGGGCCTTCTCGAGGACCGGCTCGAGCAGGGCATCTGCAGCGCTGACCAGCACGCGCGCGTCGTCGAGGGAGACCTGGGGGACATCCGGGGAGCTCATGTGACGCCTCTCACTTTTCTGGATCGAGAACCCCGTACGATAGCGGCGTACCCGGCACCGGTCGCGCCCGCGCACCGGGCCACGGTACGATTGCCAGGAGGGTCGGAACAATGCAGAAGAGCGAGTTTGCGAAGTTCGCGAGGGTCGGATCGCTGGGCCTGGCCGGGCTCCTGTGCCTGGCCTGGCTGGCCGGCTGCGGCAGCGGCGACCAGGCCAAGGACGTGGCGAGCGAGGCTGCCGACGCCGCAGGCGAGGCGGCCGCGGATGCCGCCGAGGCGGCCGCCGCCGCCGGGACCGCCGCGGTCAGTGCGGCCGCCGAGGCTGCCGATGACGCGGCCGAAGCCGTGGGTGAGGCTGCCGACGCCACGGCTCAGGCCGCCGGAGATGCCGTCGAAGCGGCTGCGGATGCGGCCGGCGAGGCCGCCGACGCGGCGGCGGACGCTGTCGGAGACGCGGCCGACGC
>NYZB01000130.1 GCA_002687015.1 Deltaproteobacteria bacterium
CCCTGCGCGGGCCACCCTGCCCCGGCCGAGCCATTCTGAGGAATGAACCCCGCCCCGCCGCGCGTCGCAGCAAGGAGCGAAGCGGCCCCCGTGCCCTCCGAGCGAGTCGAAGAGGTCGGGAACACGAAGGAGAGGTCCCCAGGCGCCTCGAGCTAGTTCAGCGCGACCCCTACCACGTACAGGACCACAGTAGCGATCACTCCCGCGTGGATCGTGCCCGACACGCTGCCCAGGAACTTCTGCCGGCCCTGGCCGGCGCCGACCAGGCAGTTGAGCTCCAGGAGCAGGATGATCGCCAGGGCGACCAGCCAGTAGACGATGTCGTTGGTGCCGTTGTTGAAGGTGTCGAGGTGGCGTGCTGCTCCCATGAAGAAGAGCATCGGAATCGAGAACATCGTGTTCGTGCGCGATGCCAGGCCCGCACGGGCGGCGCGATCCGGCGTCCCGGGGATCGCCTCGCCCCCGGCGGCCACCTGCTCCGCGGACTTGATCACCTGCTGCTGGGCGGGCCAGATCACGAACCAGACGTTGAACCACATGACCGTGCCCATCGCGCCGCCGGTGAGAATCCGGGTGATGAGACCGTCGCCGAGATTCAAGCCTTCCATGCCGAGGTACATGAGGACCAGCAGCCAGCCGGTCAGGAAGGTGAACATGGCGCCCCAGCGGAACCACCAGAGGGCGTTCGGGACCAGGCCCCGGGTCATCGCGCTCTTGGCTTCACCGCCGAGCTCGGTGCCGAAGAAGGGCGTCTGGATGAAGTTGAAGTAGTACAGGACTCCAATCCAGGTGATCCCGGACAGGAAGTGGATGTAGCGGAAGATGAACTCCCAGCCGTAACCAGTCGTGATGAGATCCACGGCGCGTCCTCCCGTTGAGAGTGATGCCCACAGGGGCTTTTTGGGGCGGCTATTCTATCGCCCCAGATTCCAGAATCGAGGGGTATCTGCGCGCCGCCAGGGGGGGGCGATGGGGTTTCCCCAGCTCCCATCCCGCGCTATGAGGCCGGGCGCGGGACCCTCTCGGCGATGCGACCCCAGCCGAGCTCGGCACAGAGGGCATCGAAGGCCCCGGCCGGGGCTCCCTCCCAGCGCAGGTCGGCCAGGTCGCTTCGAATGCCCGGCACTTCGCGAACCACCGTGGCGAGCTCGCGGATCCGCAGCGCCTGCTCGCGGTGGGCGGCCATCTCGCGGGCCAGGCGCGCCGCACCGCGCACCTCGACACCCTCCCAGCCTTCGGCCTCGCCCGGAACGGCCTCCAGGCGGTCGAAGGCCGAGAGCGCGATGGCTGCGCTCTTCTTGCCATAGCCGGGCACACCGGGGAGGTCGTCCACCTTGTCGCCCAGCAGCGCGAGATAGTCCGGAATCTGGACGGGTGAGACCCCGAACTTCTCGCGCACTCCCTCCGCGTCGAGCCTCGTCTCCTTGGCCAGATCGTAGAGCACGACGCGCCCGTCCTCGGTGACGAGCTGGGCCAGATCCTTGTCGGTGGTCAGCACCTGCATGCGGCACCCGCTGCCGAGCAGGCTGTCCACCAGGGTGGCGATCACGTCGTCGGCCTCGTAGTCCACCGCCTCGAAGACCGGCAGGCCCAGAGCCTGCGCTGCACGCTTGCACAGGTCGAATTGGGGCTCGAGGTCTTCGGGCGCCTCCTCGCCGCGCGACACCTTGTAGTCCGGAAACAGGTCGTTGCGAAAGGAGGTCATGGCGAAGTCGAAGCAACAGGCCAGGTGGGTCGGCCGCTCCTCGGAGAGGAAGCGCAGCAGGGTGTTCGTGAACCCGTAGGCCGCCTGGGTCGGCATCCCGTCGGGCGCCGTCATCTCCGGCATCGAGAAGTAGGAGCGGAAGATGTAGATGTGCGAGTCGATCAGATGGACCAGGGGAGCGGGCATCGCGGCAGGAGTGTACCCCTCGAAGCAGGCCCGGGGGATGAGGTACCTGCGCGGACGAGCGCTCGCGGCGCTACCCGCCGCCGTCCTCGAGCGCGTTCGGATCGTAGATGATCTCCCGCACGCGCTTCGTCCCGGTCCAGGCGTTGCGGTTGAAGACGACGACGCCCTGGCCCTGGTACCACCACTCGAAGCGAATCGTGTCGCTGCCGAAGTAGAAGGGGATCCACGACTTGCCGGTGCGGTGGGAGCGCTCAAGGCTCGGCGGGCCCAGCTTCGTGCGCACGTCGACGTCCGTCATGCCCTCCTGGATGCGGGCCAGCGGGCTACCCGCCGGTACCTCCTGCCTGGCACCCGTCTCGGCCTCGGGCGCGGAATCGCCACTGGCTCGCACAGCCGGATCCCAAGAAGAGCGCGAGGACCACGACGACGGACTTCGAGACGCTGATCCGATGCACCCTGGCCTCCTCTAGCGCCGCTCTTCGAGCACCGCGTTCTGGACGACGTCGGCCGCCTTGTGGACGTCGACGTCGCGCTTCTCGGCGCCGCGGCGCCGGAAGAACTCGACCTTGCCGTTCGCGAGACCCTTCGGGCCGACCGTGATGCGGTAGGGGATGCCGACCAGCTCGGCGTCCTTGAACTTGACGCCGGGCCGCTCGTCGCGGTCGTCGAGCACCACGTCGATGCCGTCGCCGAGCAGCTGCTCGTAGATCCGCTGGCCCGCCTCGCTGCTCTCCACGTCCTTCGGGTTCACCACCGTCACGACCACCTCGAAGGGGGCCACGTTGACCGGCCAGATGATCCCGTTGTCGTCGTTCCACCGCTCGACGATCGCGGCCATCGCTCGGCCCACGCCGATGCCGTAGGAGCCCATGATGATCGGCACCTGCTTGCCGTTCTTGTCGAGCACCTGGGCGCCCAGCGCCTCGCTGTACTTGGTGCCGAGCTTGAAGATGTGGCCGACCTCTGCCGTCTTGCGCACCGCCAGCTCGGCCTCGCAGAGCGGGCAGGCCTCGCCCTCGGTGACCTCGCGCAGGTCCATCCACTCGTCCACCCGGATGTCGCGCTCCATGGAGACGCCCCGCAGGTGGAACCCGTCTTCGTTCGCGCCCGTGACCAGGTTCTTCCGCCCCGTGAGCGCCGGGTCGGCAACCACGCGCAGGTCGCTCACGCCGACCGCCCCGAGACTGCCGGCCGATGCGCCCAGCGCCCCCTGGATCTCGTCGGCTCCAGCCGGGCGAGCGGCGGTAGCACCGGTTCCGTCGAGGAGCTTCTGCTCCACGAGGGCATGGTCCCCCCGCAGCAGCGCCAGGGTGAGCTGGTCGTCGACCACGTACACGAGGGTCTTGATCTGGCAATCGGCCGGTGCTCCGCCTTCGAAGGCAGCGATCTCCTCGATCGTGTGGACGCCAGGCGTTGCGAACTTCTCGGGGGCCTCGGGTCCGGCCTCGTCCGAGATCGGCCCGAGCAGGGAGGTCGCCTTCTCCACGTTCGCCGCGTAGCCACACGCGGCGCAGGAGACGACCCAGTCCTCTCCCGCGGTAGTCTCGACCATGAACTCGATCGACTCGCTGCCACCCATCGAGCCCGAGGAGGCCTCGACCGCAAGGGTGTCGAGCCCACAGCGCTCGAAGATCTTCCGGTAGGCCTCGAAGTGCTGCTGGAAGGCGTAGTCGAGGCCTTCGGATGTGGCGTCGAAGGAGTAGGAGTCCTTCATCACGAACTCGCGCACCCGGAGCAGCCCCGACTTCGGCCGCTCCTCGTCGCGGAACTTGGTCTGGAACTGGAACCAGATCTGCGGCAGCTGCTTGTAGGAGCGCAGCTCGCGGGCCAGCCATGCGAAGATCTCCTCGTGGGTGAAGCCCAGGCAGGCCGTCGCACCGTGGCGATCCTTCAGGGAGAACAACACGTCGACGCCGATTCGCCCGGACTTCTCCAGGATGTCCGAGGGCAGGAGCGAGGGCAGCGAGAACTCCTGTCCGCCGATCTTCGCGAGCTCCTCGCGGATGATCCCCTCGATCTTGGCGTGGACCCTGAGACCGAGGGGCAGCTGCGAGTACACCCCGGCCATGAGCTGGCGGATGAAGCCGCCGCGCACCAGCAGCTTGTGGCTCGCCGCCTCGGCGTCCGCCGGGTCGTCGCGAAGGGTGGGGATGAAGGCCTGGCTCCAGCGCACGGCGCGAGCTCCTCTCCTGAGCCCCGGGAAGGGGCAGGGAAGGAGGCTACCCGTCGATGGGCGTCCCCGCCTCCTTCGTGAAGGGCACGAAGGCCTGGGAGATGCGGTCGGTGACCGGCCGCTCCTCTCCGCCAACGCGCCGACCGTCGAGCGAGCCGACCGGAACGATCCGCGCGCCGCTGCCCGTCAGGAAGACCTCCGAGGCCGCGAACAGATCGAAGCGACCGAGGCTGCGTTCGGCGCTGGGCTGGCCCAGCCGCTCGGCCAGCTCGAGCACGCTGCGGCGGGTGATGCCCTCGAGTGCGCCGTCGATGGCGGGCGGGGTCAGCAGC
The DNA here is from genome assembly GCA_002687015.1 of Deltaproteobacteria bacterium. Taxonomy (GTDB): domain Bacteria; phylum Myxococcota_A; class UBA9160; order UBA9160; family UBA6930. The sequence continues at coordinate 4,397 of NYZB01000130.1, forward strand.
ACGTCATCGCGCACGGCAAAGAGGTTCGCGACCGCGGCCTCGGCGATCTGCCCCCGGTCGTTGAGCATGAGCGCCTCGTCCGCCCCGCGCTGGCGTGCCTCGAGCTTCGCGAGCGCGTTGTTCAGGTAGTTCAGGCTCTTGACGCGCGGATCGAGCACGTCCGCGGGCGGCCGGCGCCAGCTCGAGGTCACGAGCGAGATGCCCGCTCGCAGCTTCTCCTCGGGGTAGATGCGCACCTCGTCGGCGATGCAGACGATCCGGGCCGTGGGGCAGGTGGTGGGGTCCACTCCGAGAGCGCCCTCGCCGCGCGAGACGATCAGGCGCAGGTAGGCCTCGTCGCGCCCGAAGGCCCGGGCGGTCTGCAACGCGACCTCGCGCGCTCCGGCGATCCCGCCCGGGATGTCCAGAGCCAGGGAGCGCGCTGCCGTGGCCAGCCGCTCCAGGTGGTCCTCGAGCCGGAAGAGCCGCCGGTGGTAGACGCGCATGCCCTCGAACACACCGTCGCCGTAGAGGAAACCGTGGTCGGTCACGGGGATGCGCGCCTCGTCACCCGGGACGATGCGGCCGTCGAGCCAGACCTTCACGCGGCCTCCTTCCCGCCGCGGCGCCGGGGCGCCGGGGGCTGCAGACGCTCCTGGACGCGACGCGCCGCCGCGCGCAGGCGGTCGACAATGGCGAGCACGCCGAGTGCCTCGACCCCCGCGGAAGCGGCCGCCAGGGCCAGCGCTCCCACCCAACGTCCCTCCTGCAGGATGGGTACGGCCACCACCGACATGCCGGGGATCCACTCGCCACGGTTCTCCGCCCAGCCGCGCAAGGCAGCGCGCCGCACCTGGGCGTCGATCTCCTCGTGGCTCGTCGCCGTCGCAGGGGTGAATGCAGAGAGGGCCGCCCCGCCGAGAGAGACGACCTCGGGCGCGAAGGCAAGCGCCAGCTTGCCGACGGCCGTCGCGTGGATCGGTACCGCCTCGCCAACCCTCGGCGCGGCGCGGAGAAAGCCCGAGCCCTCGGCCTTGTCGAGCACGACCAGCTGACCGCCCCGCATCCCGGCGAGGAACACGGTCTCGCCCAGCTCGGCCGCCGCCAGCTGGAGCTCCGGCCGGGTGACCGCGACGATCGGATCCCGGTCGAGGCCTTGCAGCCCGAGGGCGACCAACGCGGCACCGGGTCGGTAGCGGCGGCGCTCGTCCTGCTCGAGCACACCGCGCCGGGCCAGGGTCGCGAGGAGACGGTGGGTGCTCGACTTCGGCAGATCGAGCGCCCGGGCCAGGGCGGTCACGCCCAACGGCTGGTCCGAGCGTCCGAGGTGGAAGAGCAGGTCGATCGCGTTGTCGACGGTGGAGAGGGAGTCCATCAGGTGCTCGTTCGCTGAATGTTCCTGATAATGGAACATAGATAAATCTATTCGGGACAAATCTACGCGATCCGCGGATCGAGATCAACACCACGCTCTCCTTTCGTCTACCAACCCCCTCGGCTAGGATCGCCCGGCGGATGCTGCGCCCCTCGCTGGGCAGCCAACGTGTCCCCCCGGACCCACAATTCTTCTCTCTGAGACGCGTCCGGAGCGTACGTGGCCGATTTTGAGCGCATCGAGACCCAGGCCGATTTGGAGGCGCTGGCTCGGGAGCTATCGAAGCAGAAGGTCCTCGCCTTCGATACCGAGGCCGACAGCTTCTACCACTACTTCAACAAGACCTGCCTGGTTCAGGTCGCCACGAAGAAGCGCATCTATCTCATCGATCCGCTTGCCCTTGGGGGACCGGCCGCGCTCGCGCCACTCGGGCCGGTGATGGCGTCACCCGACATCCGCAAGATCTTCCACGCGGTGGAATACGACCTGTTCGTGCTGAAGCGCGATTGCGGCTTCGAGTTCGCGAACCTCTTCGACACGATGATCAGCGCGCAGCTGCTGGGCTATCCGTCGATCGGCCTGGCCGCGCTGATCGAGCGCCACTTCGACATCAAGCTACCCAAGGACGAGCAACGTTCCGACTGGTCGGCGCGGCCGCTACGGGACAGCCAGCTCACCTACGCCGCCGCCGACGTCTCCCACCTGATCCAGCTGACCCAGATCCTGGAGAAGGAGCTGAAGAAGGCCAAGCGCCTCGAGTGGGCCCAGGAGGACTTCCAGACCCTCGCAGGGCGCGCCTGGCCGGAGCGGGAGTTCGACCGCCTCGGCTACCTCCGCATCAAGGGTGCGCGCGCCCTCGATCCGAAGCCGCTCTCCGTGCTGCGCGAGCTCTTCCTGATCCGCGACAAGCGCGCCCGGGAGATCGATCGCCCGCCCTTCAAGGTGCTCGGCAACCGCGCCCTGCTCGAGATCGCGGAGAAGCATCCGGCCAGTGAGGCCGAGCTCGGCAGGATCAAGGGCGTGACCGATCTGATCCTGCGCCGCTTCGGACGGGAGATCCTGTCCGCCGTGGAACGAGGTGCGCGCAAGAACCACGGCCCGATCCCGAAGAAGCTGAACGGCAACGGCCCGACCCGCCGGCGCATGGACAAGCCAACGGAGAAGCGCGTCGCACAGCTCAAGAAGTGGCGCACCGCGCGCGCCAAGGACCTCGCCATCGATCCCGGCGTCCTGTGCCCCAACGCCACGCTCGAGAGCATTGCCTGGACGAAGCCGACCGAGGCCAAGGATCTCGAAGGAGTCCAGGGCGTCAAAGGCTGGCTGGCCCGCAACTTCGGCGACGAGATCGTCGCCACCCTCACCGCCCACCCCGACCCCGCCTGACCAAGAAGCGAAGCGGCACCCCACAACCGCCGTACAAGAAGCGAAGCGGCACCCCACAACCGCCGTACAAGAAGCGAAGCGGCACCCCACAACCGTCGCGCGGCGAGTTGCTCCGGCAAGGCGACACACCCGAACACCACCCGCCCCCAACAAGAGCCGAGGCGAACCGTGGCGAAGCCACGCAAGCGGGCGCAGCGAACATCCACCCCAGCGCGAACGAAGAACGCCCGCGCGCAGCGAGCCCCAGCGAGCGGAGCCCAAAAGAAAAGCCCCCCCGGAACCTCCGAGGGGGCTTTGATCAACCTGGGGCTTTGGCGACTGCCGAGTCAGGCGGGGTGCCATTCTGGGGGAAAGCGCCTTACTGGACTCGGTATCTCCTCAACTCAGGATCCGAAGCTCTGCGCGCCCGATGAGAACTCCGGTTCCTAGCCAGGTTGGCTCCACGCTCTGGGGTATTTCACGTGGCGTGCCAACTCGACGGACGAGCCGCGAACTCATGAAAAACCCTGCCAAGACGGGAGCCTGCGCGATTCTTGTGATTTGCGAACGCATTCTCACAGAACCCGGAGGTGCAGCCACGTGCGGCACCTCGAGTCGCGGGCCAGCCCGTTGAGAGCCCCCAAGAGGCTTGAATCGCGGTGGTTTGGGATGTTCCTGGCGGGTGCAGCCTGGATTGGCGGCGCAGCCATCGGTTGCACCCCACGGCCACACCCCGATGCGCCCCTCGTCGCCACCGGCAGCCAGCCGAGCCGGGACGAACGCTCTTGCGCCTGGTTCGGGGACGTCGCCGGCGACACCCTCTACTTCGGCATCTCGGCGTTCTGGGCGGCGATGGGGGGCGCCCACGGCGACCCGACCGCGGACACGCGAATCCCGGGCCCCCAGTGGATCGGCCGCTTCGACCTGGGCCGGCGGGAGCTGCTGGCACCCCTGGACGTCTCCGAGGGGTCGCATCCGGGCGGGGTCTGGGACGTGCTGGCCCTGCCCTCGGGTCAGATCCTCTTCTCCACCTACTTCGATGCCGCGGGCCTCGCGGACCCCGCGACGGGCCGCGCGCCTCGTCTCGCCTCGCTCGGCCTCGGCCTGAACGAGCTGACCCTCGGACCCGATGGAACCCTGCTGGCCACCCGCTACGGCTTCGCCGGGGATGGCCACGGAGCCGTGCTCGTCCTGGATGCGGAGGGCGGTCTGCTGGCCGAGCACCGCCTCCGCGAGGCGCCGGGCACGAGGGTGCTGGCCAAGAGCCTGGCCTTCGATCCGGCGCGGCGGGAGATCTGGGTCAACACCGACCTGATCTCCACGGAAACGCGCGAGACCGCCCACGACCTGCGCGTGCTCGCCTGGGATGGCCGGGAGCTGGCCCGCTGGAGCGAGCCCGAGGTCCAGTTCATGGTCTTCGCGGAGGACGGCTCGGGGATCTCGGTCGAGAGGAAGGGGAGGCAGCTGTGGCTGCGGCGCAGGTCGCCGGGCGCAGCCCCCGGGCCGGAGGGGGGCCAGCGCATCCTGCTCGACGAGAGCTTTCCGACCGGCCTCGACTTCGCCCAGGACCTGCGGGTCGAGCCCGACGGGACGGTCGTGGTGACGCGCTGGAGCGGGAAGATCCACCTGGTCTTCCCGGACGGGGGCGTGCGAGAGCTGAGCCTGCCCCAGCGCCCCGGCGACCTCTACTACACGGCGACACTTCGGCACGGATGGGTGTGCGCCACCCGTTGCGGAGAGGTGCAGGTGGTCTGCGAGGACCTGGCGACGGCCCGCTGAGGCCCCGCGAGGCGCCGCGCGTTATGCTGCTGCGTCGTGCATTCCGAGCGACGCCGGAAGTTCATGGAGGCGATGGGGGAGGGCGCCATCGCGCTGATCCAGGGCGCGCGCCTGGTCACCCGCTCCAACGACACGAACTTCCCCTTCCGCCAGGACAGCGACTTCCACTACCTGACGGGCTTCGACCACCCCCACGCCACGGCCCTCCTGCGCACCGACGGAGGCCCCGCCTACACGCTCTTCGTCGAAGCGCGGGATCCGGAGATGGAGACCTGGAACGGCTTCCGGCCCGGCGTAGAGAGAGCCCTTGCGGACTACGAGGCGGACGAGGCCCACCCGAATACCGAGCTGCTCGACAAGCTCCCCGAGCTGCTGCGCGACGCGAAGCAGATCCACCACACCCTCGGGCGCGACAGGGCTCTCGACGAACGAATGCTCGACACGCTGGAGGAGATGCGGCTGCGCTCGCGCCGCGGCCAGAACCCGGCAAGCCAGTTCGTCGACCCGCGCGCCGTCCTGCACGAGATGCGGCTGTGCAAGGAGCCGGGCGAAGTCGCGATCATGGAGCGGGCCGCCGCCATCACCCACGAGGCCCATCGCGAGGCGGCCCGGCTCGCCCACGGCGGGCACAACGAGTACGAGCTCGAGGCCGTGCTCGACTACACCTTCCGCCGGCGCGGGGCGGCGGGGCCCGCCTACGCGAGCATCGTCGGCGGCGGCGCGAACGCGACGATCCTGCACTACGTCCAGAACGACCAGCCCCTGGTCGACGGCGAGCTTCTGCTCATCGATGCGGCCTGCGAGCTCGAGGGCTACGCCTCGGACGTGACGCGCACCTACCCCATCGGCGGCAGCTTCGAGGGCGTGCGGCGCGACATCTACGAGGCGGTCCTCGCCGCCCAGAAGGCCTCCCTCGAGACGGCGAAGCCCGGAACGACCCTCGAGGAGATCCACAAGGCTTCGGTGCGCGTGCTCTGCGAGGCCATGGTCGAGCTGAAGCTGCTCGAGGGCCCCGCCTCGGCCCGCATGCAGGACGAGGGGTTCCGGCGCTACTACATGCACGGCACCAGCCACTGGCTCGGCCTCGACGTCCACGACGTGGGCCTCTACACGGTCGACGGGAAGGCCCGCAGCCTCGAGCCGGGGATGGCCTTCACCATCGAGCCCGGGCTCTACATTCCCGCCGACGACGAGCAGGCGCCCGAGGGGCTGCGCGGAATCGGCGTGCGCATCGAAGACGACGTGGTTCTCACCGAGGAGGGCCACCTGAACCTGACCGCCGCGATCCCCAAGGAGGCCGCCGACGTGGAAGCCTGGGTACGCGAGGGAACCCCCAGCTAGGAGCCCACCTTGCCCGACATCGAGTCACTGCTGAAGGAGAAGCGCCTCTTCAAGCCCGCCAGGGAGTTCACGCGGGCTGCCCACTGGAACAAGAAGACGGTGGCCGAGTACCGCAAGCTCGGCCAGAAGAACCCCACCCGCTTCTGGGAGAAGATGGCCAGAGAGCACGTCTCCTGGTTCGCGCCCTGGAAGAAGACCCTCCAGTGGAAGCCCCCCTTTGCCAAGTGGTTCGTCGGCGGCAAGCTGAACGTCTCCTACAACTGCCTCGACCGGCACCTCGAGGGCGAGAACGCCTGGCGCCGCAACAAGGCGGCGATCATCTGGGAAGGCGAGCCCGGCGACTCGCGCACCCTCACCTACGGCGAGCTGCACCGGGAGGTCTGCAAGTTCGCAAACGTCTTGAAGGGGCTGGGCGTCAAGAAGGGCGATCGCGTCTGCCTCTACATGCCCATGGTGCCCGAGCTGGCCATCGCGATGCTCGCCTGCACGCGGATCGGCGCGCCCCATTCGATCGTCTTCGGCGGCTTCTCCGCCGAAGCCCTGCGGGATCGCATCAACGACGCCGACGCCAAGGTCGTGATCACGGCCGACGGAGGCTACCGACGGGGCCAGCCCTTCGCGCTGAAGCCGGCAGTCGACGAGGCTTGCAAGGGAACGCCCTGCGTCGAGCACATGGTCGTCGTCCAGCGCACCGGCCAGGACACGGCCATGGATGCCAGCCGCGACCATTGGTGGCACGACCTGATGAGCGAGGCCTCCGCCGATTGCAAGCCCGCAAGGCTGGACGCCGAGCACCCTCTCTTCATCCTCTACACCAGCGGCACCACGGGCAAGCCAAAGGGCATCCTCCACACCACGGGCGGATACCTGACCCACGTCACGGCGACGGCGAAGGCCATCTTCGACCTGAAGGACTCGGACACCTACTGGTGTACCGCGGACATCGGCTGGATCACCGGCCATTCCTACGTGGTCTACGGGATCCTGGCGAACGGTGCGACCAGCTTCATGTACGAAGGCGTGCCGACCCATCCGGGCCCCGATCGCTTCTGGGACATCATCGAGCGCTGGAAGATCTCGATCTTCTACACGGCGCCAACGGCCATCCGCACCTTCATCCGGCTGGGGGACGAGCACCCGAAGAAGCACGACCTCTCCTCCCTGCGCCTGCTCGGAACGGTCGGTGAGCCGATCAACCCCGAAGCGTGGATCTGGTACCACAACGTGATCGGCGGCAAGAAGTGCCCGATCGTCGACACCTGGTGGCAGACCGAGACGGGCGGGATCATGATCACGCCGCTGCCGGGCGCCGTGGACACCACGCCGGGCTCGGCCACGCTGGCCTTCCCCGGCGTGCAGGCCGAGATCCTCTCCGAGGAGGGCGACGTGGTGGCACCGCCGAACGGGGGCTTCCTGGCCGTGACCCATCCCTGGCCGGGCATGCTGCGCGGCATCTGGGGGGACCCGGCCCGCTTCAAGGAGGTCTACTGGTCGAAGTGGAAGAACCTCTACTTCCCGGGCGACGGCGCCCACAAGGACAAGGGCGGCTACTTCTGGATCATGGGCCGGGTCGACGACGTGATGAACATCTCCGGCCACAGGATCGGCACCATGGAGGTGGAGAGCGCGATCGTGAGCCACCCGGACGTCGCCGAATCGGCGGTGGTCGGGAGGCCGGACGAGCTCACCGGCACCGCGATCGTCGCCTTCGTGACGCCCCGCGGCGGCGTCGACGCGGGCTCTCAGCTCGCCGAGAAGGTGCGCAAGCAGGTCACCAAGGAGATCGGCGCGATCGCCAAGCCCAAGGACATCCGTTTCACGAATGCGCTGCCCAAGACGCGCTCGGGCAAGATCATGCGGCGCCTGCTTCGCGACATCGCAGCGGGCAAGGAGGCCGCGGGCGACACCTCGACCCTCGAGGACTTCAGCGTGTTGGCGTCGCTGCGGGAGGCGGACGAGAACTAGCGCGGCATGAGGATCCACGACTTTCCCTTCGCACCGAACCCGCGCAAGCTGCGCACCTACCTCGCCGAGAAGGGGCTCGAGATCCCCTTCGTGGTCGTGAACCTGCCCGGGGGAGAGCACAAGACGCCGGAGTTCCTGGCCAGGAATCCGATGGGCAACCTGCCGGTTCTCGAGCTCGACGACGGAAGCCACCTGAGTGAATCCCTGGCGATCATCGAGTACCTGGAGGAGCTGCATCCCGATCCGCCGATGATCGGCAGCACCCCTCTCGAGCGGGCGCGCACCCGTCGCCTCGAGAGGCTGGCCGAGCTCGGCGTGATGGCCCGCGCAGCCCGCTACGTCCACAGCACGAAGTCGCCCCTCGGCCTGCCTCCCATTCCCGAGATGGCGGCCGCCATGCTCGAAGAGCTGCCGGGCGTCCTGGCGGTGCTGGATGCCGAGATCGTCGACCGCCCCTTCGTGGCGGGCGACCGCCCGACGATCGCCGATTGCACCCTCTTCGCGGCCTTCGAGTTCGCGAAGTTCGCGGAGCTGGACGTGGCGGCTGTGGGCCGGGGCTTCCCCCACCTGCGGCGCTGGCACGAGGCCTTCGGCAAGCGACCGAGCGCCCAGCTCCAGCTCTAACCTGGAGCCGCTAGCCGGCCCGCGCCAGCCAGCGCGAGGTCTCGACATGGGGCAGGACGCGCACCCCATCGAAGGCCCAGGCCAGGGTCTGGCCGAGGGCCCAGCGCCGGGCCCGCTCGCGATCGATGCCGAGGTCCTCGCAGAGCCGGTCCAGACGGCCGATCGCCTGGGCCTCTCCGTGGCCGAGCTCGTAGTCCCGCACGATCGGGGCGAGCCCGAAGGCGCGCTCGCCGACCAGGGGCTTGGGGTCGATCGCGAGCCAGGGCTCGCGGGCAGAGGAGAGGACGTTGGAGGCGTGCAGGTCTTGATTCAGGAGCACCGATTCGGTCTGGGTCGCCGACAGCTCGGCCAGGGCTTCGAGGCCCAGGTCGAGGAGCTCCCTCTCGAAGGGACGCCTACTCGTAGACGATGCCCTTCTTCGCGGCCTGCTCCTTGATCGTCTCGAAGACCCGGCCGTCGAAGCCGTCGTCGTGGCCTTCGGCTCGGAGACGCTCGGTCTCCGCCTTGACCCAGAGGTCGCGCTTGCCGCTGAGCTCGTCGATGCGGGTCTGGATACGGCCGCGCTCCTCGAGCTTCTGGCCGACGTAGGCCTTCTGCTCCGCCGGCGACATGATGCGCATGGGCTTGGGCAGGACCTCGGCATCGAGGGAGTCGAGCTCCAGACCGTCCTTCACGGCATCGACCAGATCGCTCATGCCCGACATGACGCTGCCACCGACCTTGGAGAGGTAGGAGAGCCGCGAGGCCGCCGCCGGTGCGTCGGCGTCGACCGAGTTCTTGACCTTCTGTGCCATGCGCCGCTTCTCTTCCTCGCCGCCGTAGACGACCACGGTCGCGGCCAGCTCGCGGTTGAGGGTGGCCAGCTCCTCGTCCATGGGCGCGGCCATCGCGACCATGCCGCCGTCCTGGGCGATCGCTGCGTACTGGCCCAGGCCGATGCCCGCGATCTCCCGCCAGATCGGCGTGGTGCCGGGGTGAGAGCCGCACTGGATCGTGTTCAGCACGATGTCCTTCTGCTTGGCGAGCCTCGCGGTGGCCTGGTACTGGACGTCCTGCGGGTAGTCGAGATGCGGCGGCGCATCGCCCACCAGGAAGACGACCTTGTAGACGTCCTCGTCCTCGCTCCAGGAGAGATCGTTCACGGCTTCGCGCAGGGCCTGGTTCACCGACTCGGGCGTGTCGCCACCGCCACCCGCGCCGAAGGCGCGCAGATGACCGTAGATCGAATCGATGTCCTCGGTGAGATCGAAGCGCCGGGTCACGTAGGCGTCACCGCGATCGCGGTAGCCGATCAGGGCGACGCGCAGCGAGGCCTTCTGCTGGGAGCTGGCCATCTGGTTCGCGATCGACCAGATCTTCTGCTTGGCACCCTCGATCAGCCCGGACATCGAGCCCGTCGTGTCGAGCACGAAGGCGACCTCGATCTTCGCCTCGCCGATGGGCACGACGGGTGTGGGAGTCGGCTCCGGGCCCGGATGCACGATCGGCACGGGCAGGATGGGCGGAGCGGCTGAACGCCTGGCCCAGGCCTGGGCCACCGCGAAGGTGACGACGGCGAGCAGGAGCACCAGCGCGAGCTGGTGGGTGCGATGGAAACGGCGGGGTCGGGGATCGGTCATGGCATGTTCCTCGTACGGGTTCGCGTGTCTGGATTCGTTCGGGTCGGGTCCTTCGATTCGACGTGGAGCCTATGGGTCGCATCGGCCTCTTGCTGTAAATCGCTTGTAAATCCGGGCACATGGAGCCCACGAGCCCTGCTGGAACCCGCACTTGCCAGGGTCGCCTGCACCCACGACCCTCCCGCCACAACCCAGTGTCCACCGACCCCACCCCCCCTCCCGGGGAGGTGGGGCAGCTGCGTTTGGAGCAGGGCCCATGAAGCCGCCGGCCATCGGTCTCGACTTCGGAACCACGAACAGTGCCATCGCCCTGGTCGGCCCGGACGGCCGCTCCCGACTCGCCCGCTTCGACCGGTTCGACCGGTTCGAAGGGGCCGGCCCCAACGACGAAGCCCTCGAGACCTTTCGCTCCGTCCTCTACTTCGAGGAAGACGAGGAGGACGGGCGGGTCCACGTGCACTCGGGCCCGAACGCGATCGCGCGCTACCTGGCCAGCGAAGAGAAGCAGGGTCGTCTGGTCCAGTCCCTCAAGTCCTTCCTGGCCAGCCGCCTCTTCACCGCGACCCAGGTGATGGGCCGGACCTATCGCCTCGAAGACCTGATCGCCCTGCTCTTGAAGCCGCTGCGCGAACAGGCCGAGCAGCGCTTCGGGGTGCCCGTCGAGCGCATCGTCGCCGGACGCCCGGTGCACTTCGTGGGAGCCGACGAGCCGGCCGACGAGGAGCTGGCCCTGCGGCGCCTGACGGCCGCACTCCACAACGCGGGCTTCCGGGAAGTGACCTTCGAGTACGAGCCGGTCGGTGCCGCGTACCACTACGAGCAGGGCCTGGGGCGCGACGAGCTGATCCTGATCGCCGACTTCGGCGGTGGCACGAGCGACTTCTCCCTCTTGCGGGTCGGGCCCTCCTTCTCCGACGGCGGGGACCGGGCCCAGTCGATCCTCGGACACGACGGCGTGGGGCTGGCTGGCGACGTATTCGACGGACAGCTGGTCCGCCACCTGGTCGCCCCGCGACTCGGCCGGGGCGCCGAGTTCCGGTCCGTCATGGGAAACAACGTGCTCCCGGTGCCGGGCTGGATCTACGGCCACCTGGAGCGCTGGCACCACGTCTCCCTGCTCAAGTCGCCGAAGACGCTTCGGCTCCTGCTCGACCTGCGCCGCGAAGCCCTCGAGCCCGAGAAGCTCGATGCACTGATCCACGTGGTCCGGAACGATCTGGGCTTCCTGCTCTACGGCGCGACCGAGGCCGCCAAGCGAGCCCTCTCGGAGGACACGAAGACCACCTTCCGCTTCGAGCACGAGAGCGTGGCGATCGCCGCCCTGCTTCCGCGCACGCGCTTCGAGCAATGGATCGCCGAGCCGCTCGAAGCCATCGCCCGCTGCGTCGACCGCCTGCTCCATCGCGCTGGCGTCGCCGACACCGAAATCGACCGCGTCTTCCTGACCGGCGGCACTTCCCTGGTCCCGGCCGTGCGCGCGATCTTCCTCGAACGCTTCGGCCCCGAGCGCGTACGCAGCGGCGGCGAGCTCACCTCGGTCGCAAGCGGGCTCGCCCTCCGCGCCGCGGAAGGGTAGAGGGACCTCCCCTTCGCGGTCGTGCCAATTCGGCCAGGTCGGGCGGGGGCCGCTTCGCTCCTTCCCTTGAGATCGCGGGGCGGCGGGCACCCTACGCTCATGGCTCCGCCGGGACGCCCTGCTTCCGGCGTTGCGTGGACGCGGTGTCGCCTCCGCGGCTGGCGCCGCAGGCG
>NYZB01000131.1 GCA_002687015.1 Deltaproteobacteria bacterium
CCGAGCGACTGCTGCGCATCGATGTCGACACCCGTTTCCACAGCTCGGTGCGCGACGAGCCCGCCGACATGATCGACGCGTTCCGCCGGGCGGCGGGCCGGGTCGACGTGGTGCTGGTCTCGGGGGGGCTGGGGCCGACCCGCGACGATCTCACCATCGAGGTGCTGGCCGAGACCTTCGGGCGCAAGATGGTCCTGCACGAGCCCTCGCTGCGCGTGATCGAGGCCTTCTTCGAGCGATTCGGCCGCAAGATGGCCGAGAGCAACGCCAAGCAGGCCTGGTTCCCGGATGGGGCCGACGTGCTGCCGAACCCCGTGGGCACGGCGCCCGGCTGCATGCTCGAGGCCGAGGACACGCTGTTCTTCTGCATGCCCGGCGTGCCCCGCGAGCTCTTCCAGATGATGGACGAGCAGGTGGTCCCGCGCATCGCGGCGCGGGCCCGGCCCGAGGGTGGCGGTGTCGTGCGCGCCACCCTGCTGCGTACCTTCGGCATCGGTGAGTCCAACCTGGACGACGAGCTCCATGATCTGGCGCGGGGTGAGCACCTGAGCCTCGGCTTCCGCACCACCTTTCCGGACAACTTCCTGCGGCCGGTGGCCCGCGGCAGCAGCGCGGAGGAGGCCGAGGAGCGCCTGGCCGAGCTGTGCGGCGCGATCCGCGAGCGGCTGGGAGCGCTGGTCTACGGCGAGGGCGACGAAGAGAGCCTCGAGGCGGTGGTCGTGCGCTCCCTGATCGAGCGTGGGCTCAGCGTGGCCAGTGCCGAGAGCTGCACGGGTGGCATGATCGGCGCCCGGCTCACGGCCGTACCGGGCTCGTCGGCTACCTACCAGGGTGGCGTGGTCGCCTATGCCGACGCGGCGAAGACCCGCCATCTGGGCGTGCCCGAGGCCCTGCTCGAGGCCCACGGAGCGGTCTCGGAGCCGGTCGCCCTGGCGATGGCGCGGGGCGCGCGCGAGCGCTTCGGCGCGGACCTGGCCGTGTCCACCACCGGCATCTCGGGGCCCGGCGGCGGCAGCGACGAGAAGCCGGTCGGGCTCGTGTGGATCGGTTTCGCGTCGGCCGGAGAAGAGGTGGCGACCGACTTCGTGTTTCCCTTCGACCGGGAGCGCCATCGCATGCTCACCACCCAGGTGGCCCTCGACTGGATCCGCCGAAGCCTGCTCGGAGAGGAACGGGTGGCTCCGCGCTACCTGCAGCTTCGCCCCGCGTCTTCGGCAAGGGCAGGGGGTCGGTCGCAATGAGCTTCGGTCGCAAGCAGGGAGCGCTGGTTCGCAGCTTCGTGGCGCTGCCCTTGCCCGAAGACGTGCGTGTGGCCTGTGCAGCGCTCGCCGTCGAGTTGGCCGGTAGGCCGGGGGGCGAGGGCGTGCGCTGGGCCCGCTCCGAGGGCTACCACGTGACCCTGCGCTTTCTCGGCAACGTCGAGGCCGAGCAGCTGTCGGTGCTGGCCCACGCGGTGCAGCGCGCTGCGGCGGCCACGTCACCCTTCGATCTCTCGGCTGGCCCTCCGGTGACCTTTCCGCCCGGTCGCAAGGCCCGTGTGGTGGCGCTCGGTCTCTCGCCCAAGGAGCCCCTGCGGCAGCTGGCCGAGCGGGTCGAGGCGGCGCTGGTCGAGAGCGGCATCCCGGAGGAGTCGCGCCGCTTCCAGGCCCATCTCACCCTGGGCCGCATCCGCAACCGTCGCGTTCCGTCGCTCGAGGCCGTGGGTCCGCCCGCCGAGTCCTTCTGGCGGGTCGACGAGATCGTGCTCTACCGCAGCGACCTCGAGCGGGACGGCGCCCGCCACACACCGCTCGCACAGTGTCCGCTGGGCCCGGAGCTTCCGGAGCCGGCGGCGCTTCACTCACCCTGATTCCAGAACTTCCAAGGAGAGGTGGACATGAAACGCAGTGACAAGACGGCCAAGCCGGCCAAGGCCGAGGTGAAGCCCGCACGCGGTGAGGAGGCGCGGAAGCGGGCCGTCGAGACCGCCGTCTCGAACATCGAGAAGCAATTCGGCAAGGGGTCGATCTTGAGGATGACCGAGGACGCCATCAATCGGGAGGTCGATGCCTTCTCGGCGGGCTCGCCGAGCATCGACCTGGCACTGGGAATCGGCGGCTATCCGCGCGGGCGGGTGGTCGAGATCTATGGCCCCGAGTCGAGCGGAAAGACCACACTCACCCTGCACGCCGTGGCGGAGGTCCAGAAGGCGGGCGGGATCGCCGCCTTCATCGACGCGGAGCACGCGCTGGACGTGAACTACGCCCGGCGGCTGGGTGTGAACGTGGAGGAGCTGCTGGTTTCCCAGCCGGACACCGGTGAGCAGGCCCTCGAGATCGCCGACGTGCTGCTGCGCTCGGGCGCCATCGATCTGGTTGCGATCGACTCGGTGGCGGCGCTGGTGCCGCGGGCCGAGATCGAGGGCGAGATGGGCGACGCCCATGTCGGCCTCCAGGCGCGCCTCATGAGCCAGGCCCTGCGCAAGATCACGGGCACCGTGGCGAAGTCCGGTGCCACGGTGATCTTCATCAACCAGATCCGCATGAAGATCGGCGTCATGTTCGGCAACCCGGAGACGACGACCGGCGGCAACGCGCTCAAGTTCTACGCCTCCCAGCGGCTCGACGTGCGCCGCATCGCCGCCATCAAGGATGGCGACGAGGTGGTTGGCAACCGCACCCGGGTGAAGGTGGTGAAGAACAAGGTCGCGCCGCCCTTCCGGCAGGCCGAGTTCGACATCCTCTACAACGAGGGCATCTCGATGGAGGGCGACCTCCTCGATCTGGGTGTCGACATCGGCCTCGTGGAGAAGAGCGGCTCCTGGTACTCCTACGATGACGAGCGCATCGGGCAGGGTCGTGAGAACGCGCGCCGCTTCCTGAAGGAGAACCCCGACGCGTGCGATCGCCTGGCAGACGCCGTCTACGCCGCGAAGGGCTTGAAGCGCCGGGTGCTGGCCAAGCCGGAAGGCGAAGAAGCGGTGGTGCCCGAGACGGAGGCCACATCGGAAGGGAGCTGAAGCTGCGAGCCCCGAGTGGGCCCCACCGGCCCGCTCGGGGTTTCTCGCTCCCTATTCTAGGGTGAACCCCCAAAGCCCTTTCCCCACAGCGCCCTTACCCTCCCGTGCTGGATCCGGGACGGGGGCAGGCTTGCACCGAGGGCGGCGCCTATGAGGTCAGGCAAGGTGGCGCGCTCGGCGTCGGAGCTGCAGGTCGGCCTGCTCGAGCTGGCTCGGCGCCTGCAGGACGCCCACGGGGTCAGCGGGGACCGCCAGTTCGAGGAAGCGGTGGCGACCGCGGCCCAGCTTGCCGGCGCCGAGCGGAGCTTCCTGCGCCTGCTCGACGAGCGGGGAAGGATCCTGGCGCGCTACGCGTGGAGCGTCGACGGCGATGCCCAGGAGCCCTTCGAAGAGGGTGATCGGAAGACGGTCGAGGCCACCTTCGCATGGACCGCGAAGCGCTTCCTCGCGGACGAGGTGACGAAGGTCCATCGCATGGAGGACCTGCCGCCGGAGGCGACGGGCGAACGCGCCTTCTTCGCGCGGCGGGGTGTGCGCTCCTGGCTCTCGATTCCGTTCCGGAGCGGCCAGCGCGGGATCGGCTACCAGAGCTTCGAGACCCTCCACTACGAGAAGGTAGTGGACGGCGGAGGAGATCTCGGCGCTGCGCCTCATGGCGGAGTTCCTGGCCGCCACCATCATGCGGGTGCGGGCCGAGGAGGGCCGTCGCGAGAGCGAGAAGCGCTTCTTCCGGGTCTTCCACGATCACACGGACGGGATGGTGGTCACGAGGATCCGAGATGGCGTCATCGTCGAGTGCAACCCGGCCTGGCTGGCGTTCCGGGGCCTCGAGGACCCCTCCCAGGCCATCGGACGACACGCCCTGGACGTCATCGAGCACGACTCGGATGCCATCGACATCCCGCGGATGGTCCGCGAGCTCTCGGAGCGCGGCGCCACACCCCAGGTGGAGGTGCACGCGACCGGCCCCGACGGTGAGCCCCGCGTGTTGCTCGCTTCCACGTCCCTGATCGACTGGGTGGGCGAGCCCTCTGTGCTCGCCACGGTCCGCGACGTGACGGAGCGCAAGGAGCTCGAGGTGCAGCTCCGCCAGGCACAGAAGATGGAGGCCGTCGGCCTGCTGGCCGGGGGCGTCGCCCACGACTTCAACAACATGCTGACGGTGATCACGGGCCACAGCGAGTCACTGGTCGAGGATCTCGACGGTGAGGCCCGGGAGGAGGCGCGGCGGATCCTCGAGGCGGCGGAGCGCTCGGCCGGGCTCACCCGCCAGCTGCTGCTCTTCAGTCGACGGGATCTCCTCGAGCCGGTCTTGCTCGACCCCAACCATCTCGTGGTCGATCTGGCTCGAATGCTCCAGCCCTCCCTCGGTGAGACGGCGCAGCTGTTGACGGAGCTGGAGCCCGGGATCCCCGGCGTGCAGGCGGAAGCCAGCCGGCTCGAGCAGGCCCTCGTCAATCTGGCGCTCAACGCGCGGGAGGCGCTGCCCGGCTCCGGCGGCAGCGTCACCCTCCGCACGCGCCTGATCCAGGTGTCGCGGGGAGCACGGGAAGAGGGCGCGGGCCTGGTGCCCGGCCCCTACGTCGAGCTGGCCGTCTGCGACGACGGCGTGGGCATGGATCCGGAGGTCCTGGCTCGCGCGACCGAGCCCTTCTTCACGACCCGTGCGGAGGGGAGTGGGCTCGGGCTGGCGATCGTGCACGGTGTGGCCCGCAACGGTGGCGGTGCGCTGGTGCTGGAGAGCGTGGTGGGCGTGGGAACGACCGCGCGCATCCTCCTGCCCGCCGCCGAGGAGGCCGTGAGCCCCCAGGCGGCAGGTCCCGCGACGGAGCCCGAGTCGCTGCCGCAGGTCCCGCTGCACATCCTGCTGGCCGAGGACGAGGTGCTGCTGCGTCGCCTGGTGCGGCGCACGCTCGAGCGCAAGGGGCACAGGGTCAGCGAAGCGGAGAATGGGCGCAGCGCACTCGAGCTGGTGCGGACGATGACCGAGCCGCCGGACCTCCTGCTCACGGACGTCGTGATGCCCGAGCTCGGGGGCTTGAGCCTGGTTCGGAAGCTGCGCGAGAAGCACCCGCGCCTCCCGGTGGTGGTCATGTCGGGCTATCCGGACCGGGGTGCCGAGGGCGATCCGGCCGGCCTGGCCAGGGACATCGTGTTCCTCTTCAAGCCCTTCCCGCCAGGCGTCCTGCTCGACGCCCTCGAGGACGCCTGCGCGCGGGTGCGCTGAGGCGGGGGGACCCCTCAGGAACCGGCAACTCGCACCGGATCCGGCCCGCTCACCCCGGGCGGCCAGGACGCCCCGGGCCGGGGCCTCGCCCACCCGGGTGGGCCTCAAGGCGAAGCCCCAACCGGTCGAAAACAAGGGCCAATCCCGGCAGACCCGGGAAAGGACCCCTGCGCGTATGCCGATCCAGCTCGACGAGATCCTCAAGGTGGCCTTGAAGGGCGGAGCCTCCGACATCCACCTGAAGTCCGGCCTGCCGCCGATGTTCCGGGTCGATGGGGCCCTGGTGCCGCTCAAGAACGGCGAGCGCATCCTTCCCGACGAGATGCAGAAGGTCGCCTTCTCCATCATGAACCCGGTCCAGAAGGCGCGCTTCGAGGAATTCCGCGAGTGCGACCTCGCCTACGGGATTCCGGGCCTCGGCCGCTTCCGCGTCAACGTCTTCCAGCAGCGGGGCACCGTCGGGATCGTGTTCCGCGTGATCCCCTTCGGCGTCAAGACGATCGAGCGGCTGCTCCTGCCGAGGGTCATCGAGAAGATCGCCATGGAGCATCGCGGCCTGATCCTGGTCACGGGTACCACGGGCTCCGGCAAGTCGACCACGCTGGCGGCGATGATCGACTACATCAACTCGAATCGCACCTCGCACATCATGACGATCGAGGATCCGATCGAGTTCTTGATCCGCGATCGACGCTCGATCGTGAACCAGCGCGAGATCGGCGTCGACACGCAGAGCTTCGCCAACGCCCTCCGCGCAGCCCTGCGCCAGGATCCGGACGTGATCCTCGTCGGCGAGATGCGCGACTTCGAGACGATCGAGACGGCCATCACCGCAGCCGAGACCGGCCACCTGGTGATGAGCACCCTCCACACGCTGGATGCGACGGAGACGATCAACCGGATCATCTCGGTGTTCCCGCCCTACCAGCAGAAGCAGGTTCGCCTGCAGCTCGCCTCGATCCTGAAGGCGGTGGTGTCCCAGCGCCTGGTCCCCCGTGCAGACGGCAAGGGCCGGGTTCCGGCGCTCGAGGTGATGGTGTCGACGGCCCGGGTGCGCGAGTGCGTGGGAGACAAGGACAGGACCAAGGAGCTGAGCGACGCCATCTCGAAGGGCTTCACCACCTACGGGATGCAGACCTTCGACCAGTCCTTGATGCACCTGGTCAAGCAGGAGCTCATCACCTACGACGAGGCCCTGAAGCACGTCTCCAACCCCGACGACTTCGCCTTGCGCTTCCGGGGCATTGCCTCCACCTCCGACGGCACCTGGGACGACTTCGAGCAGGGCGAGGACTCCGACGAAGAGAAGCCCGCCGAGATCGTTCCGGAAGAATCCCCGGCCGACGACGACTTCATCGAGCGCTTTTGAGGCCTAGACCAGCTTCGAGACCATGTCTTCGAAGGCGCTCTTGGGGCGGGCGCCGGTGATTTGTTCGACGACGGTTCCGCCCTTGAAGGCGAGGACGGTGGGGATGGCGCGCACGCCGTACTTGCCGGGGGTCGCGGGGTTCTCGTCGATGTTCATCTTGACGATCTTGACCTGGCCGTCGTAGGTCCCCGCCAGCTCCTTGACGATCGGAGCGATGGCCTTGCAGGGAGCGCACCACTCGGCCCAGAAGTCGATGATCGTCGGGGTGTCCGAATTCAGCACCTCTTGTTCGAAGTTGGCGTCGGTGACGTCGAGGATCTCGGCCATGGTGGCTTCACTCTCCTGTGGCTTCGCGCGCTTCCGGGGGAGCTTACCACCCGCCGCCGTTCCTCCAATCGCGGTGCTCGCGGGTAGCGGTGCGTGGAGCGGGCCAGGCCGCTCCGTCGGCGGTCGTGATCGCGACAGGCCCATGCTCGGTGCGGGCCAGGCGGGCGGCCAGGGCCCAGGCCGCGTCGTCGTCTCCCACCACGATCCATGCCGGAGCGGCCGGAAGGGGCGCCCCGAGCGCGATCCCCAGGATGTCCCCTCGCCGCGCGGGGCCGCCGCCGCGGGGCCGGGCCTCGACCCGCAGGGCGGCGCCCTCTGCGGCCAGGAGCCGGGCGCGCTCCGGCAGCAGGTGCCGAATCACGGGTTCTCCCGGGCGGGTCAGGTGCGCCAGGGTCCCGGAGAGCCCGGCCGCACCACCGGCGAGCGCCAGACCAGCAACGAGGACCCGAGAGAGAAGGGCCGGGCGCATGCTGCCAGGGTACCACCGGGGCCCCGGCCCCACGCCCGCCGATTGACGCCCGGATCGCCGCCCGTTACCCTCGGAACCCCGGATCTACTTGATTCTCAAGGGTTTTTCGCGTTCTCCCCGGAAGCGGAGGCCCGCTCCCCCGCGCCATCAGCGCGCGAAGGGGGTAGGAACGGGAGAGGAGAGGGGCTTGGGTTCGGATTCCTTCGATGGTCCCGCCCGGGTGCGTGCCGTGCTCGAGGAGAGCGCGCGTGTCAAGCGGGAGGCCGCGGCGCGGCTCGCCGAGCCGATCGCCGAGGCGGCCGGCCGCGTGGCCCTGGCCTACAAGGCCGGCGGCAAGGTGCTGCTCTTCGGCAACGGGGGCTCGGCCTCCGATGCCCAGCACATCGCGGCAGAATGGACCGGTCGGCTGGTGCGGGAGCGCGCGGCGCTTCCGGCGATCGCCCTGACCGCCAATACCTCGGACCTGACGGCGATTGGCAACGACTACGGCTTCGACCGGGTCTTCGCGCGTCTGATCGAGGCCCACGGACGCGAGGGCGACGTGGCCCTGGCCATCTCGACCTCCGGGGACTCACCGAACGTGCTGGCCGGCGTCGAAGAAGCCCGCCGGCGCGGCATGTTCAGCGTCGGCCTGCTCGGAAAGGGCGGAGGCAAGCTGCGCGATCGGGTCGACCTGCCGCTCGTGGTTCCCTCGGGCGACACCCAGAGAATCCAGGAAGCGCACATCGCCATCGCCCACGCGATCGCCGAGCTCGTCGACGAGCTCCTCTTCGGAGAGAGTGCGTGAGCCGGCGCCTGCCGCGCATCGACCGCAACGAGGTCCGCACCTACCCCGCCCGCGGTCGCGCCAGCAAGGTGAAGCGCAGCCTCGAGGGCATTCCCCACGAGGCGGGCGCCAGCTTCGGGAGCTTCCTCGAGGGTCTGCCCGGGATCCTGGGCGCGGCCGACCTGCGCGATGCCATCCAGGCAGCCGCGCGCGCAAAGCGGCGCGACAAGCTCCTGCTCTGGGGCTTCGGCGCGCACCTGATCAAGGTGGGCCTGGCGCCCCTGGTCGTGGACCTGATGGAACGGGGCCTGGTCTCCGGTCTCATGATGAACGGCGCCGGCTGTGTCCACGACCTGGAGCTGGCGATGATGGGCCGGACCAGCGAGGACGTGGCGCCGGCCCTCGACGAGGGCTCCTTCGGCATGGCCCGGGAGACCTCGGCGCTGCTGAACGGCGCCATCGTCGCGGGACACGAGGCGGGCCTCGGAATGGGCGAGGCCGTCGGGCGCGCGATCCTCGAGGGCAAGGGCTTTCGCTACAAGGACCGCTCGGTGCTGGCCACGGCCGCGCGCCTGGACATCCCGGTCACGATCCACGTCGCCGTCGGGACCGACATCCACCACATGCATCCCGGCGCCGACGGGGCGGCGCTGGGAGCGACCAGCTTCCGGGATTTCGAGACCCTCGCGCGCCTGGTCGCGGCGCTCGAGGGAGGCGTGCTCTTCAACATCGGCTCGGCCGTGATCCTGCCCGAGGTGTTCCTGAAGGCGCTGGCCCTGGCGCGGAACCTCGGCCACAAGGTGGAGAGGTTCACCACCGTGAACTGCGACTTCATTCGCCAGTACCGACCCGCCGTGAACGTCGTCGAGCGGCCCACGCGGCTGGGCGGAAGGGGCATCTCGTTGGTCGGTCACCACGAGATCCTCGTGCCCCTGATCGCCGCCGGCCTGGTCGAGGCCCAGGCGGCGGGCGGCCAGCGACGCCGAGGTCGCAGGTGAGCGGCCGCATCACGCTGCAGGAAGGCGACATCAGCGAGGCCGAGGTCGACGCGATCGTGAACGCTGCGAACAGCGACCTGGTCCTGGGCAGCGGCGTGGCCGGCGCGATCCGCAGCAGGGGCGGGCCGGTGATCCAGGAGGAGTGCGACGCCCACGGCCCGATCGAGGTGGGTCAGGCGGCGCTCACCGGCGCCGGGGAGCTGCCGGCGCGCTTCGTGATTCACGCGGCGGGGATGCCGCCGGGAGGACAGGCCAGCGAAGAGAGCGTCCGCTCGTCGATGCGGGCCAGCCTGCGCCTCGCCCGGGAGCAGGGCTGCCAGACGATCGCCGTCCCCGCGATTGGCGCCGGGGTGGCGGGCTTTCCAATGCAGCGCTGCGCGGAGGTCCTGATCGAGGAGGCCCGCGCCCATCTGGACGGAGAGACCTCCCTCGACGAAATTCGCTTCGTGCTCTTTGGCGAGCCCGCCTATCGGATCTTCGAGATGGTCCACGACGCGGCGAAGGTCGCCGCGCAGATGGAGCGCCTCCGCAGGCGGACCTGATCGATGGGCCTGCTCCTCCACCAGCTCGCCTCGACGGCCTACCTGCTGGCGGCCATCATCGCGGCCCTCGGCTTCGCCATGCGCTGGCGGCTCCTCGGGTCGGCGCCCGTCGTGGCCCTGGGCCTGGGCGCAACCCTTCAGTTCTTCGGCTTCTGGCAGCTCCACACCATCGATTCGCCGCCGTCGATGGCCTCGCTCCCTCTGGCGGTCTCGTTCATGGGCTGGGTCGGTACGATGATCTACCTGGTGTTCGTGACCCAGCTCCGGATTCGCGGTCTCGCCGTGATCGTGGCACCGGCCGTCTTCGTGGCCTGCTTCACGGGTTCGCTCCTCCTCGAGGGACCCTTGGAGACGGCCGAGCCGCTCCATCCCGTCTGGTCCCATCTGCACGTCCTGCTCTCGAGCTGCGGCCTCGCGACCCTGGGCGTCTCGGCGGCTGCAGGTCTGCTCTACATCGTCCACCACCGGGCGATCAAGATGAAGCGTAAGAAACTGGGCGGAGGCTATCCGTCCCTCGAGACCCTCGATCGCGTCAATACCATCGCCCTGGCCCTGGGCTTCCTCCTGCTCACCCTCGGGCTGGTGACGGGCGTCCTCTGGGTGCAGGCGAAGACGGGCAACTTCTGGGAGGGAGGGCTCCATGCCAACGCGACCCTGGCGGCCTGGCTGCTCAACGCGGTGGCGGCCTGGGGGCGCTTTGGCGTCGACGTGGGGGCGCGGCGAACGGCGCTGCTCTCCGCGGGGGGCTTCGCGTTCCTCGTGCTGGCGGTCGTCGGTCTGGGTGTGGCGTCGTGAACCTGCTCCTGCTGGGGATGAGCCACCGCACCGCGGCCCTGGAGCTGCGCGAGCGCTATGCGGTGACCGATCTCGGCCCGGCCCTCGAGAAGCTCGCCGCGTCGCAGGACGTCGAGGAGTGCTTGATCCTCTCCACCTGCAATCGGGTCGAGGTGATGGTCCTGACCCGTAGCCTCGAGGCGGCGCGCCTGCGGGTGCGCTCCTTCGTGGAGAGAGAGCTTCCGGCACCGCAGCATGGCCCGGATGTGCGTGAGCTCGATGCCGCTCTCTACGAGTTCACCGATGGCCAGGCCGTGCGCCATCTCTTCCGGGTCGCCTGCTCCGTGGACTCGATGGTCATCGGCGAGCCGCAGGTGCTGGGCCAGGTCAAGGATGCCTACCGGGTGGCCGTCGCCAACGGCTCCTGTGGCCCGATCCTGAGTCGCCTCTACCAGCGTGCCTTCACCACGGCCAAGAGAGTGCGCAACGAGACGCGGATCGCCGAGCGGCCCGTCTCGGTCGCCCGGGTCGCCGTCGATCTCGCCCGTGACATCTTCGAGACTCTCGAGGACAAGGCCGCGCTCATGATTGGGGCCGGGGAGATGATCGAGCTGGCTCTCGAGCAGCTGCGCGCGGCGGGCCTCTCCACCGTTCGCATTGCGAACCGCACCCCGGCCCGTGCCGCTGCCCTCGCCTCACGCTTCGATGCCAGTGCCCACGGTCTCGACGAGCTGCCGGAGCTGGTCGAGCGTTCGGATGTGGTGCTCACCTGCATCGGCGGGGAGGGACCGATCCTCTCCCGGGATTCCCTGAAGAGCGCCATGCAGAAGCGCCGACACCGTCCGCTCTTCGTGATCGACATCGGCGTACCCCGCAACGTGGCCGGCGACGCCGCCGAGCTCGACCCGGTCTACCTCTACGACCTCGACGATCTGTCTTCGATGGCCGAGGCCAACGCGGAGGAGCGGCGCCGGGAGGTCGAGCAGGCCGAGGACATCGTCCTCGAGGAGGTGCAGCGCTTCGAGGGATGGCTCACGGCCCTCGGTGCCGTCCCGACGATCCGCACCCTGCGCGCACGGGCCGAGGCGATTCGCGCTGCCGAGCTGGAGCGGGTCGTCGCGGGCCTCGAGTTCGACGAGAGCCAACGCGCCGGGATCGAGGCACTGACCCGTGGCATCGTCAACAAGCTCCTGCACGCGCCGCTCTCCCGCCTCCGACAGGAGGTGGACCGGGAGGAGGGGTTGGCCCACCTCGAAGCGGCCCGCGTACTCTTCGCCCTCGACGATCCCCGAGCGCCCGGCGCCGAGGCCGATGACGAGCCGGAGGACGCGTGAGCCCGCTGACCCCCGACCGCCCGAAGGAAGCTCCATGAGCCTGGTGCGAATCGCGACCCGGGGCAGTGCCCTGGCCCTGGCCCAGTCCGGTCAGCTGGGGCGCCGCATCGAAGCCGCGCTGGGCGTGGAGGTCGAGCTGGTGACCGTGCGCACGACGGGCGACCGCATCCAGGATCGGTCCCTCGCCAAGGTGGGGGGAAAGGGCCTGTTCGTGAAGGAGGTGGAGGAGGCCCTGCTCGAGGGGCGGGCCGATCTCGCCGTGCACAGCGCCAAGGACCTGCCGGCCGAGCTCGCGCCTGGGCTCGGGCTGGCAGCGATCCCGGCGCGCGCCGACTGCCGGGACGCCCTGATCGGGCGGGTGGGCGGGACCCATCTGGAGGGTCTGCCGCGCGGCGCACGGGTCGGTACGGGGAGTGTTCGCCGGAAGAGCCAGCTCCTGGCCCATCGCCCCGACCTCGTCATCCGTCCCCTGCGCGGCAACGTCGACACCCGGCTGCGCAAGCTCGAAGAGGAGGGGTTGGATGCCGTGGTCCTGGCCTGTGCGGGCCTCGACCGGCTCTCGTTGGAAGAGCGCATCCACGAACGCCTCGACCCGTCGGTTCTGCTGCCCTGTGCGGGGCAGGGAACCCTCGCGATCGAAGCCCGGGAGGAGGGCCCCCTCTTCGAAGACCTCGCTGCGCTCGACGACGCGGCCGCACGCTTTGCCCTGACGGCGGAACGGGCCTTCGTCGGGGCCCTCTCCGGCGACTGCCACGCCCCGATCGCCGCCCTGGCGGTCGTGCGTCCCGAGGGCCGGGTGCAGCTGCGGGGCCGTGTGCTGGCGACCGACGGAGGCCGCGTGGTGGCGGTGGACGCGAGCGGCGCCGCGCACGAGGCCCTCGCTCTCGGCCGGGGTGCGGCCGAGGAGGCGCTGGGCCGGGGCGCCGAGGCCCTGATCGCGAAGGCCCGCGAGGAGGCGCTCGCATGAGTGAAGCCCGGGGACGCGTCTTCCTCGTCGGTGCCGGGCCGGGCGCGACCGACCTGCTGACCCTGCGCGGCGCGCGCCTGCTCCGCTCTGCCGACGTCGTCGTCTACGACGCCCTCGCTTTGAACGACCTGCTGGCGATGGCGCCGCCGGAGGCGCTCCGCATCAACGTCGGCAAGCGCGGCCACGAAGATCCGACCCGGAGCCAATCGGACATCGAGGAGATCCTCATCCAGCACGCCCGTGCGGGCAAGCGGGTGGTGCGCCTGAAGGGAGGGGATCCCTTCGTGTTCGGGCGCGGGGGAGAGGAGTTCTCGGCCTGCCGCGCAGCGCAGGTGCCCTGCGAGGTCGTGCCCGGCGTGAGCTCCGCCCTGGCCGTTCCGGCCCTGGCCGGAATCCCGCTCACCGATCGTCGCTTCGCGGCCTCCTTTGCCGTCGTCACCGGCCACAAGGACCCGACGCGGGTTCGCGAGGAGATCCGATGGGCCGGGCTGGCCCGTTCGGCGGACACCCTCGTGATCCTGATGGCCATGAGGAACCTGGCCGAGATTGCCGACCGCCTGATCGAGGGCGGGCGCGCCCCGGACACGCCGGCCGCCGCCGTGATGGAAGGGAGCCTTCCGGGTCAGCGCGTGGTCGAGGCGCCGCTCGAGGTGCTCGCCGAGCGCGTACGAGAGACCGGCCTCGGCTCGCCCGCGGTCGTCGTCGTTGGGGACGTGGTGGGCCTCCGGGCCGAGCTCGATTCCTGGGAGAGCCTGCCGCTCTTCGGGCGCCGTGTGTTGGTCACGCGCCCCGCGGCCACGGCCGAGGCGTGGGTTGGAGCGCTCCGCGAGGCGGGCGCCGAGCCGGTGGCGATCCCGCTGATCGAGATCGTGCCGATCGTCGCCTCTCCTCTACTCGACGCCGCCCTGGCCGACTGGGAGCGCTACGACGCGCTCCTCTTCACCAGCGCGAACGGGGCGCTGCAGCTGGCGGGGCGGGCCCGCGAGCGAGGTCTCGATCCCCGGCAGCTCTCGGTACCCGCCCATTGCGTCGGGCCCGCGACGGCGCGCGCGGCCCGGGCCAGTGGCTTCGCGGTCGGAGAGCTTCCCCTCGCGGGCTACAACGCTCGCGCCCTCGCCGATCGTCTGCTCGCGGCAGGTGATCTGGGGGGTCGGCGCTACCTCCTGCCCCAGTCCGCCGTGGGTCGCCGGGGCCTGGCCGACGCCCTGCGAGGGGCTGGCGCTACGGTGGACGTGGTCCCGGTCTACCGCACCGAGCCCGCGCCCTTCGATGGGCAGGCTCTCCGGGCGAGCCTGGCCGAGGGCGCCCTCGATGCCATCCTCTTCGCCAGCCCGACCGCCGTGCGGAGCTTCGCACACGGCCTCGGGGCCGATCCGCGCGAAATCTGCCGGGCCACGGTCGTGGCGCTGGGTGGGGCGACCGCCGAGGCCCTGGCGGAGCTGGGCCTTCCGGCCGACGTTCAACCCGAGTCTGCCACGGTCGAGGCATGCATCGAGGCCCTGGCCCGGGCCTGGTCCGGCCAGCAGGGAGGGAGCCCATGAGCTTTCCCAGAACACGACAACGCCGACTCCGGAGAAGCGAGACCCTGCGGGCGATGGTGCGCGAGACCCGTCTCTCGCGCGACGACCTGATTCTCCCCCTCTTCGTGGTGCCCGGGAGCGGCGTGCGCGAGCCCGTCGCATCGATGCCGGGAGTGTTCCGCCACTCGGTCGACCAGCTGGTGCTCGAGTGCAAGGAAGCCCGCGACCTCGGCGTGCCCGGGATCATCCTCTTCGGCATCCCAGAGGAGAAGGATGCGCGGGGCTCCGGCGCCGACGCCGCCGACGGCATCACCCAGCGGGCCGTCGAGGCGGTGAAGCGCGAGGTGGCCGATCTGGTGGTGATGACCGACGTCTGCCTCTGCGAGTACACCGACCATGGTCATTGCGGGATCGTGCAGGACGAGGAGGTGTTGAACGATCCCTCGGTCGCCCGACTGGCCGAGACGGCGCTCTCCCACGCGCGCGCGGGCGCCGACGTGGTCGCCCCGTCCGACATGATGGATGGACGGGTCGCGGCGATCCGCAGCCGCCTCGACGACCAGGGCTTCGAGAACGTCGCGATCCTCTCCTATGCGGCCAAGTTCGCCAGCGCCTACTACGGGCCCTTCCGGGATGCCGCCGAGAGCACGCCCTCCTTCGGCGACCGGCGCGCCTACCAGATGGATCCGCCCAACGGGCGCGAGGCCCTTCGCGAGATGCGCCTCGACCTCCAGGAGGGCGCGGACGCGTTGATGGTGAAGCCCGCGCTCCCCTACCTGGACATTCTCGCCGCCGCTGCGCGCGAGTTCGACGTGCCGCTCGCGGCCTATCACGTGTCGGGCGAGTACGCGATGATCCATGCGGCGGCGGAACGCGGCTGGATCGACGGCGAACGCGCCATGGACGAAGCGCTGATCGCCATCAAACGCGCCGGCGCGGATCTGATCCTGACCTACGCAGCCACGGACGTGGCGCGGCGCCTGTCTGCCTGAGGAGAGCTCGTGGCCGTCGAGTACAAGGTGATCGAGACCAGCGACGTCAGCGCCGAGACCCTCGAAGAGATCCTCAACGAGTGGACCCTCGCCGGTTGGACCCTGGACACCATGCAGTTCGCCATGCGCGACTCCTCCAAACGGCCCGCCATGGCCTTCGTCACCTTCACCCGCCCCGCCACGGATTCCTGACACTGCCGCCAACGACGGGGTCTGACCCCTTGGCTAGCGGTGCGGCTCGTCGGAGGCTGCCGGGACGAGCTCGGCCAGGGCTTCGAGAGAGGCTTCGCGTTCGGCTTCGCTGGCGCCGGGGACCTCGGTGCGGACGACCAGCAGGTCCATTCCCAGCCGCTCCCGATAGGCGGCGATCCGGTCCGCGACCTCGCTACGGGTGCCGACCAGGATGCGGTCTTCGAGCTCACCGGCCGCGGCGCGGGCCAGGGCCTTGGGGGTGGGTCCGCCCGTCTGGGGTCTCGCTTCCCTTTCCAGTGCCCCCCACACGCGGGCCGCCGAGGTGTCGTCTGCGGCCAGGAAGGCCGTGCGCATGACCGGCACGCTGGGCGCGCGCGGGTCGAGCTCGCGCTCGAGCCCCGCCCGCCAGGCGCCGTAGTTCTCCTCCAGGATCGGAAGGCTCTCGAGAGGAGAGGCCAGGTAGGGCAGACCGTGTCGGGCGGCCTGGGCGAGGCCCTTGGGCCCGAAGGCGGCCACCACCAGTGGGGGATGGGGAACCTGATGCGGGCGCAGCCCAAGGCGGAAGACCCCCGCATCCGCCGCGCCGAAGTGCGGACCGTCGAGGGCCACGTCCGCTCCCGTCCATGCGGCGAGCATCGTCTCCAGCGCCTCGTCGAAGCGGTCGCGCTTGGTCCTGGCCGCGACGCCGAAGGCCTGGAAGAGCGGCGGTCGGAAGCCGCGCCCGAGCCCGAGCAGCACCCGTCCCCCCGAGAGCTGATCCAGGGCCGCGACCTGGGCCGCCACGTGAAGGGGGTGTTGGACCGGCAGGAGCAGGGAGGTCGTCGCCAGGCGGAGCCGTTTCGAGCGCGCCGCAAAGGCGGACAGTGCGATCAGGGGTGAGGGCGTCGCGCCCGGGTGGAAGTGGTGCTCGGGCAGCCACACCGAGTGCAGGCCCAGCTGGTCGGCTCTCTCGACCAGGCCCAGCACCCGCTGCCACGCGGCAGGGCGGAGGGCGGCACCCAGGGCCAGACCGAGCCGCAGGTCGTTCATCGCTCCCCGCCGCGGGCCGGGGGCACACCCAGCACGAAGGGCATCAGGAGCTTCAAGAAGTCCACCTTCGCCCCGAGGCCGGCATTCAGCCCCGTGAGGAGCGCCAGCACCCGTCCCACCAGGACCAGGTGGTGGGGGATCCGTACGATGGGGTTCTCGCGGATCCGATCCGGGATCTCCTCGCGCAGCTTGGCGACGGTCTCCGGGTCGACCCGGCGCTGCTCGCGGATCTCCTTCGCGACCCGGAGCATCAGGGCTGCGATCTCATGGAGGCTCTCCTGCCGGCCGTCGCGGGTCTCGAAGCCCAGCACGATCAGGGCTTCGCCCATGGCGTCGACGTCGCCCTGGAGCAGGGCCGCCGCGAAGTGCATCACCTGCTCGCGGAACTGCTCGGGGAGCTCTTTGGCGAGGCCGAAGTCGAGCAGGACCAGGCGGCCCGTGTCGGGCTCGACGAGCAGGTTGCCGGGGTGGGGGTCGCCGTGGAAGAAGCCCCGGATCAGCATCATCTCGGCGAAGACCTCGATCAGGGTGGTCATCACGGCCTTCAGGTCCACGCCGGCTTCGCCGAGCGCGGCGGTACGGCTGATCTTCAGGCCGTGCATGCGCTCCATGACCAGCAGGCGGCGGGTCGTCAGCTCGTGGTGGATCCTGGGCACCACGACGTCATCGCGATCCTCGAAGAAGGACGCGATGCGTTCGGCGTTCGCCGCTTCGTTCACGAAGTCGAGCTCGCGGGGCATGTTCGCGCCGAGCTCGTCGACCAGCGGCATGAGATCGAAGTCGCGTTCGAGCCAACCGACGGCGCGGAACAGGGCGCGCAGGTTCTTGAGATCGCCGCGCACGAGCCCCGCGATCTCCGGGTACTGCACCTTCACCGCCACCTGCGTGCCGTCCAGGAGGGTCGCCCCGTGCACCTGGGCGAGGGAGGCGGCCGCGATGGGTCGCTCCGAGAAGGACTGGAAGGCCTCCTCGAGCGGTCGGCCCAGCTCCTCCTCGACGA
Organism: Deltaproteobacteria bacterium; assembly: GCA_002687015.1. Taxonomy (GTDB): domain Bacteria; phylum Myxococcota_A; class UBA9160; order UBA9160; family UBA6930. Next base: position 17,505 of record NYZB01000131.1, read on the forward strand.
GCTCGCGCACGACCGGGAAATCGTGGGGCGGAACCCGGTCCTGCAGGAGTCCCAGGACCTGCTGGTAGGGCTTCGGCAGGATGTCGGCCCGGGCGCTCGCGAACTGGCAGCCCTTCAGGATCAAGCCCTGCAGCTCGACCGCCACGTCGTAGATCTCCTCCGCGTTGGTGCGGTGCAGGGCCTGCCAGCGCTCCGCCATGTCCGAGGGCCGAAGGCGCCGCGCCATGAAGCGGTGGCTGCGGATGCGCAGGTAGACCCTGGCGAAGGTGAGCCCGAGACGTCGGGCCCGGTCGACGCGCTCGCCCACGGAGAGGGACCGGTCGCGACTCAAACGGGTTCTCTCCGGGGCACGCGGCACGAAGGGCAGGATCGGGAGGAAGGAGCGATCGCTCGAAGCTACCAGAGCTCGGGCGGTCTGCGCGGGCAGGACCAGGCGCCGCCCAGGTCCTCCTCGCCCTCCTCCTCCAGCTCCGCCAGCTCCTCCTCCGACAGCGCATCGGCCCAGGGCGGGTTGTAGGCACACTGGACCCAACGCGGCGCCGAGAACTCGAGCACGTAGTTGGTCCCGAAGCTCTGGTAGCTGAAATCCCGGTCGCCGAGCCCCGCGAAGCCGATCCGCGTCGTGGGGGCCTTCGCGAGGTCTCCGGCGGCCACCAGGTCGTCGAGCGTGTCGGGGTAGACACCCTCCCTCTCGATCCAGAGCTTCAGCGCAGCGATCACCTCCTGGGCGCGACCCTCCCGTGTGGCGGTGTAGTCGAGCAGGGTGAGCCCCTGACCGACCATCAGCGGCAGCGCGGCCAGCAGGCCTCCGAGCGCCAGGCGCCGGCTGCGCGCCGCCAGCGCATCCCTTCCGCCACCGGCTCCGAGACAGGCCAATCCCAGGGCGAGGGCCCCCCCTACCGTGGTCAGGAGGAAGATCGCCGGCCCCGCGGCGAAGGGAAGCAGGCCGAGACGCGACCCGGCCCCTACGAAGACCAGCGGGAAGGCGACCGCACAGAGCAGTGCCCCTGGGATGGCCAGCGCCCGACCCAGCTTCTCCCTGCCGAGGATGGCGAGCCCGCCGGCCGTTCCCAGCCACACGGCCGACACGAAGCTGCCCACCAGCTCGAGCCCGAGGATCTGCACCACGGGCCAGGGCGAGAGGGCGAAGGACAGGTCGGGATCCGTTCCGGTGACGTTGCGCTCGTAGGCGACGACGGCGCCGAAGACCGGGAGGTAGGTGGCCACGCGCGCCCAGACCGGGAGCCTTCGCCAGGCTTCGGCGAGGACGGGGGCCGTGAGCACGGCGGCCACCACCACGGCAAGCAGGGCCAGGCTCATCGACCAGCGCCAGTGGAAGAAGGTCCAGGCGAGCGTCGAGCCCACGCCGAAGGTCACGACGAGAGCGACGCCGACGAGCTGGGTCACCGCCAGGAATCGCGCCACCGCCGAGCGGGTTGCGAGGAAGACCGCTGCGGTGATCGCGAGCGCGATGCCTCCGAAGAGGGCCATCGCCGGCGGGAGGAGCTCGGGGCTGACCTCGCTCAGGAAGTTGGTCGGCAGCCACCAGCGATCCCCGGCCAGCCGCGGCCCGAGCCCGTGGTGCACCACGACGAGGTAGAGAAGGCCGATGGCCGTGAGCACCCAGCCGCCAAAGCGCAGCCAGGCCGGGGCGGCTGCCCGGCCCGAGCTCGGAGGCGCGACGGCCCCCTCGGAAGGTGTGTTCATTCGGGCTCTCGTTCCTCCGACCGCCCACCGCCCGAGGAGGAGAAGGAGACTCTCCTGCTCACGGACGGCCCACCTTCCTCGTCTTCTCTTTCGTCGGCCACGAAGCGCACCTGGGCGCTGACCTCGATGGTGCGGCCGTCGAGCAGTCGCCGCGCGAGCTCCACCGGGTCGAGGGCCTGGAGGGTGCGGCCGAATTCCCGGGACATCCGGTCCAGGAACTCCGTGCGCGTCTTCTCGCTCTGCTCCAGGACGAAGTCGATGACCTCCCGGGGGGCCGAATCACCAAAGGCCCGCCGGATGGCCTCCTCGGTCATGAAGAAGCCGGTGAAGCCCATGCTCAGGCCGCGGCGCAGGAGCTCGGGAAAGAAGCCGGCGGACTCGCTCTGGCTCTCGTCGTCCGGGTCGTCGTCGCGGGGGTCGGATGTTTCCGATGCCATCAGGGACGCCCCCGGTCTAGAATGCGTCCCGCCCGGGCGGCCGTGCCCCCCGGGCCGGGAGGCCCGTTGCCAATGCAGGATCGTGTTCGCGACATCATGGAGACCCAGCTGGTCACCATCTCCGCGACCGATCGCCTGTCGACCGTCGAAGATATCATGACGCTCGGCCACGTGCGCCACATGCCCGTGGTCCAGGGCGGCAGGCTCGTGGGCGTCGTCTCCGAGCGCGACCTGCTTCGCGCCTCGCTCTCCGTGTTCTCGGAGCACCGGGACGCCGAGCGCCGGGCCTTCCTCCACGTCGTCGAGCTCGAGCGGGTCATGTCCACGCCGCCGATCGTCGTGGAGCCCGACGCCACGATCGAGGAGGCCGCCCTGATCATGGCCGAGAAGAAGATCGGCTGTCTGCCCGTGGTCGAGGGCGAGGTGCTGGTGGGAATGATCACCGAGACGGACATCCTGGGCTGGGTGGCTGGCGTGGACCCCGAGGGTAGCTGAGCCCCCCGTTCTCGGAGACCCCGGAGAGGGCGTCTGTGACCCCCGCCGGGGCCTCTTGGGAAGTCGGTTGACATTTCCCGCGGGGCTCTCGTACCCTCGGTCACCGCCGGACCGCTCGGTCAGGCCCCGAGTCGGAGAGACCCCCCATGGCCCTCGTCGAGCCCAGCGAGCCTTCTGCCGGTGGACGCCGGCGATTGCGGCTCCGGAGTCCGGCCACCCTCCGGGAGATGGGGGAGATCGACGTCCAGACCGCGGAGGAAGTGCGCTCGGCCGTGGAGCGGGCCCGGAAGGCCGCGCCGGGCTGGGCGGCCACCTCCTTTGCCGACCGGCGCCAGGTCCTGGAGCGCGCGCTTCGGCACCTGGTGCACCACGAGCAGGACTTCGTCGACGTGATCGTGCAGGAGACCGGAAAGCCCCGCGAGGAGGTGCTCGCAACGGAGATCGTCGGGGCCTGCGATGCGCTCCAGTTCTACGCCAAGCGGGCCAAGCGGATCCTCGCCGACCACACGGTGCCGCTCCATCTCATGAAGACCAAGCGGCTCCTGATCTCCTACCGACCGCTCGGGGTCGTGGGGATCATCACGCCCTGGAACGTCCCCTTCCTGCTGTCCTTGAATCCGACCATCCAGGCGCTGGCGGCCGGCAATGCCGTGTTGCTCAAGCCCTCGGAGACGACGGCCTGCTCCGGCGAGCTCGTGGAGCGGCTGCTCGCCGAGACCGATCTTCCCCAGGACGTGTTCCAGCTCCTACGCGGTGACGGCGAGACGGGTGCGGCGCTGGTCGAGGCGGGCGTCGACAAGATCTCCTTCACCGGCAGCGTGGCCACGGGGCGCAAGGTGGCCGAGAGCTGCGCGCGCAAGCTGATCCCCTGCACCCTCGAGCTCGGCGGCAAGGACCCGATGATCGTGTGCGCGGACGCCGACCTGGAACGCGCTGCGGGAGGCGCGGTCTTCGGGGCCTTCGCGAACTCCGGCCAGGTCTGCATCTCGACCGAGCGGGTCTACGTGGTGGAGGAGGTCGCCGACGACTTCACCCGCAGGGTCGTCGAGAAGACCTCCGAGCTGCGCCAGGGGCCCGAAGGCGAGAGTGACGTGGGCGCCATCATCCACGGTCCCCAGCTCGACGTGATCGAAGCCCACGTGACCGATGCGCGCGCCCGCGGCGCGCGGGTGCTGGCGGGGGGCCAACGCAATCCGGACTACCGGGGCCTCTACTTCGAGCCCACGGTCCTGGCGGACGTCGACCATTCGATGCAGGTGATGCGCGACGAGACCTTCGGCCCCATCCTTCCCATCATGCGCGTTCGCGATGAGGAAGAGGCGATCCGCCTCGCCAACCAGACCCGCTACGGGCTCGGCGGCAGCGTCTGGACCCGGGACAAGCGCCGGGGCACCGAGATCGCAAAGAGGCTCGGCTCCGGTGGAGTCGTCGTGAACGACTGCATGGTGACCTACGGCTTGCCCGAGGCACCCTTTGGCGGGCGCCGCGAGAGCGGCATCGGCCAGGTCAACGGCGAGACCGGTCTGCGAAGCTACTGTCATGCCCAGACGATCGTGATCGATCGCATGGGCACGAAGTCCGAGTTTCTTTGGTTTCCGTATCGGGCCCGGAAGGGCCGCTTGATTCGGCGCCTCCTGAAGCTGGTCTGGGGGACACCCTTGGGACGGCTGCTGACCTAGAGAACGCAGAAGCGCTGCTCCAGCGCGGAGAACTCCATGATCGAGACGATCCTGATTGCCACCGACGGCTCCGATGCCGCCCACACTGCCGAGCGATATGGCGTCGCGTTCGGGTCCCGCCTGCGCGCCCGCCTCTCGGGGCTGTCGGTGATCGAGGACAAGGTGACCCAGGGCCTGCGGGCCGAGAGCCTGGGTGTCGCCTCGCCGAACCTGGACGGCGTGGAGGCCTTCTTGAAGGCCCGCGCCGAGGGTGCCTGCCGGCGGCTCTCCGAAGCCGCGCGGGGCGCCGGTAGCGAGTGCAGCGCCGAGGCGGTGCGTGGGATCGCCGACGATCGCATCGTCGAGCGGGGCCAGGCCGTGGACCTGGTGATCCTCGGACGCGATGGCGAGCACGCCGGCTGCCGGACGGCGCTGATCGGCTCGACGGCCGATGGGACCCTCCGCAAGACGACCAAGTCGGCGGCCGTGGTGCCGCCGGGCTCCGAATTCGGCGGCCCCATCGTCCTGGCCTTCGACGGCTCCCCCGGGTCGCGAATCGCCGCCAAGTTGGCGGTCGAGCTGGCGGCGCGTTTCGAGCAGACCGTCCACGTGTTCGTCGATTCCAAGGACAAGGGCCGGGCCGCGGCCCGCTTCGACGAGGTGCGCCGTCTGCTGGGCACTCTCACGGTGCCGGTCCGGGAGGCGTCCTCGACCCTGGGCCGGCCGGACGTCAAGATCGTGGACACGGCGAAGGCCGCACGGGCCGGTCTGATCGTGATGGGCGCCTTCGGCCGCAACCGGATCAACGAGTACTTCCTCGGCAGCAACGCGTCGGCGGTGGTGCGCACCTCGCCGGTGCCGGTCCTGCTCGCACGCTAGGAGTTCGCGATCCAGCTCCAAGAGATCGCCGAGCGGCTCGGGGGCCGCCCGATCGAGGGGGACCTCCACGTCGAGATCGAGGACGTCTCGACCCTCGAGGCCGGAGGTCCGAGGGACCTCGGCTTCCTGCGCTCCGCCTCCTTCTCGGAGGCGCTGGCCTCCTCGAAGATCGGCGCCCTGATCGCGCCACCGGGTCTGGACGTGGGCGGCCGGCCGGTGATCCGCTCGCCCAAGGTGAACCTCGACTTCGTGCGCGCCACGGCCTGGCTGCGCCCGGTGGCGCGACCCGCGCCGGGCATCCATCCCCAGGCCGTGGTCGCCGGGGATGCCCAGATCGATCCCGGCGCTTCGATCGGTCCCCTGGCCGTCGTCGGGGCGCGCTGCGTGGTCGGCGCCGGGACGGTCCTCGGTGCGCGGGTGTCGCTGGGCGATGACGTGAGGGTCGGCCGCGATGGCTGGCTGCACCCGGGCGTCGTGGTGCGCGAGGGATGCACCCTGGGCGATCGGGTCACGCTCCAGCCGGGCGTGGTGATCGGTGGCGACGGCTTCGGCTACGAGTTCAACGAGCGGGGAGAGCACGAGAAGGTGCCCCAGGTGGGCAACGTCGTGATCGAGGACGACGTCGAGATCGGCGCCAACAGCACGGTCGACCGCGGTCGGCTGGGCTCCACGCGGATCCGGCGAGGCGCCAAGATCGACAACTTGGTCCAGATCGGGCACAACGCGGACGTGGGGGAGCACGTCATCGCGGTCGCCCAGACCGGGGTGGCCGGCTCCACCCGACTCGGGGATCGTGTGATCATGATGGCTCAGTCGGGTGTCGGCGGTCATCTCGAGATCGGTGCGGGCAGCTTCATCGGCGCGCGGGGAGGCGTCATCGAGAACCTCGAGGAGGGAAGCCGCGTGTGGGGCTTCCCCTCGTTGGCCG
>NYZB01000132.1 GCA_002687015.1 Deltaproteobacteria bacterium
GGTCGCGTGGTGGGAGGCCAGGGCATCTACGTCCAGACGCGCCTGCTGGCGCAGGACGGCTCGGGGGGCATTGCCGACCTCACCCTTGGCGGCTCGACCGACGTGACCAGCACGAACGGCAACGTGGATCTCGAGATCCGGGTCCAGGCCCCCACCTGGGCGGCCTTCGACACGATCGAGATCTACGCCAACGCCGCCACCACCCCGGTCGACCCCCTGAACCCCTACCTCTTCGTCCCGGCAGCGGGCTCGGCCCAGGTGCTGGCGGAGGGCGACTGCAATCCGGTCACGACGGGCGATGGGGACTTCGACCTGAGCGTCGTCAACGTGCACCCCGTGAGCGGTGCGGATCGTCTCGACACGACGGTGGTCGTGCCCTTCGTCGGCCTGACCCAGGACACCTGGTTCGTCGTCCTCGTGAAGGGCAGCGACGGGAGCTGCAGCCCGATGTTCCCGGTCTTCCCCAGCGACCTGGCAGCGGGCAGCAACACCACGCTCGCCAACCTCCTGGACGGCAACGTGGGCGAGAGTGGGACCATGCCGCTGGGTGTCACCAACGCGCTGTACGCAGATGTGGATGGAACGCCGGGATTCCAGCCTCCGAACCCCTAAGCCGCGAAGACCGGGACTCCGGGGAGGCGGCAGCGCAGCGGCGCTGCTGCTGCTCCTGTGCTCGAGTGCCGGCGCCGGCCCGCAGGCGGCCGACGGCACCAGGATCTTCGAGGCTGCGGCCCAGAGCCGTGCGGTCTGGGTCGGAGTGGTCGGCGAGCCTCGGGCGCTCGACGGGTCGGGATGGGTGGCTCCCTTCGCCCTCGAGCAGGTCGTCTTCGGGCGCAAGCCCGAGGACGGGGAGATCCAGCTCGCCTGGGAGGAGCTGGCTGCGGCGCGAGACGTGCGCTTCCAGAAGGGCCTGCGCATCCTGGTCGCGGTGGCGCGGGTCCCGTCGGGCTCGCTCTGGGCAGGCCGCTTCCCGGTACCCGAGGTCCGGGCGCGCACCGTCATCGTGGCCGGCCGCGACCAGGCCTTCGTGCGGCGCCCCAGCCTCGGCGCCCTGAGCCTCCTGAAGCACTACTGGGCGCTTCCCGGCGTCGCGCGGCGTGGGCCCGACGGCCTGCGCCACCTCGCGGCCCTGGCGGCGGGCGCCGAGCGCCCCCTGGCCTTCTCGGCGGTGCGCTGGCTCGCCAGCATCGAGGATGCGGCCGCGGCCACCTCGCCCGAGGTGGCCGACCTCCTGGTCGATGCCCTTCTGCAGACCGAAGGCGACGAGCCGCGCCGCCGGGTGCTCCTCTCGTGGATCGGCGCGGCGCGTCCACCCGCGTTGGGCGAGGCTCTCGAGCGCCGGCTGACGGCGCATCCCCGGCCCCCGGCGGTCTTGTACCTCGCACTCGGCCATCTCGAAGGCAGCCTGGGCTCCGAGCGCACCCGGGCGCTGCTCGAGGCGGCCGACCCCGGGCTTCGCGCCGCCGGGGCCGCCCATGCCGGTGACGCCGAGCTGTCGACTCTCGGTGGCCTGGTTGCGAGCGACCCCGATGCCGACGTGCGGGCGGTGGCCGCCGCCCGTGCGGCCGGGTTGGCCGGAAGCAGCGGCTTCGAGGTTGCCCTGCGGGCCTTCGAGGACGAGACGCCGGCCGTGCGGGCCGCCGCGGCGGAGGCCGCTGCCCGCTCTCCGGCCTTCGACGCCGAGCGCCTCCGCCAGGTGATCTTCGACTGGCCCAGGCCTGCGCCCGAGACCGCCATCTTGACCCTGCGCTTTGCCGGGAGCAGGGAAGCCCGCCTGGCCCTCGAAGAGGTTGCACGCAATCACCCGGACCCCGGCCTGCAGACGCTCGCGCGGATCGCCCTGGGCCGGAAGACCGGGCAGCACTGAGGGGCACTGCACCGCCAGGTGAGGCCGTGCGACCCAGGGTCGTCGTTGCAGCGTGGCCGTTGGCGACACGGAGGGCGAAGGGCGAGTCGACCCGATCGCGGATCGGAGGCCGATGGCCCTTCGACCTGGGCCGTGCGGCGATCGAGTCGTCTACACTCGGTCGCGAGGACACGAGGTCAAGTGGACGTTCCCTCTTCGAAACGCAGGACGGCGGCCGAGGCCGCCAGCTTGCTGCTGCCGCGCGATACGCTGGGGCTGCCGCTGGGCCCGGGCATTCCGCCGGCTCTCCTCACCGCGCTGGGAGAGCGCGAGGACTTCGAGGAGCTGACGGTCTTCGCGGCCCTGCTCATGGGGCTCTTCAAGGTCTTCACGCGGCCGGGCATCCACCTGCGCAGTGGATTCTTCGGACCCGTCGAGCGGGGGCTGCGCGGCGCCGGCCACGACGTGCAGTTCGTGCCGGCCGACTTCCGTCGCTTCACCCGTATCCTGGAGAGCCTGAGGCCGCGGGTGATGGGGACCGTGGCGACCCCCCCCGACGAGCGTGGGACCATGAGCCTGTCGCTCCACGCGGGCGCGACGACCCACGAGCTTCGCGCGGCGGGGCAGGACCCGGACCGCGTGCTGATCGTCGAGGTGAACCCGGCCCTGCCCCGCACCGTCGGGCTCGAGCCCGAGGCTCCCCACGCTCTCCACGTCGATCTGGCCGACGTGATCATCGAGGCTCCCGGGCCGCTGCCCGTCGTGCCCGACTCCGGCGGCGGCGAGGTGGAGGAGCGCATCGCGTCCCACATCGCGCCCTTCGTCGCGCCGGGTAGCACGCTGCAGACGGGCATCGGCGGCATTCCCAGCCAGGTCGTCGCGGCCCTGGCCGCCGGGCCGGGCGGGGACTACGGGGTCCACTCCGAGATGTTCACCACCGGGCTGATGGAGCTGCACCGCGCCGGCAAGGTCTCGAATGCGCACAAGGGCCTCTACGAGGGCTTCTCGGTCACGACCTTTGCGGGGGGAAGCGAGGCCCTCTACGAATGGCTCGACGGCAACGACGCGGTGCGCTTCCTGCCCGTCGAGGACGTGAACGCTCCTGAGCGCATCGCCGCGAACCGCAACATGGTCTGCATCAACGGTGCACTGGCCCTCGACCTGGCCGGGCAGGTCGTGGCCGACACGCGGGGCGGGGAGCAGTACTCGGGGATCGGCGGGCACGAGGACTTCACCGGGGGGCCCGGTCTCGAGAACTCCGATCGCTCGTTCATCTGCCTACCCTCCACGGCGCGGGTCGGGGGACGCGTGATCTCGCGCATCAGCGCAGTCCTGGATCCCGGTGCCCTGGTCACCTCCCCGAGGCATCAGCTCGATGCCGTGGTCACGGAGTACGGTGTGGCCGAGCTCCAGGGCCTGACGGTTGCCGAGCGGGCCGCCGCGCTGATCGGCATCGCTCACCCCGATTTCCGCGACGCCTTGAAGGCGGGCGTGCGCACGACCTGAGCGGCCTCCGGTCGCAAGGGCGGAGGGTCGCCGAGCGGAACCCGCTGGCTCATTCCGCGAGCCGCCAGGGGCCGCGCCGGGTCGGCACGGCGGTGGCTCGCGCCAGAGCCGTCTGGAAGCGCTCGCGCGACCACTCGGTGGCTCCGAAGCGCGCCAGGTGGTCGGTGTGCATCTGGCAATCGATCAGGGTGAACTCCCAGGCGGCCAGCTCCCGGACCAGCGTGACGAAGGCGGCCTTCGACGCGTCCGTGGCGCGATGGAACATCGACTCGGCGAAGAAGGCCGAGCCGAGGGAGATGCCGTAGACCCCGCCGACCAGCTCGCCGCCCTGCCAGGCTTCGCAGGAGTGGGCGAAGCCCAGCTCGTGAAGCCGCGTGTAGGCGCGAATCATGTCCGGGTTGATCCAGGTCCCGTCCTGCTCCCTGCGCGGCGCCTGCGCGCAGGCTTCGATGACGGCCGGAAAAGCCCGATCCAGGCTGAACGCGAAGCGCCCCTGGCGGAGCGTGCGCTCCAGCCGCCGGGCCACGTGTAGCTCCGAGGGACACAGGGCCATGCGCGGCTCCGGCGAAAACCACAGGATGGGCTCCTCGTCGTACCACGGGAAGATCCCCATGGAGTAGGCCAGGAGCAGGCGCTCCGGTCGCAGGTCTCCCCCGACGGCGAGCAGGCCGCCCGGCTCGGCTTCTTCGGGGGGCGGGAAGGCCACTTCGTCGGCGAGGCGGTAGACCGGCATCCCGCCTATAATGCCCCGCCGATCCCGCTGCTGTCGCATCGAAGCGCGCGGGCAGCGCCCTGAACGCCATGACCTGAGGACCCCATGAATCTCGAATTCTCCGACGACCAGAAGTTCGTCCAGCAGACGGCGCGCGACTACCTCGAGGAGCACGCGACCCTCGACAAGTGCCGCGCCGTCCTGGAAGGCAGCGGAACCCACGACCCCGAGCTCTGGAAGGGCGTTGCGGAGATGGGCTGGCTCGGCGCGGCCGTGCCCGAGGAGTACGGCGGCGCGGGCCTCGGCTACCTGGAGCTGGTGCTGATCAGCCAGGAGGTCGGGCGCAGCCTGGCGCCGATCCCCTTCTCTTCGTCGGTGTACCTGGCGACGGAGGCCATCCTGCAGGCGGGCAGCGAGGACCAGAAGAAGGACCTGCTCGGTCGCCTCTCCGCCGGCGAGCTGATCGGCACCTTCGCACTGGCCGAGGGCCTGGGCGACTTCGATCCCGGCACCTGCCAGGTGAGCTTCGACGGCAGCCAGCTGAACGGCACCAAGCTGCCCGTGCCCGACGCGGGCGCTGCGGGCATCGCCGTTGTCGTGGCCCGCGAGGGAGAGGGCACCTCGCTCGCGCTCGTCGACCTCGACGGAGCCGGCGTGACGCGCACCCCCCTCGAGAGCTTCGATCCCTCGCGTCCCCTCTACCAGGTCGACTTCGAGGGCGCCCCGGCCACGCGGCTGGGCGCAGCGGGGGAGGGCGCAGCGGTCGCCAGCGACGTGCTCGATCGGGCCGCGGTGCTGCTCGGCTACGAGCAGATCGGCGGCGCCGAACGGACGCTCGAGCTCACCAAGGAGCAGACCATGAGCCGCTTCGCCTTCGGTCGGCCGGTGGCCTCCTTCCAGGCGCTGAAGCACCGCATGGCGGACGTGTACTGCAAGATCCAGATCGCCCTGTCCAACGGCTACTACGCGGCCTGGACGCTCTCCGAGGGGAGCGAAGAGGTGGGCGTCGCCTCCTGCAGCACGCGCGTGGCCGCCAGTGACGCCTTCTGTCTGGCCACGGAAGAGATGATCCAGATGTACGGCGGTGTTGGATACACCTGGGAGTATGACTGCCATCTCTTCTACCGCCGTGCCAAGGGCACTGCGCACGCGCTGGGCACGCCCGACGAGTGGCGGGAGAAGCTGGTGCAGCGCCTCGACAAGACCATCGGGGGCTGACGCGCCGACCTGGCCCGAACCCCTCTTCGCGGCGCGAGCCGCAGACCTTCGACGAACAGATAGGACGACGTAATGAACTTCGACGACACTCCCCAGGAAGCCGAATTCCGAGCCAAGGCCCGCGCCTTTCTCGAGCAGCACCTCGAGCCCCTGAACCCCGACGAGGTCTCGCCGAACCTGCTCGGCGAGCGCGAGGACGAGGGCGCCATCCAGAAGGCCAAGGACTGGCAGGCCACCAAGTACGACAACGGCTGGGCCGTCCTGACCTGGCCCAAGGAGTACGGCGGGCAGGGGATGGGGCGCCTCGAGAACGTGATCTTCAATCAGGAAGAGGGCAAGTTCAAGACGCCGGCCGCGATCTACGGCATCGGCCACGGGATGCTCGGGCCCACCCTGATGACCCATGGGACCGAGGAGCAGAAGGAGCGCTACCTGAAGGAGATGGCCCGCGGCCAGGTGGTGTGGTGCCAGCTCTTCAGCGAGCCGGCCGCTGGCTCGGACCTGGCCGGTCTGCGCACCTCGGCCGTGAAGGACGGCGACGAGTGGGTGCTGAACGGCCAGAAGATCTGGAGCACCGGCGCCCACTTCTGTGACCTGGGCATGATCGTCACGCGCACCGATCCCGAGCTGCCGAAGCACGACGGCCTGACCTACTTCATCGTCGACATGAACGCCCCCGGCGTCGAGTGCCGGCCGATCAAGCAGATCAACGGCGGCGCCGGCTTCAACGAGGTGTTCTTCAACGACGTGCGCGTGCCCGCGGAGTACCGGGTCGGTGGCATCGGCGAGGGCTGGAAGGTCGCGATCACCACGCTCATGAACGAGCGGGTCTCGATCGGCGCCGGAGGCGGTGCGGGGCGCACCAAGGACCTCTTCCGTCTGGCGCGGGAGTGCCGCAAGAACGGGCGCCCGGCGATCGAGGACACGGCGGTGCGCCAGCGACTCGCCGACGCCTTCATCACCTCGAAGGGCCTCCAGTACACCGGGTACCGCACGATGTCCGCGATCTCCCGCGGTGCCACGCCCGGGCCCGAAGGCTCGATCGGCAAGGCCGTGGGGGCGCCCTTCAGCCAGGAGCTGGCCGCCTTCGCCATGGAGCTGCAGGGTGTGATGGGTGGTGTCATGGATTCCTCCGTCGCGCCCCAGGACGCCATGTGGCAGGAGAGCTACCTGGGCTCGCCCGGCATCCGGATCGCCGGCGGCACGGACGAGATCCTGCGCAACGTGATCGCCGAGCGGGTGCTGGGGCTGCCGGGAGAGCACCGGTCCGACAAGGGCGTGCCCTTCCGGGACATCCCGAGCGGCTCCTAGACCATGGCGCGAAGGGTCTGCGCGGGCGGCTTGCTCGCGCTCTTCTTGCTGGGCTGTGCGGCGGGTCCCCAGAACCCCTGGCACATCCCCAAGGGCCGCGAGGGTCGTTTCCGCGAGGCTCGCAAGGTCTGCCACGACCTCACCGACAAGGACGGACGGATCGTGGACCGCGAGCGCTTCGACGCCTGCATGTACCGGCGGGGATGGCGGCGGGAACGCTGGACCGATCGGATCGGGTTCAGCTCCTAGCCCAATCGAGAGTCCGCCTGGCTCTGCCGGCGCGAGATCGGCTGGCAGGCTGAGTCACCGCGCTACCGCCCACCCGGCAACGACGCCTACGGCTCGCTGCGGGCCCCGGCATCGAGGGGTGCGCGGCGCCCAAAGGCGGCGAACGCGCCGAGCAGGATCACGAGTGTTCCCGGCTCGGGGACCGTGGCCGTGAAGGTGGCCGTACCGCCGAGCACCCCGAGGATCTCGAAGGGCCCGCCCGAGGTATCGAAGTCGAAGCCCGTGCTGAAGGTCACCGGGCCGACGATCGGACCCACGGAGGTGTCGAGGGCGTAGGTGTCGAAGATGGGGTCGTCGACGAACATGAGACCCGCGTTGTCGTCGATGTCCGCGAGCCCGGCCCGATCGGTCCCGTGGTTCACGATCGAGTGTGTGGCGTTCGTGAAGACCGCGCTCCCCAGGCCCGCAACGGTCAGGCTCATCGACAGGTTGATGATGCGGTGCGCCGTCCCGAAGTCGTCGATGTCGTCGGTATCCCCCGTCGCGACGAAGGTCACGGCCGCATCCGTGAAGGACGTGCCGCCAAAGGTGCCCGACGCGATTGCATCGACCTGGACGGTGATGGGAACGGCCAGCGCGGGGGACGAGAGGCCGAATGCGACGGCGGCGAGGAGGACGGCGGGGAGAGCAGATCGACGAGGACGCATGGGAGCCCCTTCAGGGTTGCCCTTCCCCAGTCGGAGAAGAAGCCTACCGGAGCTCTCGCCAACCCTGGCGTGAGGCTTGCGTGAGGGACCCGTCGGTGAGCGAGTGGAAGGACCCAAGGGGGTTCGAGGTCCGAGAGTCGGCTGTCAGGCCTGTCCCCTTGGGGGGCGTCAGGCTAGGCGACCCAGGCGGGGGGCTCGAGCGCCCGGGGTGGTGGCAGCTCCCGTCAGGCGTGCTCTCGGCGTGACCTCCCAGTTGGGCCGCCCCCTCGCGCCCTGCCGCTGGCAGCCGGCTCAGCCCGCGTCCGGCCGTTGCCGCAGGTAGACGAACCAGTAGGCCGCACCCACGAGTCCGGCCCCACCCACGATGTTCCCCAGCGTCACGGGGATCAGGTTGCGCCACACGAATGCACCCCAGGAGAGCGCATCGGAGGCGAAGTCTCCGGTTCCGGCGATCAGGATGCCCACCGGTACGAAGTACATGTTGGCGACGGAGTGCTCGAAGCCCGCCGCCACGAACGCGGCAATGGGCGGCACGATGGCCAACACCCGGTCGGTGGTGGTTCGCGCGCTGAAGGCGAGCCAGACCGCGAGGCAGACCAGCACGTTGCAGAGGACGCCGAGAAAGAAGGCCGACACCACTCCCAGGCCCAGCTTGTGCTCGGCGATGGCAATGGCCGTCCGGCCCACCGCCCCCGAGCCAAAGGTGTATTGCTCGGACAGGAAGACCATGGCGGCGGTACCCAGCGAGCCCACCAGGTTGCCGGCGAAGACGATCGCCCAGTTCCGAAGCAGCTGCGCGCTGGAGACCTTGCCGCTGGCCCAGGCCATCACGATGAGGTTGTTGCCGGTGAAGAGCTCGGCCCCACCCACGATCACGAGCACGAGCCCCAGCGAGAAGACCACTCCGGCCAGGAGGCGAGTCGGCCCCCAGCCGATCAGAGGGTGGACGTCCGCCGAGACCGTGGTCGCGAACACCGCACCAAACGCGATGAACGCGCCCGCAAGCACCGCCAGGACGAAGAGCCGGTCCGCCGGCATCACCGCCTTCTTGACGCCGACCGCCTCCGCCTTCTGCGCCATGGCGTCCGGGAGGAGTGCGTCCAGCGCCGCTGAGTTGCTGTCCGGAGTCGGCAGCATCATCGAACGCTACCTCACCTGGTGGCAGGTAGCCTGAACGGCGGAATCCCCATCCATGGGAGAGGTGGGGTATTGCCCGACTGGATCCCTGGAGCATCCACTCCACCCTCCCAGCTCCGAAGCGTCGCGAACCAGTGTCCACTAGTCTGTCAATGAATCCAACTGGAAGCCGATACACATACCCATGGCCTCCAACTCGAGCCAACCCATGCTGCTTCAGTCCACCGGGCCGGGCGAAGCGCCTCGTGTCAATCGGGCCTTTGTGGAGGCGTACGGGCTCAGTGTCGATGACCTGATCACGAGACCCATGGTCGATGGGTCCATCCCGACGATCGGCCGGCCTTGCAACACGCACTCGACACCGGAGAGGGCGAACTCCTCGCGCGGCACCTGACCCGGGACCGCGACTGGAGAATGCTGCGTTGGCGTGTGCGAAGCGACGAAGGGCGCGTCGTCGCGCTGGCGCAGTCCCATCGCGCGAATGAAGCCACGATCTACCGGCCGGAAGCCCCGTCCAGATCGAAGAGCTCGCTGGCCGAAACACTCGAAACGATGGTCCGCATCGTCGAATCGAAGGCGGACGGATGCCGATCTTCGATCCTGCTGGTGGAGTCGGACGGGGAGCACGTGTCCGTGGCCGCAGGCCCCAGCATGCCCCCGGAATACAACCGCGCGGTGTAAGGGCTCCGGATCGGCCCCACCGTGGGATCGTGTGGCACGGCTGCGTTCTGGAGTGTGCCGGTCGTCGTGGAGAACATCCATGAGGACCCGCTGTGGGAGGACCTGCGCGAAGCCGCGAAGATCGCCGGGGTGTCGGCGTGCTGGTCTGTTCCCGTGACCGGAGCCACGGGTGACGAAGTCCTCGGAGCCATGGCACTCTACAGAGACGAGCCCGCCGCTCCCGGTCCCTTCGACATGGAGCTGCTCGAAATCTCGGCGCGCATGGTCGGCCTGGCGATCGAGCACGACCGGATGTCAGCGCAGCTTCGAGAGGCGACCAAGGCCGAGGCGATCGGCGCGCTTGCCGGCGGCATCGCCCACGACTTCAACAACCTGCTGGCCGCCGTGATGGGAAACGCCGAGCTCGCCTTGCTCTCGCTTCCGGAGGAGTCGGATGCCAGGTCGAATCTCGACACGATCGTGTCCACCTGCGAGGCCGCCTCCGACTTGTGCAAGCAGATGCTGGCCTATGCCGGCCGGGGTTCCAGCTCGAAGGAAGCCTTCGACTGCAATCTCCTGGTGAAGGAGCTGGGCGAGCTCATGAAGGCCGCGCTCTCGAAGAAGGTGTCGATGTCCTTCGAGACGCACGATTCGCCTCTCGGTGTCTTTGGCGATCAGAGCCATCTTCGTCAGGTCTTCATGAACCTGATGACGAATGCCTCGGATGCGATAGGGAACGAGGCGGGACGGATCATCGTCGGGACCCGGGCCCTTTCGTTGGGTCCGGGAGAGGTCGAACAGGTTGACTCCCACCCGCGGCTGAAGCCGGGCAACTACATTCACGTCTGGGTCGGCGACACCGGCGAGGGCATGGGCCCGGAAACGAAAGCGAAGATATTCGACCCCTTCTTCACGACGAAGAACACGGGCCATGGCCTCGGCCTGGCCGCGGTCCTGGGAATCGTGAAGTCCCACAAGGGCGAGGTCTCGGTCGAGAGCGAGCTGGGAGCTGGCACCACCTTCTCCGTCTGGCTACCGATCACCACCCTGGACGGGCAGCGCGCTGCGAGCGTGCCTTCGACGGCCGCGGTGGCGGAGGGCAAACGGATCCTCGTCGCCGACGACGAGAAACCGGTGCGGGTGGTCATCGTGGCCATGCTCGAGACCGCGGGTTACAGCGTCGTGGAAGTCGAAGATGGCCAGGAAGCCGTCGAGGCGTCTCGGAGTGATCCCGACGGCTTCGATTGCGTGCTGCTCGACCTCAACATGCCGAAGCTGGACGGAGAGGAGGCCTTCGCGCAGCTCCAGGCGATTCGCAGCGACGTCCGTGTCATCCTGAACAGCGGGTTCACGGAGGAGGAGATGCTGGCGCGCTTCCACGGCGCAGGTCTGGCCGGGGTCCTCCACAAGCCGGCGCCCATGAAGACGCTGATCGCGAAGGTCGAGAAGGCGCTGCGCCAGGCCTGATCGGGGAGTGTTGATGCGCCATCCCGCCTGGGCAGGGTCAGATCCAGCACGACCGCGTCGAGGTGCCCCCCTTCGTGGCCCAGCTCCTCCTCTTCGTCCGCAGCATCCAGGGTTCCGTCAATTGGCCTTCGACCTGCGGATCTCCCCGATTGCGGGTTCGCAGCTCGCGAGAGACGCCGTCAGTGTGGCGGGCCCAACTCCCACTCGACCGGAAGCTCCGGACGATAGGAA
>NYZB01000133.1 GCA_002687015.1 Deltaproteobacteria bacterium
CCTGTCTCGCGGCTGCAGCGGGTGCCATTGCCGCCATGACGGCCAGCTGGGGGATCGCCTCGAAGCCCGATCTCTCCATGACCCTGAACGGCGTGCTCGCCGGTCTGGTCGGCATCACGGCGGGGGCCGGCTCGGTGTCGATCCTGGGCTCGGTCGCGATCGGTGCGATCGCCGGCCTGATCGTCGTGGGCTCGGTGCTCTTCTTCGACCGCATCCGCATCGACGATCCGGTGGGCGCGATCTCTGTGCACCTGAGCTGCGGCATCTGGGGAACCCTGGCCGTGGGTCTCTTCTCGACGAACCCCGCGCACAGCCTCGGTGCCCAGGCACTCGGCGTGGTCGCCTACGGCGCCGCCACGGTGGTCTCGGCCTTCGCGATCTTCGGCTCGGTCAAGCTGTTGATGGGCCTGCGGGTCGGCGAAGACGAGGAGCTCGAGGGCCTGGACCTCGCCGAGCACGGCGGTCACGCCTACGACTTCGGGGCCACGACCCTGGGCGTCGCCGACGAGATCGGCGCCACGCCTTCCATGCGGCCCGCGGGCCAGCTCGCAACGGAGTCCTAGGAGGAAGTCATGAAGAAGATCGTTGCCATCCTGAAGCCGTTCAAGCTCGAAGACGCCACTCACGCCCTCCAGGAGCTGGGGGTCACGGGTCTGACCGTGAGCGAGGTGAAGGGCTTCGGAAGACAGAAGGGCCACACGGAGCTCTACCGGGGCGCCGAGTACGTGGTCGACTTCCTGCCCAAGATCCGGATCGAGGTCGCCGTGACCGATGGCCAGGCCGAGAAGGTCGCCAAGGCTCTCGAAGAGGCGGCCCAGACCGGGCGCATCGGAGACGGGAAGATCTTCGTCGAGCCCCTCGAGGAGGTCATCCGCATCCGAACCGGGGAGCGGGGCGACGCCGCCCTGAGCTGATCCAGGAGCTCCCCACGACGACGGGGGACGGGTGACTCCCCCATTGCGAACGCCCGAGCGCCGGCGGCCCCTCCGGCACTCGGGCGTTCCTCCATTCCGGGGTCCCCGGCCTGGCCCGGCCCCGACCCGTGACTTCAGCGGGACCTCCAGGTTGCCGATTCCAGGGCCGGCATGCTGCTGCCCTGGAGCCACGACACCGGCCCTCTGACACGTCGCCCCTGGCTGACGCTCCTGCTGATCGCCGTCTGCGTCGTGACGCTGGTGTCGTCCCAGTTCGATCCGGCGGTGCAGCAGTTCGAGCGGGCGGCGGAGAGCGCCCACGAGTACTGGGCGGCCCATCCCTACCTCGAGCCCGGCGAGCTCCTGGCGGATCACTTCGGCGACGAGGGCGCTACGGCTCGCAAGGAGTTCAGGGCCAGCCTGGCCGCCGGCGAGGTCCCGATCCCGGTCCACGTCGTGGACGCCGAGCAGGCCCGGCTCGACGAGCTGTCGACCACGGCCGAAGCCGCTCTCGAGCGGCATGTCTGGCGCCGCTATGGCCTGGTGCCGGCGGCACCGCGGGTCCGGGGCCTGTTCGGGCACCTCTTCCTGCACGGTGGCTGGGGTCACCTACTCGGGAATCTCCTCTTCCTGTTCCTGACGGCGCCCTTCCTCGAGGATCGCTGGGGCCGGAGCAGCTTCGGCCTGTTCTACCTGGCGTCCGGGGTCGCCGCCGCCTTGCTGTTCTGTCTGCAGAACCCCAACGCGACCACCCCCTTGATCGGCGCTTCGGGGGCGATCGCCGGGGCGATGGGCGCCTTCCTGGTGGTGTTCGGCGCGGTGCGGATCAAGTTCGCCTACTGGCTGGGGTTCTTCTGGGGGACCTTCGCGGCGCCTGCATGGCTGCTCCTGCCCCTGTGGTTCGCGCACGAGCTGGCGACCGCTCAACTCCTGGACGTCTCGGGCGCGAGCGACGGCATCGCCTACTGGGCCCACGTGGGCGGCTTCGCCTTCGGAGTGTTGGCCGCCGGCCTGCTGCGCGTGACGGGAGCCGACGCGCGTCTCGCCGACAGCACGGGGTCCACGGCGGGTCAGTCGCGAGCGGAGCCCGATCCCGCTCCGGGTGGGGGAGTCGGCGACGATCCGGAGCCCGATGGCCTGGAGGCGCTGTGGGCGGCCGTCGCGAGTGGAGATCGTTCCCATGCGCTGCGCCTCTTTCGAGACGCGCGACGAGAGAGCGGGGCGGTCCCGACGGGTCCGCCGGATCTCTGCCTCCGCCTGGCCGGCTGGCTGGCCGCGCGCGCGGATGGCCCCTCCGCGGCACTCCTGCTCGCCGCGCTGCTCCCCGACGCGGATCCCGAGCTCGCCAGCCGCATCGCTGGGGCTGCGCGCCGCCTCGATCCCGCGCTCGCACGCCGCGCCCAGAGCCTCGCGGCCCCGGACGCACCCACGGCTCGGAGGTCTGCGGCCCCGAGCGTCCCCACGGCTCGGCCGCCCGTCGACGCGAGCCCGAGCGAAGCGCCCGAGTCCCCGAATCCGCCGACGATCGCAGCTCCCACTCCCGGGCCCACGCCGGCGGCCCTCCCGCCCGCATCGCAACCTCCCGTCGAGCCCGGCATCCCCACGGACGCCGAGGCCTTCGACGTCGATGCCCTCGATCTCTCGGAGAAGGAGGAGGCGGCCTGGGATCTGGACGAGCTCCTGGATCTCGACACGCCCGGCCGGCAGGACGGGGGCGACGATGCCGAGCTCTTCGATCGGGATGCCCTCGACCTGGGCGAGGACTGACCCCGGGGCGGGCGCCGCCCGCGGGTTTCTCGCCTAGCCTCCCCTTCGTTCATGCGTGAGCGAGTCATGGGGATCGAGACGGAGTACGCGGTGGTCTACTTCCCGGCGCGCGGGGAGGGGACCCGGCCCACCAATCTCGCCCTCTATCCGCTCTTCGAGGAATACCTCGCCACGCGCGTGAAGAGCCTGCCGCGCGCCCTCTCGTTGTTGCGGGCCAAGCCCGGCCGCTTCCTCGAGAACGGCATGTCCTTCCACTACGAAGGGACGCCGCGCGCCTTCGAGCACGGTCTGCTCGAGATCGCGAGCCCCGAGTGCCGGGATCCCTTCAGCCTCCTCCACTACGAGGCGGCCAAGGACGCACTCGCCGAAGAGCTGCGCGAGGACGTCAACCAGGAGCTCGCGAGGCGCGGCTGGCGAGGCGAGGTGCGCCTGCTCAAGAGCAACGTCGACAGCCAGGGCCACACCTTCGGCTCCCACGAGAGCTACTGGATCGACGATCCGCTGCCCGTGGCCCAACGGCTCCTGATTGCCCCCCTCTGGGCGCTGTGCTGGCTGCTCACCCTGCCCGCTCTCGCGTGGTTGGTGCTGGTGAGCCTGCTCGTCGCCGGAGCGCCCCTTCTCCTGCTGCTCGCCCCCTTGGCGGGTCTGGGTCTCCTGGGCCTCGCGCGCCTGATCGCGCGCTTCTCGTCTTCGTGGGCCGCTCGCTGGCGCCGGGCCGGGCAGGGCCTCCAGACCCTTCCGATGCGGGTCGCGGCACGGCTGCAGTCCGACCCCGCCCTCCTGATGCGCAAGCTCGCGTGGGTGGAGTGGCCTCTGCGTCCGATGATGCCCCTCCACACGGCGCTCTATCAGCGCTTCTACTTCCGTGCGGCGGTGGAGGGGAGCGCTGCATTCCTGGTGACCCGCGCGCTCTACGCGGGTGCCGGAAGCATCGTCTGGGGAAGGTCCCCGCTTCTCCACGTGAGCCAGAGGGCGCCCTATCTCCGGGTGCTCTCGGCGATCTTCACCCACGGCGACCGCCGACCGCTGGTCGAGGTTCGCGATCTCTTCTTCCGCCCCTGGAGCGCTTTCGGGCGCCGCCGCCGCCTCCACCTGATGCTCGGAGATGCCAACCTGTGCGACTGGAGCCAGGTGCTGCGAACCGGCGCCACGGCCCTCGTGCTCGAGGCCATCGAGGCCCAGCCGGACGCCGGCTGGCCGGTGCTCGTCGACCCACTTGGCGCGCTGCGCGCGCTCAGCGCGAACCCGGGCACCCCGTTGCGGCTCCGTGGCGGAGGCGAAGCGACGGCGCTCGAGATCCAGCAGGCCGTGCTCGACCGGGTTCGCGAGGTTCTCGGCGCCCCGGACCTGGCCTGGAAACGGCGGATCCTCGACATGTGGCAGGAGACCCTGACGCTGTTGGATCGGGATCCGGACGGGCTCGTCGATCGGGTCGACTGGATCGCCAAGCGCTCCCTGCTGCGACGGGACGTCCCATCCCGGGACGATTGGCCCGTCCTGGCCCGCGAGGGCGCGCGCCTGGTCTCGGCCGGCGATGCGGGGGGCGAGGAGGGCAGGCTGCGCGGCCTGGCCTTCCGCATGCTGCGCACCGATCACCGCTACCACGAGCTCGGCCCCCGCGGCGGCCACAGGCGGCTGCGCGAGCGCGGCGCGATCCGCGAGCTCTGCGATTCGGAGGCGGTCCTGCGCGCGCGTCACGAGCCGCCTGCCGACACCCGCGCTCACGCGCGCGGCGCGGCGATTCGCGAGGCCTTCCACCGCAGCCTGGGGGGTGCCGCGACCTGGCACCGCGTGAGGCTTGGGCTCCTCGACTGGCGCTGGCTCCGCGATCCCCTGTCCGTCGCGGACCGTTCGGCCCGGGGGCGCTAGCCACCCCCGCGGCAGGCCGCCACGAAGGCTTCGAAGAGCGGCTGGCGATCCCGGGCAGGAAGGGTCTCCGGGTGCCACTGCACGCCGATCCGGAAGACGCCTTCGCCGCCTTCCAGTGCCTCGACCACGCCGTCGTCGGCCCTGGCGACCACCCGCAGGCCTGCACCGGGCTCGGCCACCGCCTGGTGGTGGCGGCTGTTCACATCCAGGTGCGGGCCGAAGAGCCTTGCCAGACGGGAGCCGGGCTCGAAGCGCACGGCATGACGACCCCCGGGCGCATCGAGCTGGTGCTCTCCAGCGCCCGGGCAATCCGCGGGGACGTGATGGTGCAGCCGGCCACCGGCGGTCAGCGCCAAGAGCTGCATCCCGTAGCAGATGCCCAGGATGGGAAGCTCCTGGCCTCGTGCCTCTGCGATCAACGCCTCGTCGAAGGCGCGCTGCCCTGGATCGACGGGTTGGAAGCGGACGTCATCCGGGTAGGGCGAGGGGGGTGGGAAGTCATCCCCCCCCGGCAGCAGGAGGCCGGCGTGGTCGCGAAGCCCCTGGACCGGGTCGGACACCATGGCGAGGTAGCTGGGCTGGCCACCGGCCTGGACCACCGCGCTCGCGTAGGCCTCGTCGATGTAGTGCGTGCCCCGGCCCTTTCGCAACGCGCCCGAATCGCGGGAGAGGGCGATGGCGATCCTCGGCGCAGCCATCGTCCGAGGCTAGGGCGTCGCGCAGCAGAGCACACACGAGGGCCTGGCCTCCCGGCCTCCGGGGAATGTGCGAACATGCAGATCCGCCGGCACCCGCCGGGCCGCAAGGAGGAAGCAACCCATGGCCATCCAGGTTGGCGACAAGATTCCCTCGATGAAGCTCAAGATCGTGACGCCGGAGGGCCAGGGCGAAGCGAGCACCGACGAGATCTTCTCGGGGAGGAAGGTCGTTCTCTTCGCGGTGCCCGGTGCCTTCACGCCGCTGTGCTCGGCCCAGCACCTCCCCGGCTACATCGAAAAGGCCGCCGAATTCGAGGCCAGGGGTGTGGACGCCGTGCTGTGTCTCTCGGTCAACGACGCCTTCGTGATGGAGGCGTGGGCGCGGGACCGCGGCGCCGGCAGTTCGGTGACCCTGGTGGCCGACGGCTCCGCGGAGTTCACCACGGCCGTGGGTCTGGGCTTCGACGCCAGTGACTTCGGGATGGGCACCCGCTCCCAACGCTACGCCCTGATCGCCGAGGACGGGGTCGTGACCCACCTGGCCGTCGAGCAGCCCAGGCAGTTCGACGTGTCGGGCGCCGACGCCATTCTCGCGGCGCTCTAGCGCAGCGGTCTGCGGGTGCGACGCGAGCCCGTCTCCGAAGACTCCAGCGTGCACGACCCTCCGAGGAAGGCCGATGCGCGTTTCACATTCCCGAGACCGGCTCGCGTCAGCGTGCGGGGGCTCCTGCTCGGGGCGGCCCTCGGCGCCACGGCCTGTGGAGCGGACGTGCAGCACGTCCAGCACTGCGACCCCGGCGAGGGGATGACGCCAATCTGCGGCTTCCACAACCCGGAGGATCTCGCGGCGGCGCCGGACAGCCCCTGGCTCCTGGTCAGCCAGTTCCCCGAGAACCCACGAGAGCAGGAGGACTCCGGTGATCTGATCGCCTTCCATACCGAGGACGGCCGCCGGGTCCCGCTCTTTCCCGCCGAGAAGGCCGTGGGTGCGGCCCGTTTCGGCGAGCCCGGCTGCAGCGCCGCGCCAGAGGCGCGGAGCTTCTCCCCCCATGGCATCGATCTCGACGGCGACCGGCTCTACGTCGTCAATCACGGAGGCCGCGAGGCGATCGAGATCTTCGAGTTCTCGCCGGGCGATCCTCCAGCCCTGCGATGGGGCGGCTGCGTGCCCCTGCCCGACGGGGTGATGGCCAACGACGTGGTGGGCCTCGGCGACGGCAGCTTTCTCGCCACCCATTTCATGCCGAAGGCGGCCACGCCAGTCACGATGCTGAGGGTGATGATGGGCTGGTCGACGGGGGAGGTCCTGGCCTGGTCCCCGGAGCAGGGCTGGCAGGCCGTTCCCCACACGGAGGACAGCGCTCCGAACGGCATCGAGGTCTCTCCGGACGGACGCCAGGTGTACTATGCCTCGTGGGGGCGGGGTGCCCTGGTGAGGGTCGACCGCAATGGCGGAATGCGCCGGGAAGTCGAGCTCGGCTTCCACGTCGACAACTTGACCTGGACTCCCGACGGCCGCCTGCTCGCGGCGGGGCAGAGCGGGCCGACGAGCGCGATCGCCTCCTGCCCCGAGAAGCCGGGGGGCACCTGCGGCATGCCCTTCGTCGTGGTGGCGGTCGATCCAGACCGTCTCGAAGTGACACCCGTGCTCGAGCACGATCCGCCGATCATCGGAGGTGCGGCGTCGGTGGCCCTGCAGCACCGTGGCGTGCTCTGGGTCGGCACCTTTTCCGGTGACCGTCTCCTGCGTATGGAGGTCCAGCCGTGAGCCAG
The DNA here is from genome assembly GCA_002687015.1 of Deltaproteobacteria bacterium. Classification (GTDB taxonomy): domain Bacteria; phylum Myxococcota_A; class UBA9160; order UBA9160; family UBA6930. The sequence continues at coordinate 7,022 of NYZB01000133.1, forward strand.
GTCCGCGAGCTCGGCGACGAGCGCTACGTGAGTCTCGAGACCTTTCGCAAGAATGGCGAGGGTGTGAAGACCCCCGTGTGGATTGCGCCCGATCCGGACGGTGCGCTTCTCTACGTCTACACGAATCGCACCTCGTGGAAGGTGAAGAGGATCCGCAACGACTCCCACGTGAAGCTGGCGCCCTGCACGGCGACGGGCGGGGTGACCGGCGATTGGGTCGCGGGGAGAGCGCACATGATCGACGACCTCACGGCGGCCGCCCCCGGCTTCGACGCGATCATCGCCAAGTACGGCTGGCAGATGCACGCCGGCCTCTTCCTCTCCCGCCTCTCCGGCCGCTACGCCGACCGCACCATCATCGAGATCCAGCTGGGGGAGTAGCCCCCCCCTCCCGACGCGGCGATCCCCTCGCCGCTGCGGGTTCGAGCCTCTTCGCTCCTTTCTGCGACGCGCGACGGTTCGGAGGCCGCTTCGCTCCTCCTCGTGGGATCGCGGGGCGGCGGGCACCCTACGCTCATGGCTCGGCCGGGACGCCCTGCTTCCGGCGTTGCGTGGACGCAG
>NYZB01000134.1 GCA_002687015.1 Deltaproteobacteria bacterium
CGCCCGGCTCCCCGGCCGGTGCACCCACGCCCAAGACCCTCTCTCCCTCACCAACCTTCCGGCAACCACACCATTCGCGTGGCCAGGCGTCCCTCACCACACCGACGCAAGCGGGGATTCGCCTCGAGGCACCGGATCTAGCCTCTTCCGCGCAGACTCCTCGAACCGCCGCGTGGAGCCAGGGCACGCTGGCAAAGGGAGGCCCGCCGCCGGGTGCGTGCCGTGATACCCTCCGGAGCCCACCACCGAGACCGCTCGGAAACTGCGGAGGACCCCATGAAGACCATCGCCATCACGGGAGCGGCGTCGGGCATCGGAGCGGCACTCAGCAAACGGCTCGTAGAGGAGGGACACCGGGTCATCGGTGTCGACGTGCAGCAGGCGGACGTGGTCGCGGACCTCTCGACTCCGGAGGGCCGCGCCGCGGCCATCACAGAGATCCGCGAGCAATCCGACGGCGTGCTGGACGGCCTGGTGCCCTGCGCCGGCCTCTCGGGGCTACCCGATCGGGCGGGCAGCCTGCTGGCGAGTCTCAACTACTTCGGAACCATCGATCTGCTGACGGGTCTGCGCGGGAACCTGGCACGGGGCGATGCGCCCGCAGTCGTCGTGCTGAGCTCGAACTCGACGACCACGGTGCCGCCCGGCATGGTTCCGGCGGCTCTCATCGAGGCCTGCCTCTCCGGCGACGAGGAGGCCGCCCGCAAGATCGCTGACGATGTCGGCTCGCTCCCCGCCTACCCGGCGACGAAGACCGCGCTGGCGCACTGGGTTCGCCGCAAGGCACCGACGTCGGAGTGGATCGGCGAGGGGATCAACCTCAACGCCATCGCACCGGGCAAGACCGCCACGGCCATGGTCGCCGAGGGCCGGGCCGACCCCCTGATCGGCCCCGCCATGGACGCCTTTCCCATGCCCATCGGGCGCGACGGCCAGCCCGAGGAGATCGCCGCCCTGATCACCTTCCTGCTTGGACCGGAGGCGCGCTTCATCGTGGGCTCCGTGTTCTTCTGCGACGGCGGCACCGACGCCCAGGCGCGCCCAGACGACTGGCCCCGGCCGCAGTAGCCGGGGCCCAGAAAGGGAGCAGATCGTGGTCTTGCTGATCCTCGGGGTCCTGCTGTGGGCTTGCGTCCACTTCATTCCGAGCGTGGGCGCCTCCGCTCGCGCCCGCTTCATCGAGCAACGGGGAGAGGGGCCCTACAAGGGTCTCTTCTCCCTCGGGCTGCTGGTCGCCATGGGCTTGATGATCGTGGGGTGGCGGAGCGCCGAGCCGAGCGTGCTGTACGCGGTGCCGGCCTGGAGCCGCTGGGCGGCGAACCTGCTGATGGTCGCCGCCCTCCTGCTCTTCCTGGGCTCGGGCGTGCCGACCAACTTGAAGCGCTTCCTGCGCCACCCCCAGCTCACGGGGGTGGCCACCTGGGCCGGAGCCCACCTGCTCGCCAACGGCGACTCCCGTTCGCTCGTGCTCTTCGGAGGTCTCGGTGTGTGGGCCGTCCTGGAGATCATCCTGATCAACCGCCGCGACGGCGCCTGGGAGAAGCCCGAGCCGCTGCCGCTCTCGGCGGACGTGACGCCGCTGATCGCCGCAGCCGTCGCCTTTGCGGTGCTGCTCTTCGTGCATCCCTGGATCTCGGGCGTGTCCGGGATGCCGGGCTGAGCAGGGCCATGAGCGCGGGCACGCGGCGCAGCATCTGGGCCTGGGGCCTCGAGTCGGACGAGCCCTCTCACGAAGAGAGGGTGGGCTTCGCAAAGAGCCTCTCCGAGGAATGGGGACGCGACCTTCCGGTGCCGAAGGCCGTCCCCCTGGCCAGCATCGAGCTGCGCCCGCCGCGCATCGAGCCCGATGCCGGGCTGGCTCCCTTCTGCGCCAGCGATCCGCACGAGCGTGCCTTCCACCACTACGGAAGCCACTTCACGGAGCGCCTGCTGGCGTTTCGGGGCGAGTTCCCGAACCCGCCCGACTTCGTCGCGCACCCGAGCGACGAAGATGAGCTGGAGCGGGTGCTCGCCTTCTGTACCGATCACGGCTGTCGCGCCGTTCCCTGGGGCGGCGGATCCTCGGTCGTCTACGGGGTCTCCGTTCCCGAGGACGACGCCCCCTGCGTGACGATCGACCTGGACCGCCTCGACCGCGTGCTCGAGATCGACGAGACCTCGCGCGCCGCGCGCATCCAGGCGGGAATCCTGGGGCCGGCCCTCGAAGACGCCCTCCGTCCGAACGGCTACACACTCCGTCACTTCCCGCAGAGCTTCGAATGGTCGACCCTGGGTGGCTGGATCGCGACCCGCTCCGGCGGGCACTACGCCACGAACCACACGCACATCGACGACTTCGTGGAATCCCTGCGCATGCTGACTCCCTCGGGTTGGTGGGAATCGCGGCGTCTGCCGGGAAGCGGGGCAGGGCCCAGCCCCGATCGGCTTGCGATCGGCTCGGAGGGGATCCTCGGTGTGATCAGCGAGGCGTGGATGCGCATCCAGCGGCGTCCGCGCTTCCGCGCCACGGCCGGTGTGCGCTTCGACTCCTGGGAGGCGAGCGCGGAAGCCGCCCGCCACATTGCCCAGGCGAAGCTGTGGCCGGCGAACCTGCGGCTCCTCGATCCGCGCGAGGCGAAGAATGCCGGCCTCGACGGCAGCCAGGCCCTGCTGATCGTGGGCTTCGAGTCGGCGGAGCTGCCCCAGGAGGTCAACATCCAGCAAGCGGTCGGGATTGCCCGGGAGTGCGGCGGGCAGATCGGTGACGACGAGATCCGGGTATCCGATGCCAGCGAGAAGACGACCGGCCGAGAAGGCGCCGTCGGCGCCTGGCGCAGCGCCTTCATCGGCGTTGGCAAGGGCATGAACCTGATCACGGGCCTCGGCTTGATCGCCGACACCTTCGAGACCTCGATCACCTGGGATCGCTGGCCCGAGTTCGACCGCGAGGTGCGCGCGCGGGTCGAGAAGACCCTCGCCGAGGTCGCGGGCGGCGGGGCCCTCTCGTGCCGCTTCACCCACGTCTATCCCGACGGTCCCGCGCCCTACTACACCTTCTCGACCCGCGGCACGCCCGGAGGAGAGATCGAGCAGTGGCAGGCGATCAAGAAGGCCGCCACCGACGCGGTCCTCTCCGCGGGCGGCACCAGCACGCACCACCACTCGGTGGGTCGTATGCACCGCGAGGGCTACGACCGGCAGCGGCCCGAGCTCTTCGCCCGGGCACTGCGAGCGGCCAAGCGCGAGCTGGACCCGGGTGGGCTGCTCAACCCGGGCGTGCTGATCGACCCATAGAGGGCTCCCGCCCGGCTAGCCGGGCGGGTCCGGGGCATCGGCGGATCCGGGCTCGTGCTCGCCTTCCACCAGGGCCTTGGCGCTCAGGAAGATGCGGGTCTCGGCCTCCCGCCCGCGAACCACCCGGGCACCGGCATCGGGCCCGCGACGCTCGGTCACGATCGTGTAGCGGCGCTCCTCGCCGTCGCGCCCGGCGTAGACGACCACCCAGTCCCGTGTCCGACCCAGCTGGTGGGCGAGGGCCGTGTTGGAGAAGAGCACGGTCAGGTGCCAACCCTCGAGGTCCACGTGCCAGATGGGGAGCCAGGCCTCTCCTTCGGGGTTGAAGCGCCGCGGCGCGATGCGGCGCAGGGTCCCCGACGCCGCGCGCTCCCGGTAGGCCGCGTCGGCCTCGAGCAGGAGGCCCACGGGCGGCTCGGTCGCGGGGCTGGGCGGCGGTGGGCGGCGACGCGCCAGCCTCACGGCGAGGGCGTCGCGGATGGCCTCACAGCGTCGCTCCCCCAGCCCCTCGACCTCGGCCAGGCGACCGTCGTGGGCGCAGACCTCGAGCTCCTCGAGCGTCTCGACGTGGAGGGCCTCGTGGATCCGGGAGGCCAGCTCGGGCCCGACACCCGGGAGTGTGCGAAGCAGGTCCTCGGGCTCGGTCTCCCCCTCGAGGCGAACCAGGTAGCCGCACTGCCCAGTGCGCAGCCAGCCTGCAACCTGGCGGGCGATCGAACGCCCGAAGCCCGGGATCGGCAGGAGTGCGTCGGCGCCTCCATCCCGCACGAGGTCGGCGAGGGGCTCCGGGGTTCGCCTCGCCTGCTCGGCGGCCCGCCGCCAGGCCCGCACGCGAAAGCCATCGGCGTGCTGGACCTCGAGGAGCGAGGCGATCCTGTCGAGCAACGCCGCCACCTCACCGTTGGCAGGCGGCACCGGGCTCGGGTACCTGCTCTCCCGCTCGTCGTGGCCCATGCTCGCCGTCGCTCCCATTCCGCGACTCGCGCTTCCCTGAACGGATTGCAAGACGCGAGCCGGCTGCGGCGCGAGGCAGGCGCAGGGGAGACGCGCTGTCGCTGGAGGCGTCGGGGCGGATTGGAACCCCGCGAACCAGAACGGGACAAGCCGGCCGCTGCTCGACCGGCTCGCGGAGCTTCCGGTGGGTCGACGCCGACCCGGAGGGGCCCGTGGAGTGGGATCCCGCGCCGGATGCGGACCCGCAGAGCACGCGGAATACTCTCGTCTCCGCGTACCCCAGCTCCTACGAAAGGAGATGCCATGCCGAGCTTCTCGGAGATTCCGTGGATCGCTGAGCACATCGAGCTCTACCGGAGCGACCCGGAGAAGGCCCACATGTGGGATTCGACGCCTCTGGGGGGCCCGGGGCCGCTCCCCACGCTGCTGCTCACGACGACGGGCCGGAAGTCCGGCGAGCCGCGCAGCCTGCCCCTCATCTACGGGCCTGCCGGCGACAGCTACGTCGTGATCGCCTCCAAGGGGGGCATGCCGGAGCACCCGCTCTGGTTCCGGAACCTCGAGGCCCGACCGGAATGCGAGCTGATGGTCGGCCCCAAGGCCGTCTCGGCGCGCGCCCGCGTCGCCGAAGGCGAGGAGCGCGAGCAGATCTGGCGCCAGATGGCCGAGCTCTACCCGCCCTACGACGACTACCAGAAGGCCACCGAGCGGACGATCCCCGTGGTCGTGCTCGACCCGATCGGCTGACGAGGAGAGCCCCATGTCCAGCGCCCTCCAGATGCAGTCCCTGGTGCGTGAGGACGGCACCCTCGAAGTCTCGCTCGCCGAGGTCGAGACACCGGTGCCCGGGCCGGACGAGGTGCTGGTTCGCATCGAAGCGGCGCCCATCAACCCGTCGGACCTCGGGCTCCTCTTCGGCCCCGCGGACATGAGCACCGCGAGCGCGGGTGGCACGGCCGAGCGCCCCGTCCTGCGGGCCGAGATCCCTCCCGGCCTGATGAAGGCCGTCGCGGCGCGCGTCGGCCACGCGCTGCCCGTGGGCAACGAGGGTGCGGGCATCGTCGTGGAGGCCGGCGGCTCGGATGCGGCCCAGGCCCTGCTCGGCAGGACGGTCGCCATCCTCGGGGGCTCGATGTACTCCCAGCTCCGGTGCGTGCCCGCCGGCTTCTGCCTCCCGCTACCGGAGGGCACCGCGCCGGCGGAGGGCGCGTCCTGCTTCGTGAACCCGCTGACGGCGCTGGGCATGGTGGAGACCATGAAGCTGGAGGAGCACTCCGCGCTGGTCCACACGGCGGCCGCCTCGAACCTGGGCCAGATGCTGAACAAGGTCTGCCTTCGCGACGGCATTCCCCTCGTCCACATCGTGCGCAAGGCCGAGCACGTGGAGCTCTTGAAGCGCCTTGGCGCCAAGCACGTCTGCAACTCGAGCGACGACGGCTTCATGAACGATCTCACCGAAGCGCTGGTCGAGACCGGTGCCACCCTGGCCTTCGACGCCACGGGCGGGGGTCGACTCGCGAGCCAGATCCTGACCTGCATGGAGCGGGCGGCCAGCCGGACCGAGAGCGGGTTCAGCCGCTACGGCTCCACGACCCACAAGCAGGTCTACATCTATGGCGGGCTCGATCCCCAGCCCACCGAGCTGATCCGCAACTACGGCATCGCCTGGGGGATCGGCGGCTGGCTGCTGCCGCCCTTCCTGCAGCGCATCGGTCCGGCCAGGGCGCAGGAGCTCCGCGAGCAGGTCGCGAGCGAGATCAAGACGACCTTCGCGAGTCACTACACGAAGGAGGTCTCCCTGGCGGAGGCCCTGCAGCTCGAGGCGGTTCGCGCCTACGGCCAGCAGGCCACCGGCCAGAAGTACCTGATCGACCCCAGCAAGGGCCTGTCCTGAGCCGGCCTAGATGCCGGCCACGATCTCGTTCAGGGTGGAGCTCGGTCGCATGGCTTCGCCCGCGCGCTCGGGGTCGGGCTTGTAGTAGCCGCCCAGGTCCTGGGCGGCGCCCTGGGCTTCGTTCAGCTCTGCCAGGATCTTCGCTTCGCTCCCGACCAGCGCATCGGCGACCGGGGCAAAGCGCGCCGCCAGCCCGGCGTCATGGCTCTGGGCCGCCAGGGCCTGGGCCCAATAGAGAGCCAGGTAGAAGTGGCTTCCGCGGTTGTCGAGCTCGTGGACGACCCGCGAGGGCGCCTTGCGATTCAGGAGTAGCTGGGCCGTGGCCTCGTCGAGGGTCTCGCCCAGGATCCGCGCCCCGGCGTTGTCGAAGTGCTCGCCCAGGTGGTCCAGGGATGCAGCCAGAGCGAGGAACTCGCCCAGCGAATCCCAACGCAGATGGCCCTCGGCCTCGAACTGCTGGACGTGCTTCGGTGCCGAGCCCCCGGCGCCGGTCTCGAAGAGACCGCCGCCCTCCATGAGCGGAACGATGGAGAGCATCTTCGCGCTGGTTCCGATCTCGAGGATGGGAA
>NYZB01000135.1 GCA_002687015.1 Deltaproteobacteria bacterium
AAGCCGCGTAGGCGACACGCTGTCCACGCCGCTGCGCGGGCCACCCTGTCCCGGCCGAGCCATTCTGAGGAATGAACCCCGCCCCGCCGCGCGTCGCAGCAAGGAGCGAAGCGGCAGCCACCCCAGCTGAGCGACCCGGACGGGCAAGAGCCCACGAGGCTCTTCCGGCAACGAGCCCTCACAAAGGGATTTGGCCCCTTCGTGAGCTGGGGGCGTTACTCGCAGCGGATCGCGAGGACGGTGGTGTTGTCCTCGCCGCCTCGCTGGTTGGCGACGTCGACGAGGGACTGGCAGAGCTCCTGGAGGTCGCTCTCGTCTCTCACCTGCTTGGGGATCTCGTGGTCCTCGACGTGGTTCGTCAGCCCGTCGGAGCAGAGCATGAACACGTCCCCATCCGTGGGCGAGATCTCGGCCAGATCGGGCTCCACGGTCTCGCGAACACCCAGCGCCCGGGTGAGCACGTGGCGATGAGGGTGCTCGCGGGCATCGGTCTCACTGATCTCGTTTCGGCGCAGCAGCTCGCCCACGATCGAGTGGTCGTCGGTGAGCTGGCGAATGCGGTCGCCTCGCACCAGATAGGCACGGCTGTCGCCCACATGGGCCAGGGCGGCGCGCTCGCCATCGGCGAGCAGGGCCACCAGCGTGGTGCCCATCCCCGCGTACTCGGGCTGCTGCTGGGCCGTCGAGTAGATCGAGCGGTTGGCCGAGGCCACGGCGTAGCGGAGCTTCTCGCTCAGTGTGGCGGCCGCCCCGTCGAGGGTCTGGATCGCGCGAAGGGCAGCCTCGGCTGCGAGCTCGCTCGCCACCTGGCCCGCCGTGTGCCCTCCCATGCCGTCGGCGACCAGATAGAGCCCCAGCTCGGGCGCGAGGGCGTAGCGATCCTCGTTCCCCTTGCGTCGGAGACCGACGTCCGTGGCAGCAGCGGCGCGGAAGATCATCGCGGTAGGAGACTCCTCTCCGGGGATTCTATCGGGTGGGCCTGGAGCCAACTTGACCGGGTGCGCGACGCCCCGGAGGCGCCTAGCCTCGGGTCGATGAGAGTGAGCCGGGGGGCCGAGGACGGGCCAGAAAGGGGTCAATCCCCGGCTCCAGGCCGACGATAGACCGGGCGAACGGACCCGCCGAGTCCCGTCCACCGCACTGCGGGCGGATCCGGCTGTCCAGGGGGGAACATGCCCAAGACCCTGCTTCTCGCGGACGACAGTGTCACGATCCAGAAGGTCGTCGGCATCAGCTTCGCCAACGAAGACGTGACCCTGGTGACCGTCGACAATGGCGACGACGCCATTTCGAAGGCCAGGGAGACCCGGCCGGACATCGTCCTGGCCGACGTCGTGATGCCCGGCAAGAACGGTTACGAGGTGTGCGAGGCGATCAAGGCCGATCCGGACCTGGCCGCCACGCCGGTGCTCCTCCTGACGGGCACCTTCGAGACCTTCGACGAAGCCCGCGCCGAGCAGGCGGGCGCGAATGGTCACATCACCAAGCCCTTCGAGGCCCAGTCCCTCGTCGACCAGGTGAACGAGCTGCTCGCTGCGGCGACAGCGCCCGCTGGGGGCCCCGCGCCCTCCGCCGAGCCCGACCCGCTGGGCCTGACGGGCACGGTCTCGCCGGGCGAGGCGGCCGAGCAGGCCTACGACCTGTTCGAGGACGAAGTGACGGCGCCGAGCGGTGTAGCCGCCACCGAGACGCCCCCGACGACCGTGCTGATCGGAGGGGAGCCCCTGGTCTCCGACGAGCAGAATGCTGCCGCCCAGACCTGGAGCGATGCGTTCGACGACCCGACACCCCAGGCCCCGACGCCGCCGCTCGACCTGGACGCCGAGGAGCCGGTCCTGGCGAGCGGTGAGCCGCTCGAGCCCTCAGCGACAGCGGGCGGGGAGCCCGCCGAGGTCGCCGCGCCTCTATTCGGCGAGGACTCCCCCGCTTCGGTTCGCACACAGGCCTTCGTGCTCGGCGACGAGGACGACGTGCTCTCCTTCGGCCGAGCCGAGCCGGCCGCGCCAGATCCGATCGCCGACCTGTTCGGCGACGGCGGCACCAACCCTGCGACAGGCGGGATCGGCGCCAGCGACACCGACGACGCCACAGGCGGGATCGGCGGCGACACCGACAACGCGACTCGCGTGATCGGCGACTTCGCGCCCGCCGCGGCCGAGGCCAGCTCCGCGGCGAACGCCGGCCTGGCAACGACTCCGGATGCCGCCGAGAGCCTCGCGGACGAGGCACCGCTCGTGGCTCCGGGCCTGTTGGACGGCGACGACGACCCGGTCCTGGGCGAGTTCGCGCCCGAGGCCACCACCACGCTGGATCCGGGCGCGGCCCGCGCCTACGACGTGTCGGCCTCGGAGCTGACGATCGAGGCCCCGGAGGAGAAGACCCCCCTGACGCCTCCGATCGCCGCCGAGGAGGTGCAGCCTCCGCAGCCGGTGACCCTGCCCTCCGAGCCGAACTGGCCGGCGGAGCCCGAGGCCCCGATGGTCCTCGATGCTCCCTTGGACGATCTGGCCCCGGTCGCCGGGGCCACCCCGGAGGCCGACCGGCTGGAGCTCGACACCCAGCTCGATCCGGAGCCGGCAGAGGCCCTCCCGTCGCTGGCGGCCGAGCCGGCCGAAGAGGAGCCCCTGGTGCTGGATACTCCCGAGCCCGAGGCCGCCGAGCCCACGACCACGCCGCCTGCCGCGCTCTCTCCCATGCTGGAGCAGCAGCTGCACGAGGGCCTCGAGAAGGTGGCCTGGGATGCCTTCGGCGACCTGGCCGAACAGATCGTCAAGGATGCCGTCGAGCGGATCGAGCGGGTCGCCTGGGAGGTCATCCCGAAGATGGCCGAGACCCTGGTGCGCGAGGAGATCCGGAAGCTGAAGGAAGGCGAGGAGTAGCGGCTCCCATCGCCCGGTCCGGGAGGCGGGGCTCGGCGCGGATGGGAGGGTAGACTCCGGGCGTGGCCGCCCTGCCCCCCTTTCCCCCTTCCGCGACCTGGATGCCGCTGGTCGAGCTGGCCCTCGCCGAGGACCTGGGGACCGGCGACGTGACCAGCGCTGCGGTGCTGCCGGCCGACCTGGAGATCGCCGTCGTCGTCGAGGCGCGGGAACCCCTCGTCGTGTGTGGCCTTCGCGTGGCCGAGGCCGTCTTCCTCGCCGTCGATCCGGAGCTCCAGGTCGAGCCCCTGGCGGCGGAGGGCGGCCGCGCCGACGCGGGGCAGCCGTTGATCGAGGTCCGCGGGTCGGCGCGCAGCGCGCTCGCCGCGGAGCGAACGGTCCTGAACTTCCTCGGCCGTCTGTGCGGCGTGGCGAGCTTCACACGGCGCTTCGTGGACACCGTGGCGGGGACCGGGGTCGCCATCGTCGATACCCGCAAGACGCTTCCCGGCTTCCGCAGCCTGGACAAGGTGGCCGTCGCGACGGGTGGAGGCACGAACCACCGGGCAGGCCTCTACGACGCGATCCTGATCAAGGACAACCACGTCGCCGCGGCCGGCGGGGTCGGTCCGGCGGTCAAGGCCGCCAGGGCGAGTGCCCCGCCCCACCTGCAGATCCAGGTCGAGGTCGAATCGGAGGAGCAGGCCGAGGACGCCCTGGAGGCCGGTGCGCAGCTGCTGCTGCTCGACAACCGCTCGCTGCCGGAGCTCCGCCGGCTCGCGGAGCGTTTCCGCGATCGCATCCCCCTCGAGGCCACGGGCGGCGTGCGCCTCGAGCAGGTGCGCGCACTGGCCGAGACCGGCGTGCACCGGATCTCGATCGGTGCCCTCACCCACTCGGCCCCGAACGCCGATCTCGCCATCGAGGTGATCCCCCGCGAAGCTGCGGAGCAACGTCGCCGGTGAGCGGCGCGGAGCGCATCCTCCAGTCGCTCCGGCGCGAACCGGGCCAGACCTGCTCCGGCGAAGAGCTCTCGAAAGCCCTGGGCGTGACCCGGGCTCAGGTCTGGAAGCACGTCGAGAGCCTGCGCGGCCGCGGCTACGAGATCGAAGGCGCGGCCGGGGGGGGCTACCGGTTGGCGGCCGTCCCCGACCGGCTCTTTCCCGAGGAGCTGCTCCAGGAGCCCCAGACCCGCTGGCTGGGCCACACGATCCACCACCTGGAGACGACCGATTCCACCAACCGCGTCGCCGGCGAGCTGGCCCGCGAGGGTGCACCCCACGGCACGGCCGTCGTCGCCGAGCACCAGAGCGCCGGCCGCGGTCGGCTCGGGCGCAGCTTCTTCTCCCCGGCCCACCAGAACCTCTACGTCTCCCTGGTGCTGCGGCCGGAGCTCTCGATCAGCGAGGCGCCTCCCCTCATCCTCGGCGCGGCCCTGGCCGTCGGTCGGTGTGTGGCCGAACGCCTCGGCGGGCCGGAGCGGGTCTCGATCAAGTGGCCCAACGACGTCCTGGTCGACGAGCGGAAGATCTCGGGGATCCTGATGGAGATGAGCGCCGAGGCGACCCGGGTCGGTCACCTGGTGCTCGGAATTGGCGTCAACCTCAACGTCCCGCCCGAGAGCTTCCCGGAGGAGTTCCGGACGCGGGCGACCAGCCTGGCGGCCACTCTTGGCGAGAAGACAGATCGGGTGGACTTCACCCGGCGTCTCTTCTTTACTCTCGAAGCTGTGCTGGACGAACATGCTGCGGGCGGCTTCGAGGCCCTTCGGGCCGACTTCGAGGGCTTCTATCGGATGCGGGGGCGGGAGATCGAGGTGGCGGACCTGGATGGAGGTGTCCGGGTCGGCCGGGCGGGAGGCATCTGCGCCGACGGCACCCTCGAGCTCCACCGACCCGACGGGAGCCTGGAACGGATCGTGGCTGGCGACGTGACCTTGCGACCCGGGGGAGTGTCGTAACCATGCGACGACCCCTCTCTGGAGCGCGGCCATGACGAGCCCTGTCCTGCTCGCGGTGGACGTCGGCAACACCAACGTCACCCTCGGCGTATTCGAATACAGCGGCGGCAAGGGCGAGCTCGTGCACCACTGGCGCATGGCGACCCACCGCGAGCAGACCTCCGATGAGGTCTTGGTCACCTTGCGCGGGCTCTTCGACCTCGTCGGCTGCAAGCTCGAGTCCTTCACCGACGTGATCCTCTCGAGCGTGGTTCCACCCCTGCTGCCGATCTGGGAGCGCGTCTGCCGCAAGCTGCTGGCCCGTCCGCCCCTGATCGTGGGGCCGGGCATCCGCACCGGCATGCCCGTGCGCTACGAGAACCCGCGCGAGGTCGGGGCCGACCGGATCGTCAACGGCGTGGCCGCCTACGAGCTCGTGGGGGGCTGCGTGATCGCCGTCGACTTCGGCACGGCCACCACCTTCGACTGCGTGTCCGGCAAGGGCGAGTACCTGGGCGGTGCGATCTTCCCCGGCATCCACGTCTCGATGGAGGCCCTCTTCGATCGGGCCTCGATGCTCCACCGCGTCGAGATCGCACGGCCCAAGTCGGTGATTGGCCGCACCACGACCCAGTCCTTGCAGTCCGGCCTGCTCTTCGGCTACGCGGGCCTGGTCGACGCGATGGTGGCCCGCATCCGGGCCGAGCTCGACGAGGAGGCCGGAGTGATCGCGACCGGCGGCCTGGCCCAGAGGATCGCGCGGGAAACCTCGTCGATCGAGCGCGTCGAGCCCTTCCTGACCCTGGAAGGCCTGCGAATCCTCTTCGAGAAGAACCGATCGGCGCCGTAGCGTCGGATCCCAGGACGACGATCGGGCCCCCGGGCCTGCGATCGCGAGACACAGGAAAGTGAGGTCCCCACGATGAAGGGCACGACGGTCGCCCAGACCCGGAGCTTCGCGCTCATTGGACACACTGCCGACGGCAAGACCTCGCTGGCCGAGGCCCTGCTCCATGCCGCCGGTGCCACCCCCCAGCTCGGCTCGCCCGCCGACGGGACCTCGGTCCTCGACGCCAGCCCGGAGGAGCAGGAGCGCAAGCACACTCTCAGCTCCGCCATCTACAGCTTCGACTGGAACGACCACCACCTGACGCTGGTGGACACTCCCGGTGATCCGAACTTCCAGGGCGACGGCCAGATCGCGCTCCACGGCCTCGACGGGGCGGTGCTCGTGGTCTCGGCCGCCGACGGGGCGAAGGTCGGCACGGAGAGCATGTGGCGCGCCAGCGAGCGGGCCAACGTGCCCGTGATCGCCTTCGTGAACCGCCTCGACGGCGATCGCGGCGACCTGGACGCGGCCGTGGAGAGCCTGAAGAGTCTGGACATCCCCGCCGTCAAGTTCGCGATCCCGATCGGCTCCGGCGCCGACCTGAAGGGCGTGGTCGATCTCCTCACCATGAAGGCCGTCATCGGCGGCAAGGAGCAGGACATCCCGGCCGACCTGGCGGACGAAGCCGAGGCGGCGCGCTCCGAGCTGGTGGAGTCGGCGGCCGAGAGCGACGACGAGCTGCTCGAGAAGTACCTCGAAGAGGGGGAGCTCGGCGACGACGACGTGATGCGGGGCCTGCTGGCCGGTGTGCACGGTCGCGGGGTGGTCCCCGTCCTGTGCGGTGCGGCGGTCGGAGAGCACGGCACCCTGACCTGCCTCCACGCCATCCCGAAGCTGCTGCCCTCTCCCGACCAGCGTCCTGCATGGCAAGCGACGCGGGAAGGCGAGCCCTGCGAGGTGAGCGCCGACCCGGAAGGTCCCTTCGCGGCCACGGTGATCAAGACCGTGATCGACCGCTACGCGGGCACCCTCTCCATCTTCCGCGTGGTCTCGGGCACCATCTCCCACGACACCGGGATCCTGAACGCCACCACCGGTGAGAAGGAACGGCTCGGCAAGCTGCTGCTCCTCCGGGGCAATGAGCACGTCGACACACCCGACGCGAGCCCGGGCGACGTGGTGGCGGTGGCCAAGCTCAAGCACGTTCGCACCGGGGCGGCCCTGACCCAGGAGAAGGGCGGCGTCGCGCTGGCCCCGATCCCGATCCCTTCGGGCGCGCTCTCCTACGCGATCTCGGCCACCTCGAAGGGCGACGAGGACAAGGTCTTCAGCTCCCTCGGTCGCCTCGTCGAGGAGGACCCCACGCTGCAGCTCGGCCGGGACCCCAGCACCGGCGAGTTCCTGCTGACCGGCATGGGCGAGCTGCACATCCGCATCACGGCCCAGAAGCTGAAGCGGCTCTACGAGGTCGAGGTCGAGCTCAAGACCCCGAAGGTGCCCTACCGGGAGACGATCAAGACGAAGGCCGAGAACGTCGAGGGCAAGCTCAAGAAGCAAACCGGCGGCAAGGGCATGTTCGGCGTGTGCTTCCTCTCGGTCGAACCCAGGCCCCGCGGGGAGGGACTCGAATTCTCGGACGAGATCGTGGGGGGGGCAATCCCCCGCAACCTGATCCCGGCCGTCGAGAAGGGCGTCCTGGAGGCCTCCCACGCGGGTCCCCTGGCCGGTTATCCCGTGGTAGACGTCCGGGTGCGCTGTATCGATGGAAAGCACCACTCCGTGGACTCCAACGAGATGGCCTTCAAGCTGGCTGGCTCCTTCGGGTTCAAGGCCGCCCTGGAGAAGGCCCATCCCACCCTCCTGGAGCCGATCATGCAGGTCGAGGTGTCGATTCCGGACGATTTCGTGGGCGACGTGATGGGGGACGTGTCCAGCCGCCGCGGGAGGGTCCAGACGACCGAGAGCCGGGGCCACACCTCCGTGATCAAGGCGGAGGTCCCCATGGCCGAAATGCTGGAGTACGCGAGCGCCCTCACCAGCCTGACCGGTGGGAAGGGGGCGTTCCATATGGAGTTCGACCACTACGACGAGGTTCCCGCCAGCGAGCGCGAGAAGGTCATCGCGGAGGCCAAGGCCAGGGCCGCCGAAGAGGGGTAGCGACACGGGCGGCCCGCTGGGCGGTCCGCCTCCCCTCTCGCGCACCCATTGGCTGGCCCCGCGAGAGAAGGAGTGCGACGGCCCATGTCCGGAGCCAGGACCGACGAGACGAACGAGACCCCTGCGGCCACGGCCAGGCAGAAGGTGCGGCTGACCCTCTCGCCCCAGGCCGAGAAGTACGTCCGCCGCGACGCCCCGGTCGGGGTGCGGCGCATGGCGGCGGGCGGCGCCCTGCCGCTCGAGCCCGTCGAGCTCGCGACCGTCCTCTTTGCCCTGGTCCACGACCCCGATGACGAGGTCAAGAGCACGGCGAGCGAGAGCCTGGAAGCCCTGCCGGAGGGCGTCGCCATGACCGTCCTGGGTGCCGAGGCCCATCCCGCCCTGCTCTCGTGGCTGGCCCACGCCTGGAAGGACGACGGCTCCCGCATGGAGAAGCTGGCCCTGAATCCAGCCGTCGACGATCGCACCGTGGCCCTGCTGGCCGGCCTGCCCCATCGCAGCGTCGTCGAGATCGTCGCCAACAACCAGCAGCGCATGCTGCGCTGCCCGGCGATCGTCGATGCCCTCGGCGACAATCCCCTCACGGGCCGCGCCACGATCGATCGCATCCTGTCCTTCCTGGGCCTCGACCGTCCCAGCGCCGAAGTGGCCGAGGAGCCCGAAGAAGCGTCGCCCGAGGCCGAGGAAATCACCGACGAAGAGGCGGCGCGAACCCTGACCCTGCTGCTCGGCGACGATGCCAGCGAGTTTTCGAATGAGCTGATCGAGGAGTCCGAAGAGGAGTTCGAAGAGGGTGACGAGAAGAACCTCTTCGCGATGATCCAGAAGATGAACGTGATGCAGAAGATCAAGCTCGCCCGCATGGGCAACAAGGAGGCGCGCGGCCTCCTCGTGCGGGATCGCAACAAGCTCGTCGCCACCGCTGCCATCCGCAGCCCGAAGATGACCGAGAACGAGGTCGAGAACCTCGCCAAGATGCGCGCCGTATCCGACGAGATCCTGCGGATCATCGCGAACAACCGGGAGTGGACCCGGAACTACCAGGTCAAGATGGGGCTCGCGACCAACCCCAAGTGCCCGGTACCGACGGCCATGAAGTTCCTGAACTTCCTGCAGGAGCGTGACCTGCGTTCGATCATGAAGAGCAAGGACGTGGCCACGCCCATTTCCACCCACGCTCGCCGCCTGCTGCACAAGAAGGGGAAGATCTGATGGACGAGGTGACTGCGCGAATCCTGTACTGGGGTATCGAGGGGGCCGGCAAGCGCACCAATCTCGAGACGATCCACGCCAAGCTCCGCCCGGACAACCGCGGCGAGATCGAGGAGCACGGAACGCGCATCGATCCTTCCACGACCTACCACGAGCTTCCGATCGAGCTCGGCAACCTGGGCGGAGTGCGCACGCGACTCCGCCTGGTGGCTCCGCCGACGGCTCCGGAGCAGCAGCCGACCCGGCGCCAGCTCCTGGACCGGGTCGACGGCATCGTCTTCGTGGTCGACACCCAGCGCGAGCAGCTCGACCTGAACCTGGCCTGCCTGGAGGAGCTCCGGAGCCTGCTCGGTGACTACGGCCGCTCCCTCGAGACCGTGCCCCTGGTCTTCCAGTACAACAAGCGGGATCTCTCGGACCCCTACGCCCTCGACGAGCTGCACCGCAAGTTCGAGCTGCGAGGCGTCGCCGCCTTCGAGGCCGTCGCCACGGAGGGGACGGGCGTCCTGCAGACGCTCACCACCATCTCCAAGCGGGTCGTCCGCCACCTGCGCGAGCACGGCCGCGCGAGCGAGCCGGAGGAGGTGCCCGTGATCGAGACCGACCCCCTCGGGCTCCCGGAGGAGCCGGAGCTGGCCGCCGAGGTGCAGGACGATCCGGTGCCCACCGAAGGCCTGGCCGCGGAGCTGCTCCTCCCCGAGGAGGAAGCCGGCGACGAGATCCTCGAGACGACGATGCTCGCCGAGGCCTCTTTCGAGGACTCCTTCCAGGAGGTCACCGAGGCCGCCGGCATGCCTTCGACGCCCTTCGAAGACGTGACGGAGCTGCCGGCGGCGAGCTCCGCCCCGGCGGCCGACGCCCACTTCGAAATCGTGAGGGCGGGCGTGCCGCAGGTGCTGAGCCCGCGCTCCCTCAGCGTCCCCCTGGTGCTCCGCGATGAGACCGGCCGCGAGAGGGAGCTCACCCTCACGCTCGGCCTCGACCTCGGCGGAGAGGGCTAGCCGATCCCGTGCGGCGGCCGGTCGCCATCTACGGGGTCAGTGATGAGACGCTGGCGCTCATCCCGCTCCTCGAGGACAACCCGGAGATCGAGATCCGTGGCGCCTACGACGCGGAGCTGGTGCAGGCCCGCGAGCGCGCGGCCCACCCGGCACCGGGCTTGCGCCTCACCGACGACCCGACCCTCTTTGCCGAGCGCCTGCATGCGGTGATCGACGCGGGCACGCTCTCCCCCTTCTCGGAGGCGTACCCGGAAGCGGCCGCAGCCACCCAGGTGCTCTCGCCGCTCACGGCGCGTCTGCTGTGGGGCTACGGGGTGTCGTCGGGCGACCGGAAGGCCGAGCTGCTGCAGGCGCTCCACGAGATCGTGGAGTCGGTGAATCTGACCGTCGAGCCCCAGGAGCTCTTCGGTCGCATGCTCGAGATCGCGATGTCGGTGACCGGCGCCGACGGCGGATCCCTGATGCTGCTGGATCACGAGGCCTCCGAGCTGCGCGTGCGCGTCGCCCTGGGCGTGGAGCCCGAGCTGTGGCCGAAGATCCGCGTCCCCCTGGGCGAGGGCATCGCGGGCCGGGTCGCCGCCGATGCGCGCCCGCTGAAGGTGCGTGGCGCGGCCGATCGCGACCAGTTCCAGATCGTGCGCGAGCGCTTCGACGTGGAGAGCGCGCTCTGCGTGCCGCTCATCCACGAGGGCAAGGTGCTCGGGGTCCTGAACCTGCACTGCGCGACGCGGGCCGACGCCTTCGACGATGACGACCTGGAGTTCGCCGAGCAGCTCGGCCGCCTGGATGCCGAGATCATCACGCGGGCCCAGGAGCACGAGACCCTGCGCCGCGAGGCTTCCCGCTACGCGGCCGTGCGTGAGGTGCGGGAGGTCCTTGCGACCGCCGAGCCACTCGACGTCCGGCTGCGTGCCCTCTGCCAGCAGGTGGCCCGCCGCGCGGGCGGCGGCATCGCCACGGCCTACCTCTACGACCGGGAGGACGACTCCCTCCGCTGGGTCGCCACCTCCCTGGACGGCGCCGGCTTGGGTGCCGACTGGCGCGTGGACAGCGGCGAGGGGATCGACGGACGGGCCGCGCGCACCCGGCAGCCCGTGACCCTGAACGGCGCGGATGGACGCCTAGCCTACGCCGCCCTGCCGCTCTTGGCCGGCGGCCAGTTGGTCGGATTGCTGGCGATCCAGACGGGCGAGCCGGTGCCGAGCGGGCGAGCCCTCGAAGAGGCCCTCCTCGAGATGGCGGCCGCCGCGGCCGAGGCCGTGGCCCAGGCCGAGCGCGAGGCGCGCATGTCCGCGCGCTCCACCAAGATGACGGCGATCAACGAGGCCGGGATCCGTCTGGTCTCGACCCGCGAGACCGCCGAGGTCACCCGCCTGGCGACCTCCTCCGGGGCGTTGATCCTCGAGGCCGACCACGCGGTGCTGCGTCTCCAGGACCCGGAGACCCGCCGCTACGTCATCCGCAGCTACTACGGCTCGGGCGACCGACGAACCCAGGAGGAGCTCTTCCAGCTCGACAAGCTCGTCGCCGTCGACACCCTGCGCGGCCGCCAGGCCCGCCTGCTGCGCAAGATCGAGGCCGAGCCCAACCTCGCCGAGGCCGCCGGGCGCTTCCAGTCCGCCCTCTCGGCCCCCCTGCGCCGCGAGTCCCGCGTGATCGGGACGCTGAGCCTCTACGACAAGGTGGCGCCGGACCAGTTCTACGCCGGCCCCTTCCACGACGACGACCTGCAGGTGTTCACGCGCTACGTGTCCTATGTCGAACGCGCCCTGGAGAATGCGCTCTTCTATGCCAGCTCGAGCCAGCACCGGAATTTCGACGAGGAGACGGGGCTGCCCAACGGCGAGTACCTGGCGGTGCGCATCGACCAGGAGCTGGTCCGCGCCGGCGACCAGGAGGGCCGGCTCTCGGTCGCCTCCTGCCGGATCGAGAACCTGGACGAGGTGCGGCGCGAAGGCGACGTGGTGCGTGCCGACCGGCTGGTCCAGCAGGTCGCCCTGGCCCTGCGGGAGCCACTGCGGGACTTCGACGTCCTCGCCCGCACCGGAGAGGCCGAGTTCTCGATGCTGCTCCCCGACCCCGGCCCCTCCCCGGAAGAGCGAGTGACCGAGCTGGCCCGGGCCGTGGCCGATCGCATCGCCAACGACGACCGACTGAACGAGCCGGTCCGCGTGGTGCTGGCATTCGGATACGCCTTGCATCCCAGCGAGGGGAGCGACCGGCAGGCCTTGCTGAAGCGGGCCCAGCAGGCGCGGATTCGCATGGTGTAGTGGGGCAGCGCGCCGAAGGCGCCCCTCAGTCGACCACCGGCACCCCCACGAGCGCGCTCTGGTAGAAGCGCAGCCGCTGGGCGCGAGCCTCCGGCGCCGTCTGGGCGCAGTAGTGGCCCTCGGTCTGGCCCTGGCTGACGCAGCCCGCCGAAGGCGGCGCGCTCCCTCCGAGGGGAGCGAACTGGACCATTGCGGCCGTCGTCTGGGCGTCGACGTTCCCCTGGATCGGCGCCGCCTGCTCGGGCAGGTCCGACACCTCGACGACGGGAGGACTCAGCTGGGGAATGCCTCCCAGCTGTCGGGCCAGGGAGCGGGTCGTGTTGGCCGCGGTGAAGCTGTCGTCGATGCCCTCGACCACGAGCAGCGAAGGCTTCTGGGTGCTGCCACCGACCGAGACGGGCTCCTCGAAGATGAAACGCGCGTGGTTGTGGGGGTCCTGGCGGTCGTAGGTGTTGGCGAAGAGCGCCAGCGCCATCCAGACGTCGGGAATGCGGACCCCGGAGACGAGGGTTGGCAGCAGGCTGGTGAGGAAGGGCTCGTCGCCGAGGGGCGTGGTCCGGTCCTGGTACTCGAGGAGCTCGGCGAGCCGCGACGCGCCCACCACGAGGCCGGCGGCACGGATCTCCGGGGCGTAGGCCATCAAGGCCTGGGCGTGGACCGAGCCGTAGCTGATGCCCTCGTAGACGATCGCCGTCGGATCGAGATCCGGGACACCGTCGGGCGCACCGACCGGGAGCACGTCCACGCTGCCCATGGACTGGAGGGCGCCCACGAAGGCCAGCTGCTCACCGTAGGTCTGGAGGTAGAAATCCGGCGCCTGCCCATTGAAGTAGACGACGCCGAAGATCTGCTGCAGCTGCTGCTCGACCGTCGCGTAGAGCCGGTTCGGCGGATCGGTGAAGCCCGCGACCGCGAACCCCCCGCCGCCGAGGAAGCCGCGCGCGGCACCTGGCACCTCGCCCTGGGCACTCCCGGGATTGCCATGCTGGTACATCACGATCGGTGCGTACCCGCTCGTCTCCGCCGCGCTGGGCAGCGCCAGGATGAAGGGAATCGTCTGGGTGCCGGTCGCCTGGGGCACACCCTGGGGGTCGCGGCTGACGAAGCCCGCCACGAGCCAGGTCGGCACCTCGAAGGTCCCCTCGACGATGGCCGCGACATCCGGGTCCGAGTCGGCGTTCACCGACGAGACCACCACGTTGGGCGGCGTGGCGAGCACGTGTTGGCGCATGGCCAGCACGTCGTCGGTGAAGTGGTCGGTGGAGCGGATCGTGATCCGCGTGGCCAGCACCACGTCGTCTCGCGGAATCGGCATCGGGGAGAGACTCTCGGCCACGGCCAGGACGTCCTCGGCAAGGGGACGGGTCTCGGTCACCTCCGGAGCTTCGCCCGGCTGATAGGGCGCCACCGCCAGGTCGAAGAAGGGCGAGCGCGCCAGCGGCTCGCCGGCCAGATCGAGCACGCGATCCGTGACCACGAGGCCGTAGGTCCCCTCGGGCTCCAGGGCGATCCCGGGGTGGATCACCAGCGCGTGGACCGTGGGCTCGGAAGGCAGGGTGTCCGTGCGCGGAATCAGGCTGAAGGGGATGCGCTCGCCGAAGCTCGAGCTGCCGGGTGTCATGTCCAGCAGCGCGACCGTGCCGAGGGGGTCGCGGGAGGCATCCCGATCGAGGGGGAGGGTCGCGGGATCCGGCTCGCTCGAGAGCTGGACCGAGATCGGGCCGATCGGGCTCCAGCCGTCGCCCTCGCTGTCGGCCACGGCGGCCAGGGATTGCAGCAGGAAGCTGGCGATCCCCGGAGGGTTCGGGAGCCGGCCGCTCACGGCGGGCCGCCAACCCGTGACCGTTGCCGGATCCGAGACCAGGAAGGCGTCGTCCGGGAAGGGGAGCGGCTGATCCAGGTCCGTCCGGTCGTGGACCGTCTCGAAGACCGCTCCGGCCGGAGCCGTCTGGAAGGCGACCGAGACCGGCTGCGCATCGACCGTGTGCACGCGCAGGGCACAGCTCGCCCCGGCCGCCAGGGGCGCCTGCGGCTGCAACACCATGGTGTCGCTGTCCAGCAGGATCACGGTCCTCGGGATCATGAACCCGTCGCAGGCGATCTGCGCCCTGCCGAAGGAAGCCGGATCGACGGCGCCCGCGAAGTCGAGCACCGCCCATGCACTGCGAGCGACCGTCTCGCCCAGGGCGGGCGACGAGGCGACCAGGGTGGGCAGCAGGGGGGAGTTGTCGCAGAAGAACCCGAGCAGGGAGCTTGCGAGAAGCGTCAGCAGGACACGGGGACGGCGCAGCATCGGCGATTCCTGGTAGGGCTGGGGAGGCGCCCGACACAGGGCGCCCCACCCTACCCCATGGGGCCATCTCCCGTCATCCCGAAGCTTCTCGAGGACAGCCGTTCAGCCCAGGAGGTCTCCGAGCGGCCGATACGGGAGCCCCAGGGACTCCGCGACCCCCTGGCACACCACGTCACCCCTCCACAGGTTCGCCCCGAGCTGGAGGCTCGGGTCCGCCCGAACGGCGTCCGCCACGCCGAGCTCCGCCATCCGCTCCAGGTAGGGAAAGGTCGTGTTGGTGAGGGCGAAGGTCGAGGTCCGGGGCACGGCACCCGGCATGTTCGCGACCCCGTAGTGGATCACCTCGTGCTCGATGTAGGTCGGATCCGAGTGCGTGGTGGGATGGATCGTCTCGATGCAGCCACCCTGGTCGACGGCGACGTCGACGACCACCGAGCCGGGCTCCATGCCGGCAACCATCGCCTCGGTCACCAGGGTGGGTGCACGCCGGCCGTGCACGTAGACCGCCCCGATCACGAGATCGCTGGCGGCGACCGCCCGCTC
>NYZB01000136.1 GCA_002687015.1 Deltaproteobacteria bacterium
CGTGAACATCCAGGATGAACCGGATGATGCTGAGTCCGTCGAGCGATGACCTGATCACGGGTGAGCTCCAGAGTGGTTCGAGGCCAATTCGACGCGTTCCGACCCCAGGGGGGCTGACCCCTCGGGCGACGATGACTACGGTGGGTTTTTGGGAACGCGCCTCGGCTTCGAGGCCTTTCGCGATACCAACCAAGGTCGCGAGGAACCTCGGCCGGCAGGAGGATAATGCACGATACCGAGGCGTTTGTCCACAACCTTTCCGCACGGCGCTCCGGATTGTGGAAAAGCTGCAAGAAGGGACCCCCCAGCTGCCGGAAACCCGTGAAGCACCGCGGGTTCCGCCAGGTTCAGGAGTGACCATCTCTCACGATCGATATCCGCAAGGGACCCCTCCCAAACCCCGCCAAAGGGCACCTGGTCCGCATTTTTCCACAGGAACGCAACACCGCCCGCAGACCCCAGCCACCAGCCCGCCTTGCAACCTCGGCGCCAACGCGGAGGATGCCCACCATGGCAGAAGCAGATCCCACCTGGGAGGTGTTCCGCTCGGGGGCCAGCGGCCTCCGAGTCCTCATCGGACCGGACTCGGAAGCCTGCACCGCCATGGTCCTTGCCCGCCTGGCCGAGGTCGTGTCGAGGAGGCATGACCCGTCCGTAGGCCTCGCCACCGGCGGCACGTTCCAGCTCTTCTTCCAGCGGTTGATCGAAGAGGAGCAGGCTGGTCGCCTCGCCCTCGATCACGTGCGCTTCACCCACCTCGACGAGTACGTCGGCGTCGGTCCGGACGTCGCGGGAGGCATGGTCCATGAGCTGAACGAGTGCGTCTTCGGCCGGCTCGCCAGCGGCGTGGCCGCCTTCCACCCGGTGCCCGCGGCGGCGCCGAACGCCACGGAAGCCCACGCCCGGCTCCTCGAGGAGATCCTGCCCCTCGACCTCCAGCTCCTGGGCATCGGGCGCAACGGACACGTGGCGTTCAACGAGCCAGGAACGGCATTCGGCGTGCTCACCCACGAAACGCCTCTCACGGACGACACGTGCGCCGCCAACGTCGCCCGGTTCCCGGATGGCGAACACCCGGCGACCGCGCTCACCATGGGCCCTCGAGCCCTGCTGCGCTGCCGGTCCCTCTGCATGGTCGCGACCGGCGACGGCAAGGCCGAGGCCATCCGCGCGCTCCTCGAGGACCCGATCTCCCCCGCCTGCCCCGCGTCGGTACTGCGTCTGCACGCGGACGCCACCCTCATCCTCGACCGCGCCGCCGCCTCCAGGCTGGGCACCGACGCGCGATGGCGACCAGCGGCCGTCGCGGAAGCGGTGCTCGGAGCCGCCGACCTCGCACCGGATGGCCCGGTGGTCGTCGTGTCCCCGCATCCCGACGACGCCTCGATCTCGTGTGGTGGGCTCCTCGCGTCGCTTCCTGCGGAGACCGAGCGCGTCATCGTCACCATGACCACGGGCGCCCGCGCCCGCGTTCCCGGTGACCTCGTCGCGGCCCAGATCATCGAGCTCCGCGAAGCCGAGGTGCGGGAAGAAGCGCGCGTCCTCGAGGCTGAACCGATCTTCCTGCGCTCACGCTTCTACGACTCGGGAGCGTTCGAGACTGACGACGCCGATCGCCTGCTCGAGACGCTCATCCTCGCGCGCCCAGCCTGGATCCTCGGTCCCGCCCGCAACGATCCCCACCCGACCCACCGGCTCACGCGTGAGGTTCTCGACGACGCGGCGCGTCGCTACGTCACCGAGACCGGAGCGGCCGTGGAGATCTGGACCTTCGAGGGCGCCTGGCACCAGCACGCGAACGACGAGGTGAACGCACTGGTCGTTTTCGACTCCGCCGCCGAGGCGCGCAAGCTGCTGGCCGTCCGCGCGCACCAGAGCCAGCTCGCGCGCGTCCCGTTCGACGAGGGCGCGATCGCCCTCGCCCGACTGCGCGCGGTGACGTTCTCGGAATCGAAGTTCGGCGGCACGACCCCGGGCGTGATGACCGAACTTCCGCGAGTCGAAGCATACGTCCGCGAGACGTACGCCGGCGCGACTACGGCTACTTGATCGAGAGCTCCGCCAGCAATCCGTAGGCGCCGTAGACGCGCTCCAGGGCGTGCGCGATACCTGCCGAGTGCACGCAGACGGAGCGGCACACGTCGTCGAGGTACAGGTAGCGGTTCGGCAGACTCTGGATGTTGCCGTCGAACAGGACGCCCACGATCTCGAGGTTCTTGTTGATGCAGGGGCTGCCCGAGTTGCCGCCGGTCGAATCGACCGTGTTGACGAAGTTGTAGGGCGTGGCGAGGTCGAGGAACGGCTTCGCCTTCTCCCACCGCGCGGGGATGTCGAACGGCTCCTCGTGGTTCATCGAAGCACCGCGACCGAACAGGCCGTAGAGGGTCGTCTTCCACGGAACGCGCGTGGTGCCGAGGTCGTAGCCCTTGCAGGTGCCGTAGGACAAACGCAGCGTGAACGTCGCGTCGGGATAGCTCGTCTTCCCGAAGATGCGAAACCTGGCCTGCGCGAGCGAGGTTCCGGCCGCAGCCTCGAGATTGCCCGCCTCGCCCCACAGCGCCGCGGGACCCCGGCGCTGCGACTCCACGATCCGCGCGAGCACCAGCAGCGGGTCGGTCGAGCCGTTGATGGCCTCGGCGCCGCCCTTCAGGAGTTTCTCGCGAAAAGTGGCCTCGGTGAGCCGGGTCGTCGAGAGGAGACGATCGGCCGCCGCTCTCGGTTTCAGGTTGCCCACGGCGACCTTCACGTAGTCGCTGTCCTTGCCGAGCATCTTGACCGCGTTGTCGAGGTTCGCCGAGATGCGCTCCCGCTCGAGCGGAAGGTCGAACTCGATCTCTTCGGCGAGGTTGGACATCATCTGTTTGAGGCTCGCGCCGCGGTAGTTCGCCGGCCGCGACGCCTCATCCGAAGCGAGCGCCGACCCGAGCCTCGCGATGGCGCGAGCCAGTCCGCCCAGCTCACCGTCGATGCGCAGGAAGACCAGCGGCACGAACGCCTGGTTGCGCATGGCGCGCGTCCGCACGTACGTCGCCATGGCTTTCTCGACCTCGGCATCCTCACCGGCCGCCTTGAGAAACGCCTTCTCCTCCGCCTGCTTGCGCGACCAGATGCGCGCGTTGCGCAGCCCGTCGAGCTCGCCGCCGATGGCCTTCAAGCTGTTGCGGATTCCGAAGAGCTCGTCCAAGACCTTGATCTTCTGATTCCCACCAAGCGCGGCGTAGCGTGACAGCGCCTGCTCGCGTCGGCCCAGCAGCTCGAGCAGGCCGGGGTTGTAGACGTCGCGCTCGTGCTCGAGCCGGGCCTGTGGCCACAGCCGGGCAGTGGATCCTGGATTGCCCGAGACGAACACCAGCTCGTCCCGCTTCGCGCCGGAGCCACTCCAGCGAAAGTAGTGCGCCGACGTGTCGGCCGGCTTTCCGTTCTCGTACGCCCGCAGGAACGCCACGTCGAGGCACCAGCGGGGGTAGCAGAAGTTGTCGAGGTCACCACCGAAGGCGGCCGCCCGCAACTCGGGTGCGAACACGAGGCGAACGTCGTCGTAGATCTTGTAGGCGTACGCGACGTACTGGGCACCGCCGTAGAGGGTCACGACGTCCACCGTCAGCTCCGTCTCGTTCGAGAGGCGGGCCGTGATCTCCCCGATCGCGTTCGCACGCGCTCTCGCCGGATCGGTTGCGCCCTTCCCCGCCTTCTCGACCTCCGCGGTGACGTCGGTCATGCTCACGAGCTGGCGTAGGGTGGCATCCTTGCACTTTCGCTCCTGGGCGTGGCGCCGGGCGTGAAAGCCGTTGGTCACGTAGTCGTTCGCGGGCGAAGACATCCCGTTGATGTACTCGAGCGCCACGTGGTGATTCGTAAGGACGAGACCGTTCGGCGACACGAAGGAGCCAGACCCGCCGGAGCTGATCCGGACCGATGCCAGACGGACGTGGTTGATCCACGCCCGGGTCGGTTCGAACCCGTAGACCTGCTTGAGATGCTCCAGGGGCAGGTTGTCGAACGTCCACATGCCCGGATCGGGCGCGGTGACGATCGGAGCCGGAGCGGCGAGAGCGATGAGGGCGATGAGCGGAGCCAACGACATGGGTACCTCTGGGTGCAGAACCTGGCGGTCGGATGGGCGCGGTTCAAAGTCTACGAGGCACCTTGGACCCGCTCAACGCACCCTGGTCGTCGGCCGCAACCGGGAATAAGCTCAGCCCCCCACACCGTTCGGCACGGGCCCGACCAATCCTCCCTACCCCCCCGGAGAACGCCATGTCGCCCCTGATCGCATCGCTCCTGCTCCTCGCGATACCCGCGCCCGATGCCGCGGTCGATCCCATCGTCTGGCATCCACACTTCAACCGCACCGTCGAAGTGAAGATCCGCAACGGCCCGACCATGAAGGTCAGCCACATCACCGTGACCTTCAACAAGGAAGGCTTCGAGAAGATGAAGCCCGGCGGCGCGTGGCACCTCGGAAACACTCACTTCGAGACGTCCGAGAAGGTGACGGTTGGCGGCCAGACCGTGGCGGCCGGGAAGCACTCCATCAAGGGGCGCAAGAAGCAGGACGGCACCTGGGAGCTCGTGATCGGCAAGGCCAGCCGGTTCTCCAGCCGTATCAGCGACGACGCAAAATCGCTGAAGACGGAGTTCGTCAAGAAGGCGTCCATGATGGAGCACCTGAACGTCGACATCCACCCGACCGGCGAGAAGAGCAGCACGACCATGTGGCTCGTCGTCCACTTCAACACCTACATCTGCCGTTCGAAGATCGACATCGGCGGCTGAGCCACTCTCCATGACCAACCTGCCGGAGCGACCCCTCGACCGGACGGAGCGGCGCATCGTGGGCGTCCTCATCGAGAAGGAGCTCACGACGCCGAACCAGTATCCGTTGAGCCTCAACGGACTCATCACCGGCTGCAACCAGAAGAACAATCGCGACCCCGTCGTCAGCTTCGAACAGTTCGAAGTCGAGGGCGCGCTGCGCGCTCTGTTCGTGCGCAAATGGGTCGCCAGCGTGAGCGACGGTGGACGAGTGACCAAGTGGCGTCATCGCGTCTCCGAGCTGATGCAGCTCGACCGCCCAACGATCGCGGTGCTCGCAGAGTTGCTTCTCCGCGGCGCCCAGCAGCCGGGCGAGCTGCGCACCCGGGCGTCACGCATGGCTCCCGCACTCGCCACCGCCGACGACGCCAAGCAAGTGCTCGACGCGATGATGTCCGGCCCGGAGCCGCTCGTCGTTTGCCGCGGCCGCGACAAGGGCGCCCGCGCCGATCGCTACGATCACACCCTGTGGACCGAGACGGAAATCGCACTCGGTGACGGCGTGGCAGCGCCGCGAATGGCCGTGGCCGCCCCCGAACCGGTCGCGGCTCCGACGCCATCTGTCTCCGCACCACCGGCACCCACCCCCACCTCCCCCAAGCTCGCGTCCCAGCACCCGTCCCATGGCCCCGTCCGACCCGCAGCCAGCGGTGACCTCGCCCAGCAGGTCCAGAGGCTGGAGCACCGGGTTCACGAGCTCGAACGACGGTTGGGGATGCACCTCCCCGAGTCCGACTAGGAGCTGCGCCAGAAGATCCCCGGGAGCACGGACCTCCACGATCCCGGGAGCGCGGACCTCCAGAGCGTGTGAAGCAATCTGCTCTGGATGGGAGCGCGGACCTCCAGGTCCGCTCTGACGGCGCCGCCGGACCGCCCCCGGAGCGGACCTGGAGGTCCGCGCTCCCGGCAGAGCAGTTGCTTCACACCCTCTGGGGGTCGCGCTCCCGGCGGAGCATGACTTCGCCGCGCTCGCTCCTAACCCGTCGAGTTCGGAATCGGACACAACCGCAGGTCCGACCTCGCCCCGCCGCGGGACGCGCGCAGCCGGCAGAACGGCGTCCCGTCGTACCAGGCAAACGCAGGTTGCAACTCCGGGAGCTCGAGGCCGTCCACGGTCTGGCCGCAGCCGAGGCGAACGGCGACGTCGGTCGCGATGTCGATGCGACCGAAGCCCGCCAATACCACGGACAGCGGGCTGAGGGATTCGGCGGCGATCGTGTCCGGGTGGCTGGCGTCGGCAGCGTCGAAGTCACCGCTGGCGGTCCGGCGCAACTCTGCGAGGTGGGCGCCGCATCCCAAGAAAGCCCCGAGGTCGCGGGCGAGGCTGCGGATGTAGGTGCCCTTGCTACAGCGCACCGTACAGGTGATCTGGTCTCCGGATACGGCGGTCACATCCAGACCGTAGATCGTGACGCAGCGGGGTTTCAGGGCTGGCTTGTTGCCGGCGCGGGCCAGCTCGTGCGCGCGACGACCCTTCACGTGGACGGCAGAGAACGACGGCGGGGTCTGCTCGATCTCGCCAGTGAAGTGCGCGATCATGGGCGCGAGCGAGGCCGTGTCGAGCGCCGGTACCGGAACGCCCGTCGGCGTGACCGGGCCCTCGCGGTCGTCGGTCTCGGAAACGGCGCCGAACCGGATCGTGGCCTCGTAGACCTTCGTCGATTCCATGAACACGTCCTGGAGACGGCGCGCCGAACCGCAAAGCACGATCAACAGACCGGAGGCCAGCGGGTCGAGCGTGCCCGCGTGACCCAGCGCGCCGAACCTGAGCCGGCGCTGCAGGCCGTCGAGCACCGCTCGGGACGTGGGACCCTGGGGTTTGTCGACGAGGATGATGCCGGAGTGATCGGGAGCGGACATGTGGTCGGCATGATAGCCGGCCCCGGGCCCGCCCCTACACAATCAGAACAACACGTAGTGCGCGCCGCGGGTGGCCGCGAAGCCGCCGACGGCCGCCGGATCCTGTACCCACCACTGGACACGGACCGGTAGTCCGGCCAGCGGCGGAAGGTCGGGGATCGGCGACTGCAGTGTCGCGAAGCCAGCACCGGGTCCCGCCCCGGGCAGAAGCTCGGTGTGGAAGGCGAATAGCGGCGACAGGACATTGACGTTCAGTGGAACGCCGCCGAACGTCGCCCCTGGAGGTGCAGGGTTGGGCGAGATGCCGAGGATGGCCAGGCCACCACCGAGCGCATCGGCGAGCCCGATCTTGAAGTCGGGGTTGCCGAGGTTCGACGGAACGTCGGCGAGCATGCGCGGGATGATGCCGCCGCTGCCGGCGCTTTCTCCGCCGTACAGGGCCGACCCCGGGGGGTTGAGTTCAGTACGCAAGGACGGGCGCTCGAACCCGCCCGTACCGGTCGCCACCCGCGGGTCCGTCAGCCCATCGCGGAGAAACGCGACGAGCGCGGCTTTCTGGCCTGGGTTCAGACCGAGCGGGATGATGCGGGGGTCCCGGTTCAACCCGAAGTCGCCGCCGCGGTCGTAGAAGTCCACCACCTCTTCCAGCGTGGTAAAGCGTCCGTTGTGGAAGTACGCGGACTGCAGACCGACGTTGCGCAGCGGCGCGGTCTTGAAGCGACCGCGATCGGCCGGGTTGCCGGTGACGGCTTCGCGACCAACATCCTCGAACGCCGGACGCACGCCGATGTTGATGAACTGGTTGTTACTCAGGAGCGGGCCCGTATGGCAGAGATCGCAGCGACCGGGCCCGTTGAAGATCTGCCGCCCCTGGGCCTGCTGCGGAGTCAGGGTGTTGGTGTCGTGCGGAGTCTGGTCTGGGACGAGAGTGCGTTCGTAGGTGGCGATGGCGAACGCGATGCGGCGCGCGTTGATGGTCGGGTCGCCGAACGCCAGCGCGAACAGTTGCGGATAGTCCGCGCCGCCCGCCAGTGCAGTCGCGATGTCGCCCGGGACACTGGGGGCGAGCTTCAACGGCGTCACCTGCGCGAGTTTTGCCGAGATCTGGGACCAGTCGCGAGCCTCGTGCGCCATCTCCCCGTCGCTGACCGGCGGGCCGACCGCCTGGCTCTCCAGCGCTCCACCCACCGGGATGACCACGGCGCCCGTCTCCGGATCCGTGAACGTGGATGAAGCCCGGCCATCCCAAAACAGCTCGGGGCTGAACTGCGCCCCGATCGCCGATGGCGCGGTACGTCCGGTCACCTGGACCCGGAGATCGAACGTACTGTCGGGCAGGTACCGATTAGCGAAGTCGGAGCGGATGACCCCTGGTGATCCGCGCACGTCATCCGGCGTCATGAACGTGCCGTCGAAACCAGGGTTGATCCCGATCCGCGGGTCACGGCCGCCGCTGTCGGGGCGGTGGCACGTCCCGCACGCCATCGTGTTGTCGCTCGAGAGTTGCTCGTCCCAGAACAGCATCTTGCCCAGCAGGGCCTTCTGCGGGGTGATGGGGTTCTGCGGCGGAGCCAGAACGGGAGGGAGTCCCGGAGGTGGCGGCGGAGGCGGTCCACCCGGGCCGCCAGGTCCACCCGGGCCGCCAGGCCCACCCTGAGCCCACACCCCCTCCGTCAAGCAAAGAACGAGCGCGACCAGGACCGTCGCCCACCAGTACTGCCGGGTTCCACTATCCAACATCTTCGGCACCTCGTGCCGGGCTCAGGGGGACCAACCCGCCGGGGTGGGATGGGTTCCGCGGATTCCCGGTCTTTTCTTCGACTCCAGCCATGCCTGGACCAGCAACACCTGGATTCTGGTGACCGACCGGCAGAGAATCGGAGGCATGCTGCGCCATCTGCCTCTGGCCGTTTCGCTGGTCGCGCTCGTCGCCTTCCTCCCCGCCCAGAATCCGACTGGTGCGCTGGCCGGCCGCGAAATCGTCATCTCTCCGGGGCACGGCTACTACTGGCACTCCAGTCTCGGGTGGACGACGCAGCGCGGTGAGATCGACGGGCTCATCGAGGACATCCACACCCACGAGATCGTCCACGACCACCTGCTCCCGTACCTCGAGCGGTCGGGTGCGCGAACGATCCTGTGTCGCGCGCGGTCGCGGTCGCCGGAGGAGCACGTCATTCAGAACGACGACGGCTTCCCCGCCTACGCCGAGACCGGCAGCTGGTTCACGAGCGGCAGCTCCGGCATGGGCGGAACGACCTACCGCTACGCGACGACGTCTCCCACTGGTGGCGCGACGGCCAGCTTCACGACGACCATTACCACGACGGGCCACTACCCGGTCTACGTGGGCTACCGGGGCAGCTCCAACCGCACCACCGCTGCCCGCATCGAAATCGCCCACGCCGCCGGTACGAGCTGGCGCACCGTCGATCAGACCCGATTCGACCGCCGCTGGCTGTACGTGGGGACCTTCCCGTTTCGCGCATTCGAGCCGGCGACGGTGACCGTCACCTCGCAGTCCACCGCGGCCGGCGTCGTGATCTCGGACGCGGTCAAGATCGGCGACGGCGACGGCGTGATCCCCCGCGGCGGCGGGACGTCGGGCCAGGCGCAGTGGCGAGAGTGCTCCCGCTACCACGCCGAGTGGTTCGGTGCGCCGGCGACGGTGTGGAACTCGATCGCGACAGGCCAGGACAACTCCGACGACGTCTCGTGCCGGCCGCGGTTCGGCGAGTGGTACGCGAACGGCCTCGCGGATCTG
This sequence comes from Deltaproteobacteria bacterium, assembly GCA_002687015.1. Taxonomy (GTDB): domain Bacteria; phylum Myxococcota_A; class UBA9160; order UBA9160; family UBA6930. The sequence continues at coordinate 9,440 of NYZB01000136.1, forward strand.
TACCTCTCACTCCACACCAATGCAGGCGGAGGCACGGGCACCAGCTCGTTCATCCACGACACGTCGCCGACCGCCGGCAGCGCCGCCTGGCAGTCGACGTTGCACAACCGCGTCATCAACGATATCCGCTCGTTCTGGGACCCTTCCTGGATCGATCGCGGGCAGATGTCGGCGAACTTCGGCGAGGTCCGGCATCTGCAGACGATGCCGGGATGTCTGATCGAGCTCGCGTTCCACGACGACCTCGGCGGCGACATCGAGGCGCTGCATCACCCCCGCTTCCGCCGCATCTCCGGACGGGCCATGGGCCGGGCGATCATGGAGTATCTCGCACCGGGCATGCCGCTGCTCGTCGATCCGCCGGACGCGATCTCGATGCGCAACACATTCGGCGGCACGCTGAGTGTGTCATGGAACACCGTCTCCGGCGCGACCAGCTACCTCGTTCGGATAAGCGAGGACGGATTCGCCTTCGACGACGGCACCGTGGTCACCGGTACGACCCACACCATCTCCGGCCTCTCCCACGGGACCGTGCGCTACGCGCGCGTCGCCGCCGTGAACGCATCTGGCACCGGACCCGACAGCGAACCCGTGGGTGCCCGTTCCGCTCCCGGTGGAGTGGCACCGCTCCTGGTCGTGAACGGTTTCGACCGCCGGGATCGGTACGTAAAGGAGCACGAGAACCCACTCCACTGGGTCACTGTCGACGGCGCGGCAATCGACGCCGTGGTCGCGGCGGGCTACCCCTTCGACAGCGCCACCAACGAGTCGGTCGCGGTCTTTCACACGCCTCTGGCCGGCTACGAATGCGTCGGCTGGATCCTCGGCGAAGAGTCCACCGCCGACGAGACCTTCAGCTCCCTGGAGCAGATTCGCGTCAACCTCTACCTGCTCGGCGGGGGGCGTCTCTTCTTCACCGGCGCGGAGGTCGGTTGGGACCTCGACCTGAACGGCACGGCGAACGATCGGCTGTTCTACAACCAGGCGTTGGGCCAGGACTACGTTGCGGACGACGCCGGGGTCTACACCACCCAGGCATCCGCGGGCGGTCCGCTGGGGGTGCTACCGGCGATGACATTCGACGATGGCTCCAACGGTATCTACGACGTCGACTGGCCCGATGTGGTCCAGCCCGCCGCAGGGACGGGCGGTCAGATCGTGCTGCGATACGCGACGGGGACGGGAGCCGCAGTGCTGCACGGCAACGGTCGCACCCTCGGCGTCGGCTTCCCGCTCGAAGCACTCGTCGACCCCGCGCATCGCGCGCTCCTCATGGAGCGCATCCTCGCCCTGATGTGCCCGTTGCCGGTCCGACCCCAGGGCACGCCAACGATCGGATCGACGCTGACCGTCGACCTCGATTTCCCCTCGTCACCGGGCGCCGCGTACGTCGCAGGCGCTGCATTCACGACCGATCCCGCCATCGTCCTCGCGGACGGACGGAGCATCCCGCTCACGCTCGATCCGTTGCTCCTGTTCTCGCTGAACCCACTGCAGACCCTGTTCACGGGGATGACCGGAGTCCTCGACCCGCAAGGGCAGGGCGCGTTTCAGGTCGCGCTGCCGAACGATCCATCGCTGGTCGGGTTCTCACCGGTGTTCTCCGCGCTGACCCTCGACATCTCCGGTGCGGTCGGCGAGATCTCGCCGTGGGTCCGCGTGACCGTGAACTAGCAAGTGTCGGGACGCAATCTGGTTTGGATGGGAGCGCGGACCTCCAGAGGCTGTGAATCAATCGGCTCCGAGGCGAGCGAAGCGCCCAGAG
>NYZB01000137.1 GCA_002687015.1 Deltaproteobacteria bacterium
GAGAAGGAGCAGAGCCGCCATTCCGGGGCGGGCCGAGCCCAGGCCTTCGTAGTCCTCGAAGCGATCGGCATCCCGGCCGCGGTGCGTGAGAGCGATGACCACGCCGAACACACCCACGGTCGTCACGGAATAGGCCATGAGATAGAAGAGCACGGCGGTCCAGGCTTCCGGGGTCCCCGCGGCGAAGGGAACCAGCAGGTAGCCCGCGTGAGCGATGCTCGAGTAGGCCAGCATCCGCTTCACGCTGTCCTGGATGACCGCCATGAGGTTGCCGACCACCATGCTGAGGGCAGCGAGCCCGGCGAATACGGTCTGCAAGCCGGACGCGGCACCGAAGGCCTCGACGACGAGACGCAGGAGGGCCGCGCATGCGGCGACCTTCACGGTCGCAGCCATGAAGGCCGTGACGCTGGTCGGTGCTCCCTCGTAGACGTCGGGGGCCCACTGATGAAAGGGCACCGAGGCGATCTTGAAGCCGAAGCCCACGACCACGAGGCCGACGCCGATCATGGCGAGAGGGCTCTCGGGGTCGAGCCCCGCGGCGATCGCGGAATACCCGGTCGCGCCGGTGGCGCCGTAGACGAGCGCCATGCCGTAGAGCATCAGCGCGCTCGCGAAGGAGCCGACCAGGAAGTACTTGAGTGCGGACTCGTTGCTGCGAAGCTCCCTACGGTCGAAGCCGGCGAGCACGTAGAGCGGAATCGCCGTGAGCTCGACGCCGAGGAAGACGCTCAGCAAGTCCACCGCAGCGACCAGCAGCACCATGCCGGCCGCCGAGAGCAGGAGGAGCGCAAAATACTCCCCGTGGTGGATGCGCAGCTCCTGCAGATAGCCGGTGGAGAGCATGCACACGAAGAGGGTGGCCGTGGCGACGAGACCCATCGAGAAGTTGGCAAAGCGATCGAGCTCGATCAGCGGGTGCGAGGGATTGAAGACCGCCGTTCCTCCGACCGCGAAGCCCTGTCCAGCGGCGATGACCACCAGGAGCAGCGAAGCACCCGAGAGCGCGACCAGCGCCGTCCCGGCCCGGCTCGCACCGGTACCGCGGGCCGTGAGCCACAGCTCGGCCAGGAGCACCGAGAAGGCGCCACCCGCGAGGAAGAGCAGCGGCAGCGCCGCGCCGAGGTCGAGCTCCGGCGTCGGAATCAATGCCTCTCCTCCCCGGAGGCGCGCGCGAGGTCGCGGCCGGCCGGGGAGCTCCCCTGACCCACGGCCTCGGGCAGCGTCGCCAGGCTCTGGGCCGTGCGCTCCTCCATCACCCGCTGCAGCTCGAAGACCGAAGCGTGCAGCCGCTTCAGGAAGGTCTCGGGATGGAGGCCGATCCAGAAGATCGGCACCAGGAGCGCCACCACGACCGCCTTCTCCCGACGGCCGAGATCGATCAGGCCGCGGTTCTCGGGGTTCTCGACCGGCCCGAAGAGCACGCGTCGCATCATCCAGAGCATGGTGATGGCGGCCAGGACCACCCCGAAGGTCGCGGGCACGGCCACGGCCGGGTGGACCTGGAAGAGGCCCAGCAGGATCAGGAACTCGCCGACGAAGCCGTTCAGTGCCGGAAGGCCGATGCTCGACATCACCACGACGCCGAAGAGCGCCGCGAAGACCGGCATGGGCTTGGCGATCCCGCCGAACTCGTCGATCCGCCGGGTGTGACGGCGCTCGTAGAGCATGCCCACCATCAGGAAGAGCGCGCCCGTCGAGAGGCCGTGGTTGACCATCTGGAGGATGCCGCCCTCCAGCCCTTCGACGTTGAACGCGAAGAGCCCGAGCATGACGAAGCCCAGGTGGGCCACCGACGTGTAGGCGACCAGCTTCTTGACGTCGCGCTGGACCATGGCCACCAGCGACCCGTAGAGGATCCCGACCAGCGCGAGTGCGAGGAAGAGCGGAGCGAGCTCGGTCGCCGCGACGGGGAAGAGCGGAAAGGCGAAGCGCAGGAAGCCGTAGCCGCCCATCTTGAGGAGCACGGCCGCCAGCAGCACGGAGCCCGCGGTGGGCGCCTCGACGTGGGCGTCGGGCAGCCAGGTGTGGAGCGGCACGATCGGCACCTTGATCGCGAAGGCCAGGGCGAAGGCCGCGAAGAGCCAGGCCTGGGTCTGCCACCAGGGAGCGCCGGCCAGCGGAATGACGGTCTGGAGGAGCCCGGTCCCCTTCGAGCCGGGTCCGGCGACCAGGTCGAAGTTCATGTGGCCGAACTGCACCTCGTGCAGGTGGACCACCACCAGCAGGCCGACCAGCATCAGCAGGGAGCCCAGGAGCGTGAACAGGAAGAACTTCAACGCCGCGTGGATGCGGCGGGGGCCTCCCCAGATGCCGATGAGGAAGGCCATCGGCACCAGCACCAGCTCCCAGAAGAGGTAGAACTGGAGCAGGTTCAGCGCCGCGAAGGTGCCGATCATGCCCGTCTCCAGGGAGAGCATGAAGAAGACCCAGGCACGGGGCGAAGGGGTGGCTTCCTTCCAGGAGGCGATCAGCACCAGGGGCACGAGGAAGGTCGTGAGCAGGATCAGCAGCAGGCCGATCCCATCGATGCCCACGAAGTAGTGGAGGCCGAGCTGCGGGATCCAGGGCACGTACTCCACGAACTGGAACTCGACGTTCGTCGGATCATGACCGAGCCAGAGCCCGAGCGAGAGGACGAAGGTCAGCAGCGACACGCCGAGACCGAGCCCGCGCCAGACCTGGGCCGGCAGTCGTGCCCCCGCCACCGTGGCCGCCAGGCTCCCGAGCATCAGGAACAACGCCGTTCCCAGGGGCAGGAAGGTGACCCAGCTGAGCAGGTTGGGAAGCCCGCTCACGACGCGCGCTCCGCTACCACGCGAGCAGCCCCAGCAGGGCCAGGCTGCCCAGCAGCATGGCGAAGAGATAGCCCTGGGCGAGGCCGGACTGGGCGAAGCGCAGCATGTCGAGGGTGAGACCCCGAAGGGCCGAGGCCAGCCCTTCGACCGCGACCCGATCGATCAGACCCTGATCGATCCAGCGGAAGAGGACGCGATCGGAGAGCCCGATCGTGGGCCGGACCAGCGCGCGATCGATGCCCTCGTCGACGTAGAAGCGGCCCTCCAGGAGGCGATGGAGCCAGGGCAGCGCCGCCCGAAGCCTGGCGGGGGGCTCGGGACTCCGGCGATAGAGCAGGTCGGCCACGAGGAAGCCGAGCGCCGTGACGAGCATGGCCCATGCGGCGAGGCCCCGCTCCTGGGCGGCCTCGATGTCGTGGGGTGTGCCCTCGGGCAACGCCGGAGCCAGGAAGTTCGCGAGGCTGTTGCTGTTGGCCTCGTCGACGGGGAAGGGGTTCAGCGCTGCGGCGGGCCCGAGCCAACCCCCGAAGAAGGACAGGAAGGCCAGCACCAGGAGCGGCGCCAAGACGACGAGCCCGGGCTCGCGGATCGCCGACTGGCGATCCCGGGGCACCCGGCAGTCACCCCAGAACACGCGGTAGTAGAGCCGAAACATGTAGAGGGCCGTGAGGGCGGTGCTCAGGAGGGCCAGGGCGTAGAGCCACGTAGCCCCGGGCAGGTGCGTGAGCCTTGCCGAGAGCAGGATCTCGTCCTTGGAGAAGAAGCCAGCCGTGAAGGGGAAGCCCACGATCGCGAGCACGCCGATCAGGAAGCTCCAGTGGGTGGTGGGCAGGAAGCGGGCCAGACCTCCCATCCGATCCGAATCCTGCTCGTGATGGAGGGCCAGGATCACGGCACCCGCCCCCAGGAAGAGAAGGGCCTTGAAGAAGGCGTGGGTGACCACGTGGAACATGGCCGCCGAAAAGGCGCCGCAGCCGACGGCCAGGAACATGAGCCCGAGCTGGCTCACCGTCGAGTAGGCGAGGACCTTCTTGATGTCGGACTGAGCCAGGGCGATCAGCGCCGCGAAGAGGGCGGTGGCGACGCCCACCCAGGCGATCACGGCCTGGGCCCCGGGCGCAGCCGCGTACAGGAAGCCCATGCGACACACCATGTAGACGCCCGCGGTCACCATGGTCGCAGCGTGGATCAGGGCCGAGACCGGTGTGGGCCCGGCCATCGCATCCGGTAGCCACACGTAGAGCGGGATCTGGGCGGACTTGCCGGCCGCGCCCAGGAAGAAACAGAGACCGATCAGGGTCGCGAGGCGCCACTCGGGTGCGCCTGGCAACCAGGACAGGAAGCCCGGCAGCATGACGGTCTGCTCGGCGATGGCGGGGAAGGCGGCGCGGATGTCCTCGAAGGCGATCACGGCGCGCCCCGCGTCGGCCAGCGACCAGAAGAGCAGGAAGATCCCGATCAGGAACCCGAAGTCGCCCAGCCGGTTGACGATGAAGGCCTTGCTGCCGCAGTAGGCGTTCCAGTCATCCGAATACCAGAAGCCAACCAGCAGGTAGGAGCAGAGCCCGACCCCCTCCCACCCGAGGAACATGAGCAGCAGGTTGTCGGCGAGCACCAGCACCAACATCGAGAAGGTGAAGAGGTTCAGGTACGCGAAGTAGCGCTGGAAGCCCGCGTCCTCGCGTTCGTCTCCCGCCATGTAGCCGATCGAGTAGATGTGGATCAGGAAGCCCACACCGCTCACCACCAGGATCATCACGGCGGAGAGCGGGTCGAGGAGCAGGGCCGCCTCTGCGCTGAAGCTCCCGGTCCCGATCCAGGTGAAGAGGTCGTCGTGGAGGCGACGCGTCTCGGGCGGCAGGTTCGTGAGCTCGAGCAGGGCGACGAAGGAGAGCAGGAAGGAGAGCCCCACCGACCCGCAGGAGATCAGGATGGTCGCCAGGGGGGGCAGGCGACGGCGCCAGAGACCCAGGCAGAGGCCGTGGATCACCGCAGCGGCGAGCGGCAGGAGGGGGATCCAGCGCAGCAGTGACCATTGGGAGAGATCGGTCATCGCGTCACCACTTGAGGAGACTCACTTCCTCGACGTTGACCGACTCGCGGTTCCGGAACAGCGCGATCACGATGCCCAGGCCCACGGCGACCTCTGCGGCGGCCACCACGATCACCATCATCACGAAGACCTGACCGGTGGCGTCGGCCCACAGCCGGGAGAAGGCGACCAGCGCGAGGTTCACGGCGTTGAGCATGAGCTCGATGCACATCAGCACGACGATCACGTTGCGCCGCACCAGCGCGCCGATCGCGCCGATCGCGAAGAGGATCCCCGAGAGAGCGACCGCCTCTTCGATCACGAAGCCTCCGATCGGGAGACCGGCGTCCGTGGATCGCCGTCCGGCTCGGAGGGCTCGCGCTTCGCGAGGATGACCGCGCCCACCATCGCGGCGAGGAGAAGAAGCGAGGTGACCTCGAAGGCCAGCACGTAGTCCGTGAAGAGCCGGGCTCCGATCTCGCGGTAGCCGCCGAAGCCCTCGGGCAGCGCCGCGGGCTCGCCGAAGGAGCCGGGCACCAGTCGCAGGAAGCGCACGAGCACGACGAGGCTGATCCCGAGGGCCAGGCCCTTCGTCATCCACTGGCGACCGGCCGGAAAGACGTCCCTTCGCAGGTTGAGCAGCATCACCACGAACAGGAACACCACGACGATGGCTCCTGCGTAGACCAGGATCTGCAAGACCCCGATCAAGTAGGCCTCGAGGAGCACGTAGAGGCCACCCAGCGCCACCATCGTTCCCACGAGGGAGAGCGCGGCGGCCACGGTGTTGTGCAGGTTCAGCACCATCCCGAGGGCTCCGGCCACGGCGATCGCGGCGAAGGCGTAGAAGAGCACTTCGCTCACGAGATCACGCCCTCGACCAGGAGGATCCCCGCCCCGGTGACGAACACGTTCAGGATGGAGAGGGGAAGGATCATCTTCCAGCACAGGTCCATGACCTGGTCGTAGCGGAAGCGCGGCAGCGTCCAGCGCAGCGCCATCTGCAGCCAGATCAGGATCGCGACCTTGGTCAGGAAGCAGAGCACGTGGAGGACCAGACACAGCCCCGTGGCGAAGCCCTCGCCGAAGCCGCCGGCCACGAAGGCGATGATCGTCTCCTGGGAGAGGAAGGGGATCGCCCAGCCGCCCAGGAAGAGGGTGGCAACGATCGCGCCGATCACCGGCACCTCGAGGAACTCGGCCGTGTAGAAGAGGCCGAAGCGCATCCCCGAGTACTCCATGTGGTAGCCGGCGATCAGCTCGCTCTCGCCCTCGGGCGCATCGAAGGGCGGCCGCTTGTTCTCGGCCATGATGCAGGTCAGGAAGAGCAGGAAGCCGAGCGGCTGCAGGAAGATCCCCCACATGGGAAGGCGAAGCAGATCGAGGTGGAAGGGCAGGGTCTCGCCCTCCACGAAGCCCATGTGCAGGAGGAAGCCCAGGAGACGGAAGCTCTGGTCCTGGAAGGCGGCGATCTCGGGCAGGCGCAGGCTGCCGGCCACCATGAACATGCCCACCAGGGAGAGCCCCATGGTGACCTCGTAGGAGATCATCTGCGCGGAGGCGCGCATCGAGCCGAGCAGCCCCCAGTTGCTGTTGCTCGCCCAGCCGGCGATCACCGCTCCGTAGGTCGCGATCGATCCCGCGGCGAAGACGAAGAGCATCCCCCAGTCGACGTCGGCCACGACCAGGCTCAGGGTCGTGTCACCGAAGCGGTAGGCGCCGCCGTAGGGGATCACGGCGAGCACGAGCAGGGCCGGCACGAAGGCGATCACCGGTGCCAGGAGATGGAGCAGCCGGTTGGCGCCCTCGGGTACCACGTCCTCCTTCGAGAAGAGCTTCAGCACGTCGGCCGCAGGGTGCAGCAGGCCCAGCAGCGTCACGCCCATCAGGTCTGCCCGATTCGCGCCGATCCGATCCTGCATCACCGCGCTCTGCTTGCGCTCGATCCAGGTGATCAGCGGAAGCATGCCGCCGGCCACGACCAGCACGATGAAGAGCAGCTTGAGCACCACCTCGGTCACAGGCGCAGCGCCTCCGCCAGACGGCCGAGCAAGTCGGCCTGGGTGGGCGCCTCGAAGGGCGGATCGACGGCCGCGCGTACCTCCTGCACCCGGCCCGCGTGGTTGGTGAGGGTGCCGCTCATCTCGGCCACGTGGCGACCGGGGATCACCACGTCGGCCACGCGCTCGAGCGCGGAGTGGTGGGTATCGACCAGGATGAGCCCGTCGAGATCCGAGAAGAGGGCTTCGGATCCGGCGAACTGCTCGTGCAGGATGTCGTGGCCGAAGCAGAGCAGGACCCGGGCAACCCCTCCGCGGATTTCGTCGAGCACGCGACCCGGCTCGCCGAAGCCGGCCGCCCGCGCACCCGCGCCGTTCGGCGCCCTCTCGGCGTGGAGGAGAAGGGCGTCCGGGTCGCCCCGCACGATGGCAACCCCCGCCGTCGCGGTGTCGAGTCGAGCGAGGAAGTCGCGCAGCGCCCCGAGCTCTTCGTTCGTCGTGTGAGGCGAGGCCAGCGTCGCCACCGCCCCCGGACCCGCGCGATCGACGGCGTCGCGAATCAGGGTGGCCGCGCGATCGATCGCCCTGCCGAGGGGGACCTCGCGCAGGGGACCCTCCGGGTGACGCAGTGCCGGGTGGCGGATCCGGTCGGGGGCTCCGATCTGCGCGTAGCTGAGCCTCCCCGCGTCGCAGAGCCACATGTCGTTGACCTGGTCATTGCGGCGGGGCGTGTAGCGGACCACCTCGCCCTTCGAGACGCCGATGTTCACGTTGCATCCCCTGGCGCAGCCGGTGCACAGGCCCGGCACCTCCTCGAGGGCCCAGACGCGCACCTTGAAGCGGAAGTCGCGCGTGGTGATGGCACCCACCGGGCAGAGGTCGGCCAGGTTCATCGAGTAGTCGTTCTCGACCGAATCGCCGGGGAAGGTGGCGATCGTCGATCGATCCCCCCGCCCGCGAATACCCAGCTCACCCGTCCCGGAGATCTCGTCGCAGAAGCGCACGCAGCGGCGGCACAGGATGCAGCGCTCCTCATCGAAGACCAGCTGCCGACCCAGGGGCACGCGCTTGGCACCGCGGCGGCGCGGCTCCCTGGTGCGCGCGTGGCCTGGTCCGTAGGCAAAGGCGTAGTCCTGGAGCGTGCACTCCCCGGCCTGGTCACAGATCGCGCAGTCGAGGGGATGGTTGATGAGCAGGAGCTCCATCGCCCCTTCGCGGGCATCCCGCACGCGCGGGTTCCGGGTGTGCACGACCATGCCGTCGCGCACGGGTGTGTTGCACGCGATCTGCAGCTTCGCCTCGCCCTCCACCTCGACCTGGCAGAGGCGGCAGGAGCCGTCGATCGAGAGCATGGGATGCCAGCAGTAGTGCGGGATGTCGACACCCTTCATCAGGAGGCCCGCCTCCTCGAGCGCCTCCATCAGCGTGCGCCCCTCCGGCAGCTGGTAGCCCGTGCCGTCGATGACCACGTGGGGCATCAGAGGGAGAAGCTCTCGCGAAGAGGACAACGACCAGCGCGAAGGTGCTCCTCGAATTCGGAGCGGAAGTGCCGCAGAAGCCCCTGGATCGGCCAGGCGGCCGCATCGGCGAAGCTGCAGATCGTGCCACCCTCCATCTTGCGAGCCACGTCCTCGAGGATGGCGATCTCCGAGGGGTCGCCGTCGCCGCGCTCGATTCGTGTCAGCAGCTTGTCGATCCAACCCGTGCCCTCCCGACACTGGGTGCACTGGCCGCAGGACTCGTCGCGGTAGAAGCCGGCGATCACCGAGCCGACCCGCACCATGCAGGTCGTCTCGTCCATGACGATGATGCCTCCGGTGCCGAGCGCGGTCTGGCGCTTTCGAAGCGTCTCGTCCGCCATCGGCACGTCGAGTCGATCCGCCGGGAGAATGGGGGTCGACATCCCGCCCGGAATCACCCCCTTCACCTTGCGCCCGTCCATCACGCCGCCGGCGTGCTCGAAGAGGATCTCGTCGAGGCCCGTCCCCAGGGGCAGCTCGTAGAGCCCGGGCCGGCGGGCGTGGCCGGACACACCGAAGAGCAGGGTCCCCGGACTCTGCTCCGTGCCGATCCCCCGGAACCACTCGACGCCCTTGCCGAGGATGTGCGGCAGGTGGCAAAAGGTCTCGACGTTGTTCACGGTCGTGGGCCGACCGAAGGCTCCGATCTGGGCCGGGAAGGGCGGCTTCTTGCGGGGCTGGCCCTTCCGACCTTCCAGGGATTCGAGCAGGCCCGTCTCTTCGCCGCAGATGTAGGCGCCGGCGCCGCGCACGAGCACGACCTCGTGACCGAAGCCACTGGCCAGGACGTTGGGGCCGAGCACGCCGGCCCTGCGGGCCTCGGAGACGGCGCGCCCCAGGGTGCGAGCCGCCTCGGCGTACTCGCCGCGCACGTAGACGAAGGTCGTCTCGGCACCCGTGGCCCAGGCGGCCAGCAGGATCCCCTCGAGCAGCTGGTGCGGTCCGCGCTCGAGCAGCAGCCGGTCCTTGAAGGAGCCCGGCTCGGACTCGTCGGCGTTGCAGACCAGGTAGCTGGGTCCGTCCCGCTCCTCGGGCATGAAGGACCACTTGAGCCCGGCGGAGAAGCCGGCGCCGCCGCGGCCCTGGAGACCCGAGGCCTGGAGGGTCGCAATGACGTCGCGGGGTGGCGTCCGACCCAGCACGGCCCGGGCCGTCTCGTAGCCACCCACGGCGCGGTAGCCCTGAAAGCCCTGGTAGGCATCGTCCGCGAAGTGCTCGGTCAGGTAGCCGGTCACGAACGGCTCGCGGTGCCCCATGCCCCTCGCTACTCCAGCTCGTCCAGGATCTGCCGGACCCGGGGCAGGTCGAGGTCCTCGTGATAGGTCTCGTCGACACGCAGCATCGGCGCGTAGGCACAGGCACCGAGACACTCCTCGCGACCCAGGGTGATCCGCCCGTCGGGCGTGGTCTCGCCGGCTCGTATGCCGAGGTGCTCCTCGACTCCCTCGAGAAGGGTGCGTGCGCCGCGCAGCGAGCACGAGAGATTCGTGCACAGGCACACGTGGTGCCGCCCCTGCGGTTGGTCGTAGAACATGTTGTAGAACGAGACGATCTCGAGCACCTGGACCGGCCGCAGCCCGAACATGGCCGCAAGACGGCGCGCCGCATCGGGACCGATGTATCCGAGCTCTTCCTGCACCAGGCGCAGTGCGGCGAGCATGGCGCCGCGCGGCTCCGGGAACTTCGCCATCTCCGCCTCGATGGCGGCACGCGTCTCGTCGGAGAACGCGACCGAAGGCTCGGAGCTCCGGGCCCCGCTCACCATTCGAGCGCTCCCTTGCGCCACTCGTAGACCAGACCGACGACCAGCGGCACGGTGAAGACCGCCATCACGGCGAGCCCGTAGCCTCCGAGCTCGCGGAACAGGGCGCCCCAGGGATAGAAGAAGACCGCCTCGAGATCGAAGAGCACGAAGAGCATCGCCACGAGGTAGAACTTCACCGAGAAGCGCTGGTGCGGAGAGACGATCTGCAGCTCACCGCACTCGAAGGGCAGGAGCTTCTCGGCAAACTCGCGCCGGGGTGAGAGCAGGCGGTGCAGGAGCAGGAAGCCGCCGGCGATCACGAGGGCCAGGGCCAGCAACAACAGGAGCCCGACGAACTCGCCTTGCATGTCCCCCCGCCATGATCGCCGTCGAGCGGCTAACTACCCGAGATTTCAGAGGAAATCCGACCGCAGCGTAGCCGTGGAGATACGGGGAGTCAATGAAGGGAGCGCCGGTCCGTCCTGGCGGGGCCGTTACAATCCGCGCCATGTCGACCCCCTTTGCGGTGCTCGGTGCCGGGAGCTTCGGAACCTGTCTCGCGGTGCTCGCCGCGCGCGACCACGACGTGACGATCTGGGCCCGGGATGCGGAGATGGCCGAGCACATCCAGAGGGAACGCCGCAACCCGCGCTACCTGACCGACATCGCGCTGCCACCCAACATCACCGCGACGGCGGACCTCGGAGAAGCGCTGGCCGGACGCGAGTTCGTGATCTGCGCGATCCCCAGCCACGGCGTGCGCGACGTGATGGCCCGCGCCGGCAGGGTCATGGATCCCGAGGCCATCCTCGTGTCGACCGTGAAGGGCATCGAGGTCGATACGGGCCTCACCATGGACGGCGTGCTCAAGGAGGTCCTTCCCGAGCAGCTGCACCCGCGGCTGGTCTTCCTGTCGGGTCCTTCCTTTGCCCGGGAGGTCGCCCTGCACAAGCCCACGGCGGTGACCCTGGCCTGCCGCGAAGAGGGCTATGCCATCGCCGTGCAGACGGCCCTCTCCTGCCCCTGGTTCCGCTGCTACACCCACGACGACGTGGTCGGCGCGCTGATCGGCGGCGCCATCAAGAACGTGGTGGCCATCGCTGTCGGCATCTGCGACGGGCTCGAGCACGGGCTGAACGCCCGCGCGGGCCTGATGACCCGGGGACTCCGCGAGATCACCCGGCTCGGACAGGCCCTCGGAGCCAACCCACTGACCTTCCTGGGCCTTTCGGGGATGGGCGACCTCGTCCTCACGTGCACGGGCGATCTCTCGCGCAACCGCACGGTGGGCATGCAGATCGGCCAGGGCCGGAGCCTGAAGGAGATCGTGGGCAGCATGAACCAGGTCGCGGAGGGCGTGCGCACGACCTACGCCGTGTGCGAGCTGGCCGATCGGCTCGGAGTGGAGATGCCGATCGCGTCTGGCGTGCGGGCGATCCTGGAGGGGAAGATCGCGCCGACCGAGGGCGCCCGGATCCTGATGACCCGGCAGCTGCGCAGCGAGAACGAGTGAGGGGACAAAGCGAACGCGTTCCCAGGACTCGATTGACGCGATCGGAGCGGCCGCCTAGGCTCCCCTCGAACGCGAAATCGAAATTCATTTTCAATTGACTGACCTCTACCTCTCCAGCCTCCCTGTGGGCTCGATCGCCACCGTCGTGGGCGTCACCGGCAAGGGAATCCAGGCGAGCCGCCTCGCCGACCTCGGCTTCCTACCCGGAACTCCGGTGACCTGCCTGCGCCGGGCGCCCCTCGGCGACCCGCGCCTCTACGAGCTGCGCGGCGTCCAGCTGTGCCTGCGGGAGGCGGAAGCGGCCTGCATCCGGGTGAGCCTCGATGGCTGAAGCTTCGATGGACGCCGAGGCTCCGACCGTCCGACTCGGGCTGCTGGGCAGCCCGAACTCCGGCAAGACCACTCTCTTCAATGCGCTGACCGGTCTGCGGGCCAAGGTCGGCAACTACCCGGGGGTGACGGTCGAACGCCGCGAGGGATCGACCCGCGTCGACGGCCGCCTGGTCCAGGTGATCGACCTGCCGGGCACCTACGGCCTCGACCCCGTGAGCCCGGACGAGGCGGTGGTCGCGCGGGTGCTGGCCGGCGAGGTGGCCGAAGTGGCGCCCCCGGACGCCCTGATCCTGACCGTGGACTCCTGCAGCCTGGAGCGCTCACTCTGGTTCGTCGCCCAGGCGCTCCGCCTGGAGCTGCCGACCTGCCTCGTGCTCACGATGACCGACGAGCTCACGGCCCGTGGAGGTCGAATCGACCTGGAGCGCCTTTCCGCAGCCCTGGGCATCCCGGTGGTGTCGGTGGTCGGGCACCGCGGCCTGGGCGTGGAGGAGCTTCGCGGCCAGCTCCGAGACCCGGCCGCCTGGGAGCGCCCGCCGATCCTCCCGCCGAACGATCCCAGCGAGCGCCAGGGCTGGATGGAGTCGGTGATCGAGCGCGTCCTGGTGCAGCGCCCCGAACGCGACCCCCTGACCGCCGCGGTCGACCGGGTGGTGCTCCACCCGCTCGGGGGGAGCCTGCTCTTTGCGGCGGTGATGGTGTTCTTCTTCCAGCTGATCTTCGCCTGGGCCACTCCGGCCATGGATGCCATCGACGCCGCGATGGGCGCCGCCGCGTCGGGCGCCAAGACCCTGCTGCCAGCGGGCCTGCTGGCGGACTTCGTGAGCGATGGGCTGATCGCGGGCGTCGGCTCGGTGGTGATCTTCCTGCCCCAGATCGTGCTGCTCTTCGGCGTGCTCTACCTGCTCGAGGACGTGGGCTACATGGCCCGCGCGGCCTTCGTCGTGGATCGGCTGATGGGCCGCATCGGGCTCGAGGGCCGCGCCTTCGTCGCGTTGCTCTCCTCCTACGCCTGTGCAGTCCCCGGCATCATGGCCACCCGGACGATCCCCTCCCCTCGTCACCGGCTGGTCACGATCCTGGTCGCGCCGCTGATGACCTGCTCGGCGCGATTGCCGGTCTACGCCCTCCTGATCGGCGCCTTCGTCCCCGCCACCATGGCCTGGGGCCCCCTGGGTTGGCAGGGGTTGGCCCTGCTCGCCCTCTACCTGATCGGTGCCGCCGCGGCGCTGGTCGCCGCCGCCGTGCTGAACCGGACCGTGTTGCGGGGCGAAGCGATGCCCTTCGTGCTCGAGCTGCCGCCCTATCGCTTCCCTCCCCTGCGCTTGTGGGCGAGCCAGGTCTGGGGTGCGGCCAGCGCCTTCCTGCGGCGGGCCGGCACGATCATCCTGCTGGTCTCGATGGTGCTGTGGGTGCTGCTCACCTTCCCGCAGGTTCCGGCGCCTCCGGGCGCCAACGAGGCCGAGGCCTCGCGCCACGCCCTGGAGAACAGCGCGGCGGGTCGGCTGGGCATGGCGATCGAGCCCGCCATCGCACCGCTGGGCTTCGATTGGAAGATCGGCGTCGGACTGGTGGCCAGCCTCGCCGCACGAGAGGTGATCGTGGCCACCCTGGCCCAGGTCTACGCGGCCTCGGAAGAGGACGAGGTCTCCCTCCGCAAGGCCGTCCGGGAGGATCGGAACCCCCGCACGGGTGAGCTCGTGTTCACGCCCGCCACCGTGGCGTCGCTGCTCGTCTTCTTCGTGTTCGCTCTCCAGTGCATGTCCACCCTCGCCGTGATGCGGCGAGAGACGAATTCCTGGCGCTGGCCGGTCTTCGCCTTCGGGTACCTTCTGGCTCTCGCCTACGGCGCCTCCTTCCTCACCTACAGGATCGTCGATGCGCTCTGGTCGTGAACGACTCGCACCCTTGGTGCTCCTCCTGGCCGGGGCCCTGGCCCTCGCGGCTTGCGGCCCGAAGTTCACCCGTCAGATCCTCCACGACACGGACGAGATGTCGATCGTGCTGCGCGCGGAGATCCGGAGCGGTGAACGCGTGGAGAGGAACTTCCGGCATCCGGCGACGCTCTCGAGCATCCGCATCGCGCACATCCTGTCGCGGATCGACGTGCGAACGGCCGTCGACGAGGACGGCGGCAAGCGCAAGCCCGCGATCGAAACCTCGCTCCTCTACGCGCTCGGCGATCTCGTCTCGGAGGCGCTCGCCAAGGCCAAGAGCGACCAGGAGATCGTCGTCCAGGCGCGCCGCAAGCAGAAGAGGCTGGGCATCTTCCACCAGGAGTACCTGACCACCTTCGTCGCCTACGTCGGCGGAGACGACCTCTTCTACCTGCACCTCAACCGCGTGGACTGGCCGGTCCCCAAGACCGAGAACGTGGACATCAAGGAGCCCGCGGTCGGCCGCGAGATCATGAGCTTCCGGGTCATCGGCGCGGACGCGATCGAGCCGGTCGGGCCCCAGGCGGTGGCGGTCGAGTGGCGCGACCCGATCTTCCGGAAGGCCTCCAACCTGCGGGTCGGACCCACGGGCCAGGTCATGCGGCGGACCATCCTCATGGAGGAGCCGGAGGAAGCCCCCGAGGACGCTCCGGAAGCCCTCCCGCCGGAGAGCATCCCCAGCGATCCCGCCGCGCTCCGCGCCCTGGCGGAGCTGGAGGAGGCCCGCACGGCGGGCCGGATCACCGAGGCGCAGTACCGCAAGCAGCGCCGGGCGATCCTGCAGGGCGCGACGCCCTAGGAGCGAGCGGTCTTCCGCGCAAGACCGGAGATCGGCCATTCGTTCGGGCGGTACCCCCCTTCGACAACCAAGCGCGAGGCCGGCCCAGACTGAGGAAGCGCCCGCGCGCCCCCCGAGACACGAGGGCGGGGGGGTGCATCGTGACGCGGAGCGACCAACGCAGCTCCCATGCCAGGAAGCCGCCTAGCGGGCTCAACACCGCGGGCCCGGAACCCCAATGCTCCCCGCGGGCCGGGCGTCGAGCACACCGGGCCTCACCCCGCGCGCCTCGAACAGGAGCGCAGACGGCGCGATCCACCCCCCCCGACCGATCCTCGATATCCCGCGAAAGACCTCCTCAACCGGCCCCCTACGTTCTCCTCCTGCCGCTTCCCTGCGTCCCAGGGAGAGCTTCCCCCGCATCCTTTCCGTAACCTGATGCGTTTTCCTGCCGACACACCCTGGACCGGCACGTGTTTGCCGCCGGTGGCTTCCCGTCCGCCTCGCCTGGAGCTCCCATGACCGTCCTTCTCGAGATCCTGCTGGTCGCCCTCGTGGCAATCGCCGTGGCCAGGTTGGCGCCGGAGCCGTGGCGGGCGCGCGCGCTGAACCTGCTCAAGGCCTGGGTGACGATTCGCGTCTTCTGGCTGCTCTTCATGCACCCGGTCAAGATGGAAGACGGCAGCCACGTCGTGGCGCTCGAGCTGATCCGTCAGACGCTGGCGAACATCGACGCCGGGACCTTCTGGACCTTCTGCCTGGCGGCGGCAGGCATCAAGTTCCTGGGCATCCTCGCCTCCATGCAGCGCTGGGTCGTGCTGCTGCGCGGCCAGGGTATCGCCCTTCCCTTCAAGCACATCTTCGGCTCGTTCCTGATCGGTCGCTTCATCGGCACCTTCCTGCCGAGCACCGCAGGGCTGGACGGCTACACGCTCTACGATGCAGCGCGCTTCAGTGGCCGAACGGTGGAGGTCACGGCGGCCAAGGCCCTGGAGAAGGTCATCGGCATCACCGGGATCTTCCTCTCCTTCATCGTGGCGCTGCCCGCCGGCATCGGGATGTTCTACTCGATCATGGAGCGCGACACGGCCCACCTGGTGGCGGGCCTCGGCGTCGTGGTCTGCGGGTCGATCATCACCGGGCTCCTGATCGTGCTCTGGTTCCCGGGCGTGGTGCAGTGGCTGATCGAGCACCTCCCCCTGCCGGGCAAGGCGCGGCTGGAAGGCATCGTGCTGCGCATCTCGGAGAGCGCGGCAGCCTACAAGGACAAGAAGCGCCTGATCGTCCTGGCCCTGGCGCTCTCCTTCGTGGTCCACTTCACGACCGCGGCGATGTACTACTTCACGGCCCTGGCCATCTCGGCGGAGGGCGCTGCGTTCTGGCCGATCGTGCTCGGCTCGTCGATCCAGATCCTGGCGACGGTCCTCTCGCCGTTCACGATTGCCGGCGAGGGCATTCGCGAGCTGGCCCAGCTCGTGCTCCTGCAGAACATGATCGGGCCGGCGGCAGCCATCGTCTCCGCCGCGCTCGGCTTCTGGGCGGCCGAGGCCCTGACCCTGGCCGGCGGCTACTTCTGGTGGGTACGCCCCGCCGACTACAAGCCCGCCTGGTGCACGGTGAACGGGGAGCAGGTCGACTACGAAGAGGCCGCTGAGGCCGCCGTCGCGCTGGAGACCGAAGAGGACAAGGCGCGACACGCCGCGGCGCCCGTCAGCGAAGCGCCGCCCCTGGCCGCACGCCTGCGCACGGGCGTCGGCTACGGCCTGGGCGCGGGCCTTCTCGCAGGGCTCCTGGTCGGCATCCCCGAAACCCTGGCGATCGCAGCAGGGGGCTTCGGTACCGAGGCCCAGGTGCTCTGGTACGGGCCCCTCGCCTATGCCGTCCTGTTCGGCGCACTCTGCGCGTTGGGCGGACTCGTGCTCTCCATCCTGCCGATGGACCTCGAGGAGATCCGCGCCTGGACGCCCTCGCTGGGGATCCTGGCCACCGCCGTTCCGATCGGCCTCGCCGTCACCGTGTTCCGGCTGCGCCGGGACGTCTACGCCGAGCAGATGCCTCCCCCCGAGGTCCTGCTGCCGGTGCTCGCCGGCTTCGGCGCACTGGCCTTGCTGCTCTTCTTCGTCGGGCCGCGCTTGTTCCGGGGCGCACTCGGCTCGCTTGCACAGCCGCTGCCTGCCCTCGGCCTGGTCGCCCTCGTGACGGTGGGCGGCGCACTCGCCACCCGTGCCGTGGACCTCGTGGCGGCCGACGGCGGAGAGCCGGCCCCCATCCCGGCTGCGCTCGCGGATCGCCCGAACCTCATCCTCGTCATGGTCGACACCCTGCGCGCCGACCATCTCTCCTGCTACGGCGGCCCTGTCGCGACGCCCAACCTGTGCCGCATCGCCAGTGACGGCGGGACCGTCTTCAACGGCTTCTCCCACTCCTCCTGGACCAAGCCGGCCACTGCCACGCTCCTGACCTCGCTGGTTCCGACCAGCCACCAGGCCATGTCCAAGCCCGCGGCGCTGAACCCGGAGATCGAGACGGTGGCCGAGGCGCTGCAAGAGCGCGGCTACGCCACGGGGGGCTTCGTCTCCAACACGAACCTCACCGAGAGCTTCGGCTTCGCCCAGGGCTTCGACGAGTACGTGTACCTGGGGCCGGACTACCTCTTCGGGGCCGAGGAATCCGCCTCGAAGCTGGTCCTGTACCAGATCGCCCGCCGCGTCTGGTTCGCGCTGCCGATGGGCCTCCGCTTTGGCGACTTCTACCAGGACTCCGAGGTCGTGAACGGCCATGCCATGCCCTGGCTGGCGCGCCACAGCGACTCGCGCTTCTTCCTCTTCCTGCACTACATGGATCCCCACGATCCCTACTTCGAGCATCCCTACAACGGCTACGGCATCGCGCGCGCCTCGAACCAGCATCCGCCGGCGTCGCTCGCCGACGAGATGAAGCGCCTCTACGAGCAGGAGATCGCCTATCTCGATGGGAACTTCGGGAGGCTGATCGCGCACCTCGAAGAGCTCGGCCTCTACGAGAACACGGTGATCGCCGTGGTCTCCGACCACGGCGAGGAGTTCTACGAGCATGGGGGGTTCTGGCATGGGCTCACGCTCTACGAGGAGCAGATCCACGTGCCCCTGCTCGTGAAGTGGCCCAAGGGCCGGCCGGGCAACGTGCCGGACGCGCGAGCGCACGTGGCGCGGCTCATCGACGTGGCGCCGACCCTGCTCGCCCAGGCCGGTGCTCCGTTGCCCGACGCGATGCAGGGCCTCGACCTCGCGATGGACCTGGGCCAGCGCCCCGAGACCGCGCGCATGGTCTTCGCCGAGGAGGACCACGAGGGCAACGTCCTTCGCGCGATCCGCACCCGGGACTGGAAGTGGATCGAGGCCAACGAGGGCAACCCCCGCGGCCTGGCCGAGCTCGAGGTCTTCGACATGACGAGGGACCCGGCCGAGACCCGCAGCGTCGCCGATCGGCAACGCGCGATCGCCACCGAGCTGCGGGCCCACGCCGACGGCCAACTCAACCTGGCCCAGCGCGGCCAGGTGGGCGAAGCCAGCCAGGCCCAGATCTCCTCCGCCGAATGCGAAGCCCTGGCGGCACTCGGCTACGTCGAGGGCTGCGACGAGGACGCGACCGCGACGCCCTGACCGATCGAACCTGGACGAATGGGACTCCTGTCCCATCCTCCCTCCATGAGCGAGACCGTCCGCTACGGGATCATCGGCACCGGCATGATGGGCCACGAGCACATCCGCAACCTCGCGCTCGTCGAGGGTGCCGAGGTGACGGCCTACGCCGACCCGAGCCTGGAGCAGCGCTGGTGGACCGCGCAGCTGGGCCTCGAAGGGGCCACGGCCTACGAGGACCACCGGGAGCTGCTGGCCCGGGCCCCGATCGACGCGGTCGTCGTCGCCTCACCGAACCACACCCATCGCGCGGTGCTCGAGGACGTGTTCGCCAGTGACCTGCACGTGCTGATCGAGAAGCCGCTCTGCACCACCGTCGAGGACGCCCGCTACGTGACCGAGCGCGCCGAGAGCCACGCCGGGGTGGTCTGGATGGGCATGGAGTACCGCTACATGGCACCCCTGGCCCGCCTCATCGAGGAGGTGAAGGGCGGCACCATTGGCAGGCTGCACATGCTGGCCATCCGCGAGCACCGCTACCCTTTCCTCCCGAAGGTGGGCGACTGGAACCGCTTCAGCCGCAACACGGGCGGCACCTTCGTCGAGAAGTGCTGCCACTTCTTCGACCTGATGCGCCTGATCACGGATTCCGAAGCGACGCGGGTCTACGCCTCCGCAGCCCAGGACGTGAACCACCTGGACGAGCGCTACGGGGGTGACACGCCGGACGTCCTCGACAACGGATTCGTGACCGTGGACTTCGAGAACGGTGTCCGTGCCCTGCTCGACCTGTGCATGTTCGCCGAGGGGAGCGAGAACGAGCAGGAGCTGGCCGCGACGGGCGACGCGGGGAAGATCGAGTGCCGGATCCCCGAGTCCACCCTCACGATCGGCCGCCGGAACCCGCGCCGCATCGAGACGGCGAAGGTCGAGGTCGACCCCGCGGTGCTCTCCGCCGGCGCCCACCACGGCTCGACCTTCGTCGAACACCTGGGTTTTCGACGCGCGATCCTGGATGGGACGGCACCGCAGGTGACGGCCGAAGACGGTCTCCGCGCAGTGATGATCGGGGCGGCGGCGGAGCTCTCGGCGGCCGAGCGGCGGCCCGTCGAGCTCCGGGAGCTCTAGCCGAAGATCAGCCCCCTGGGGGCGGATGCCCGGCCGCGAACAGCCGCACCCGGCCGGTGTCGGACTCAGAGACCCGAGCCGGTCTGACGATGGCATGAAGGCCGGTCCGGCCGTCTCGTGCCAGCCGGGAGGGCCGTGATAAGTTACCTCCCGAGTGGCGGCGGCGGTGGCGGCCTGTACGCCACGGAGTTCCACAGATGCGCGCCCTCATCCTCCTCTTCCTGGCCTGCCTGCTGGGTGTGTCCGCCTGGGCGGAGACCGGTGCAGTGCAGCCTGGCGCCGGCGGGTCGGCGGCCAAGGCACCGGTCAAGCTGGTCATCGAGACCCCCGCTCCCGGCGGGCGGGTCGAGTCGAAGATGCACATGGCCGAGGTTCGCGGTACGGCCATCGCCGGCGGCGACGGGCCCCGCGGCTACGACGTGATGCTGGTGGTCGACGTCTCGAAGTCGACCCGCAACGCCAGCGGTGCCGACGTGGACGGCGACAACGAGATCGGAGAGGATCCGACCCTCGGCCTCTACGCTCCCGGCGAATTCGACGAGGACGTGCGCTCCACCGATCCCGAGGACACGATCCTCCACGCGGAGGCCAAGGCCGCCCTCACGCTGCTCGACGGTCTCGATCCGCGACGCGTGCGCGTGGGTCTCGTCACCTTCTCCGGCGCAGTCGATCCGAAGACGGGGCTGCGGCGCGCTCCCGAGCAGCAGGACGCGACCCTCCAGGTTCCGCTCACCGACGACTACGACCGCATCCGCGGCGCGCTGGCCACGATGCTGGCCAAGGGACCCCACGGCGCCACCAACTTCTCCGCCGGCATCCGCCTGGCCACCCGCGAGCTGGCCGGCATGTCCAGTGCGCGCAGCCAACCGCGCCCGGACTTCAAGAAGGTCGTGCTCTTCCTGACCGACGGGTTCCCGAGCTTCCCGGCGGGGCGCGCGGACGTCTCCGACCCGGAGGACCTCGAAGCGGCCGTGCGCTCGGCCAAGGTGGCCCAGACGGCCGGCATCCGGATCAACAGCTTCGCACTGGGCACCAATGCGCTGACCCGACCCAAGGCCGCCACCGAGATCGCGCGGGTCACCCTCGGCACCTTCACGCCAGTCGTCGAGCCGGGCTCGATCGTCGCGGCTCTGCACTCGGTCTCCTTCGCCAACGTCGAGGACGTGGGCATCATCAACGTCACCACGCGCGAAGAAGCGCCGGACGTGCAGCTCAACCCCGACGGCAGCTTCATCGCCTTCGTGCCGGTCCAGGAGGGCCGCAACCGGATCATCGTCAACGCCGTCGCCTCGGACGGCTCCCAGGCGAACCGCGAGCTGGTCTTCGAGTTCGGCCTCAAGGAGTCCGGCGACCTCGCCAAGCAGCGCGAGCTCGACCGACTGCGCAAGATGACCGACGAGCTGAAGCGCTACCGCCTCGCTCAAGAGATGGAGCGCGCGCGGGAGCGGAGCCGGCGCATGAAGCAGATCCTCGAGATCGAGGTCGACCGAAGCGCGCGCTAGCGGTGGGGCCTCGCCCGATCCGTGACCCGAGGCTTCAGGGTGAGACCGGCCGCCGCAACACCTTGGGGTTCAGCTTGGGCTTGGGCTCGACCCTCGGCTGGAGGGGTACCTTGCGGTCGAGCCGGGCCGCACCGACGGTCACCGTCGCTCCGCCCAGATCCGGGCGGAAGCGCACGTCGCGCGGCGGATCCACCAGGTTCAGCTCGAGCCGATAGGTGCCTACGGAGACCGAGCGCGCCCTGGCCAGCAGGCCCTTGCGGCGGGTGTTCAACCTGACCTCTCCCTGGGCCACCGAACCCCCCGAGCCATCGCGCACGATGCGCCAGCGGACCTGCAGCGGCGTGCTCCGCAGGCAGCGGATCAGCTCCTCGGTCTTCGCTTCGAAGGTGCCGCCGAAGACCAGATCGTCCCCGACGCCCACGGCCTTCGGCACGGGCGCCAGGGTGAAGTCGAGGCCGTGCCAGGTGCCGATCCCGGGCGTCGTGGCGGCCGGCGCGATCGTCGGGCGTCCGCCGCAGCCGCTCGCCAGCTGGGCTCGCGGACCGCGCGCAACGCTGCGCACGCCCGATCCCTGGCTCTCGGCGAGAACGACCTGGTAGGTGTCGCCGGGTGCGATGTAGGCGGGCAGGTCGTTGGGGACGCTCAGGCGGATCTGCGTGTCGGTCCACCCCACGATGGCGTCATCGCGCAGGCCCACCCCGTAGGTGCGGCCGTCCGCGATCTTGTCCCACAGGATCCGGAAGGCCCCGCGGATCCCGGTGAAGTTCTCGCCCTCGATCTCGAGCACGGAGCCCGGGCAGACGTCGGACTTCCGGTAGCCGCGGATCGTCGGCCGGGGCAGCACGGCGTCGAAGGAGATCCCGTCGCTATCGGTGGTCGAGATCGCTCCGAGGCCGCCCTCCCCCGACCTGCGAACGGTCATGCGGAAGAAGTAGCGCCCGGGCGCAGAGATCGGCGGGTTCACGACGATTCGCGTGTCGGTCCAGGAGACGACCCGGCCCGCGGGGACCTCGGCCTCTCCGGCCCCGCCGTAGTCGCCGAACACCAGGCGGTTCTCGGCGGGAGTGGCGAAGCCCCGGCCCCGGACCGTCACAGGCCCGCCGATGACGGCGGGGCTTGGAGAGACTGCGGTGATGTCGATGTCCGCCCGCGCTGTGGAGGCAGAGAAGCCCATCAGGAGTGCGAGTGCGATGGAAGCGGAACGAAGCATCGAGCCCCCTTGTCCGGAACCAGGATCGGCGCCCGCGGGGGCTCGCGCACCCCCCAACGGGGTAGGAAGCCTCCTTTCCTTGAACCGCGCTTCGGACCCGGACGACCCAGGATCGCCTTCGAACCCGTGGACGATTTCGAACCCGTGGGTGAGAGCGAGGGAGAGAGCCATGGAAGCTGCCGTCCTCGGCCGGGCGCTCGACCGCCTGACCCTGGCCGTCATGATGATCGACGGGGAGCAGACCCTCCTGTGGGCCAACGCGGCGGCGCGCGCGCTGCTCGCGGAGGCGGAGGGCTTTCGCCTGCACCGCGGCCGCCTGCTGCTCGCCTTCCGCGAGGACGCCAGCCGTCTGCGCGATGCCCTGCGCCGGGGGGGCTCCCTGCCCATTCATCGGGGCGGTGAGCGGGCACCGCTCGCCGCCCACGTCGTCCCCGAGCCGGCCGCACCCCGGGCGGGAGGCACCTTGTTCCTGGCGGATCCGGAGCGTTCCGGGCAATGCGCACCGGGCGAGCTGGAGGCCCTCTACGGTCTGACTCCCGCCGAGGCGCGGACCGTCCGTTGCGTGGCCCGCGGGGCGTCGGTCGCCAGGTCTGCGGAGATCTTGGGGGTGACTCACCACACCGTCCGCTTCAACCTGAAGCGAGCCTTCGCCAAGACCGGTGCGCGTAGCCAGGCGCAGCTCGTTCGCCTGGTCGTGAGCGGCGCAGGCGCCACGCGTTCCGATTCGAGGACCACGGGAGACGCCCACCCCGCAGATGGATAGTGCTCCACCGAACAGGCTGCGGGGATATCGCCGAATGTTGTGGACGGAAGGCATGATCAGGCGGCCTCCTTCGCGTCTTCCTTGATCTGAATTCCGTCCTTGAAACGTGCGCCGAGGGCGAGGCTCTCGGCCAGGTGAGGCGCATCGATCTTACGCCATCGAGCCTCGGCCATGGCGAGCAGCTTGAAGGCCATGACGAGCGCCCGGTTCCGACTTCCCGCGCCTTTCGTTACCCGGGTTCGCAGGCGGACCGTCGCGAACGACGACTCGATCGCGTTGGTCGATCGGATGTGCTTCCAGTGCTCGGCCGGGAAGTCGAAGAAGGCCAGGAGGGCATCCTGTTCCCTCTGCAGGGATTCCACGGCCTTCGGATACTTGGCGCCGTACTCCTTCGCGAACTGGTCGATCTCCTCCTCCGCGTCTTCAAGGGTCTCGGCGTTCATGATGTCGTGGAGGGCTCGCTTCGCCTTGGCTTGGAGCCGCTTCGGCAGCTTGTCGAGGACGTTGGCCAGGCGATGGACCCAACAGCGCTGTTCCTGGGTCTCGGGCCACACGTCGCATGCGGCTTTCCAGAAGCCGAGGGCACCGTCGCCGATGGCGAGAAGCGGCGCCTTCATCCCGCGCCGCTTGAGGTCCCGGAGGACCGAGCTCCAGCTCTCCGCGCTCTCCCGGTAGCCGTCCTCGACCGCCAGCAGCTCCTTCGTCCCGTCGCGACGGACGCCGAGCACCACGAGGGTGCAGAGGCGATCCTCCTCGAGTCGGACCCGAAAGTGAACGCCATCGACCCAGGTGTAGATGTAGTCCTCGGCCGAGAGATCACGCTTGCGGAAGCTCGTGTACTCCTGCTCCCACTGGCCCACGAGCCGGGTGATCGCCGTGGGCGAGAGCCCCGTGGCCTCCTCGCCGAGCAGCACGGGAAGTGCCTCGCGGAAGTCCCCGGTCGAAAGGCCGCGCAGGTAGAGCAGCGGCAGGACCTCTGCCACCTTCGGGGAGCGGCGCATGTAGGGCGGCAGAATCCGGCTGGTGAAGTGCTCCCCGGCGCGCCGGTCGTCGACGCGAGGAGCTTCTACCTCCAGAGTCCCACTGCCGACCGTCGCGCTTCGTTTGCGAGCCCTTCCGTTGCGTACGACGAGGGCTCGGCCCTCTTCATCGCGCTCTCCACGGTGCTGCTCGACGTAGTCCGCGACCTCCGCGTGAAGGGCTTCGACGAGCATGCGCCGGGCTCCCTCCCGGGCGATCTCATCCAGCGTGCTGTGGCCTTCGCCTTGTTCCGAAACCTTGTTCTCGAGTACCTTGAGCATGGGTGGCGTGTCCTTTGCCAGCAAGGTGCTGGCGTTCGTGTGGTTGCAAATTCACACGAAGGATACGCCGCCCGATCTTCCCTTCATCCACAACTTCTGGTGATATCCCACCTGCCCAGGGTGGGTTCCTGTTGTTGGTTCATGGAATGCGCCTACGCTGTCTTCGTTGCATCCACCCGAAGAAACCCAACGCCGAGCCGAGCAGCCA
>NYZB01000138.1 GCA_002687015.1 Deltaproteobacteria bacterium
ATAAAGCGCAGGCAGGCTACCTGGCCGTCGTCAGCAAGGTCGCCTGCGGCGCCAGCCGCGGAGGCGACACGCTGTCCACGCCACTCCGCGGGCCACCCTGCCCCGGCCGAGCCATTCTGAGGAATGAACCCCGCCCCGCCGCGCGTCGCAGCAAGAAGCGAAGCGGCACCGATTCCAACCACGAGCGCCGGATGGCCGCACCTCCGGGCCTCGGTCGCCAAGGACAGCCTCTGGCTCGCAGCGAGGCGGCGACGGAAACGCGGAGAGGATGCCCCCTCTCGCGACGCCTACGGGCGAGTCCGCAGGTCCAGGCGACTCATGCCCGGACCGCCGTCGCCTTCACCTTGGCCTTCCCTTCCTCGACGACCACGCGGAACTTGACGCGCTCACAGCCGGTCTTCTTGCGGATCGCGGCCTCCTGCTTCTCGAGCACCTTGGCGAGCTTCGCTTCCGTGAGCCCCTTGGCGCCCTGGCCCGTCGATTCGCGCGCGGTGACGTAGGCGTCGAAGAGGTCCGCTTTGCTCGGGCCCGTGTCGCTCGCCTGTGCGGCGCTGCGGCGTTCGCGCGAATCCACCTCCTCGCGCTCGCGCAGGTCCGCCTTGAACAGGTGCCGCTCGTAGCGGCCCTCTTCGATCTTGCGGAGAGTGTCGTCCCAGAGTCGCTTGTAGGTCGAGTAGCGCGAGCGAAGGTTGTTGAACTTGAAGCGGTGGCCCGTGTTGTTGATGGAGATGTTCGCGTACGTCACCACCATCTTGTTCACTTCGCTGCGCAGCATGTGGGGCTCGCGCTTGCGGGTGCCCAGGAAGTACTGGTCGTACTCGTTCTTGAGCATCTTCAGCTTGTTGTCGAGCAGGATCAGGTCTTCCGCGATATCGATGCCGAACTGGGGCATGGGCGGGTGGATCGGCCGATCGCGGTGGTCTGTTGAGGGCGATTCACAACAGGCAATCCCCGGGGGGATCCCATCGGCGAGTCCGGCTAGCGCGCCTGCCGAGCCGGAACGGACCCGACCTTGTAGTCGGCCAGCGAGTACTTGTCGGTGGTCGTCGCGGTCATCACGCCTTGCGTGGTGAGGACGTCCAGGACGACCGTCTCCTCCGCAAGTACGACGCCGACGCCCGGTGCGAACCACTGCACCACGTCGAGTCGTCCGCTGCGGATGGGAAGGCGGCCCTCGGGTAGCTCGACCAGGCCTTTGACGGGCCCCGTGTAGCGGACCTTGAGACAGCGCTCGAAGGTGCGCATGGGCGTCCTGGCATCTTGCAGGCCGAGCACCTCACCCTCGAGGGTGAGCGTCATGGTGCCGATCTCGACCTCGCCCACGTGCCAGCTGAGCCCGCCCTTGATCCGGGCCGGCAGGTAGACGAGCGGCTCGGTGTGGATGGAGAGGCCCTCGCCCAGATCCATCGCGTACTCGAGCAGGGCCCCACCCCGGTCGGCGGCGAGGGTCGAGACCCGATCGGGCTCGGCGCCCCCGCGCCAGGTGCGGACGTCGTCGATCACGAAGAGGGGCACCGGCACGTCCTTGCGGCGGCCTTCCCGCACCACGTCGCGGGTGTAGCGCCCCGCCTTGGCCTCCCGGCCCACGACCTGCCCGCCGACCCGGAACTCGTTGCTCTGGGAGATGCGGTAGGCCCACTGATGACCCACGGCCATCGGCTGGAAGTCGTTGCCCAGCGCGGGCCCCGCGATCATTGCGAACACGATCGCAAAGATCAAAAGCCGAGCCGCCACGCGACGATGGACCATGCCCACCCCATCGGCGGGACCCGACCCTCCCTTGATCCACCGTGAGCGCTGGCTAGGCGTGGGAGAGGGAGAGGAGGGCTTCCAGGTCGATGGCGTCGGCGGCGGGTCGGGGCTGGGCGCCGAGAGGTGGGATCTCGCCGGCGAGCAGGCTGCCGAGCTCCGTCCGCAGGGAGTCGAGGTTGGCCTCGTCCGCGGCGCTCAGGGCTCCGGTCACGTGGGAGATCACGACGCCCGCCACGGTCAGCTCCCGCTGCGCGGCGGCTTCCAGCGTGAGGCGCGTGTGGTTGATGGTTCCCAGGGCACCTCGCACCACCAGGACCAGCGGCAGGCCGAGCTCGGCGGCCAGGTCGGCCATCGTGGCCCCCGCCCAGATCGGCACGAGCAGGCCCCCGGCGCCCTCTACGATCATCAGCTCGTGGCGCTCGGCCAGCCGCTTCCAGGCCGAGCGGATCGCGTCGGCGTCGACCTCCCGGCCCTCGGCCGCGGCGGCCACGGTCGGCGCCGCCGGCAAGGCGAAGGCCTGGGGGCACACGTCGTCCAGCGGGTCCTCCACCCCAGCCGCTTCGCGCAGGGCCAGCGCATCGAGTGGGCCGGCTGCCTCGACCCCCGTCTCGGAGGGCTTCATCACCCCCACGTCCACCCCGCGCGCATGCAGCCCCCGGGCGAGGGCGCAGGACACGACCGTTTTGCCGACCCCCGTATCGGTCCCCGTCACGAAGAACCCACGCGTCATGATGATCGCCCCGCCTGCGTCATTCGCCCTCCGCGCGCGTCATGACGCAGTCGGCGACGGGTCGCTCACGAGGTCGGCCAGTGCGTCAATGAGAGCGTCGATCTCGGCCTCGCCGTGGCTCGCCATGGGTGTGATGCGCAGCCGGGCGGTTCCCTCGGGTACCGAGGGGTGCCGGATGCCCTGCGCGAAAAATCCCTTGTCCAGAAGGGCTTCGCAGATGCGCATGGCCCGGGCGTTGTCTCCCAGGACGACCGGGACGATGTGCGTCGTGCTCGGCTGCGTGGAGATGCCGCGCTCCGCCAGCCCATGACGCAGCCGCTCGGCGCGCGCCTGGAGCTGCTCCCGGCGCCAGGGCTCTCGCGTCATGACGCGCAATGACGCACGCGCCGCCTCGATCGCCGGCGGCGCCAGCGCGCACGAGAAGATGAAGCTCCGCGCGACGTTCACGAGCAGCTCGCGCAGCGCCCCGCTTCCGGCCACGAAGGCACCGAAGGAGCCCAGCGACTTGCCGAGGGTGCCCATGTGGACATCCACCTCCCGCAGCACGCCGCACAGCTCTCCCGACCCGCGCCCCTCCTCGCCCAGCGTGCCGGTCCCGTGGGCGTCGTCGAGCAGCACCATCGCGCCGTGCTGGCGGGCCAGCCCGATCATGTCCGCGAGCGGCGCCACGTCCCCGTCCATGCTGTAGACGCCGTCCACGGCGAGCAGCACGCGCCGGTGGCTCCGCTCGGCCTGGGCGAGCCGGTCGGCCAGCGCGTCCAGGTCGTTGTGGGGGAACACCAGGGTGTCGGCCTGGGCGAGCCGGCAGCCGTCGATGATCGAGGCGTGGTTCAGCTCGTCCGAGATCACCGCGTCGCCGCGGCCGGCCAGGGCCGGGATGACGCCCACGTTGGCCATGTAGCCCGTGTTGAACACCAGGGCGGCCTCGCAACCGAGGAAGCCGGCCAGCTCGTCCTCGAGCGCCTCGTGCAGGGCCAGGTTGCCCGTGATCAGGCGGGAGCCGCCGGCGGCGGTGCCGTGGTCGCGCGCTGCGCGGGCCGCGGCTTCGACGACCTCGGGGTGGTGGGCCAGGTCCAGGTAGTTGCTGCCCGCGAAGAGCAGCACCTCGCGGCCGTCCACCACCATGCGGGGTCCCTGGGCGCCTTCCAGAACGCGCATACGGCGGTGGGTGCCCCGGCCGCGGATCGCACCGAGGGTCTCTGCCGCGACGTCGGCCAGGGGATCCCGACGGGGCGGGTTGCCGCGCACCGGCGTCGCCATGGCGGCCCCTAGACGCCCCGGGTCGGGCGGGAGATCTCCGGCTTGAGGATCTCGCCGTCTCCGCCGCGCAGGCGGAAGGAGCCCTGCGCCGGCTCCGCCGCGTCCGGAGTGGGGTTCGATGCCGGGTCCACCCCCGCGTCACGCGCCGCCTGCCAGGTCGGGTTGCCGTGCACCTCGAAGCCAGCGTCCTCGATCATCTGGTAGGTGTCGCGCTCGTCGTCGCCACGCGTCGTCAGGTAGCCCTCGATGAACAGCGAGTTCGCCGGCCACAGAGCCAGCGAGCCCATGGCGCGCAGGTGTCCCTCGCGGCCGCCCGCGACCCGGACCTCGGCACCCGGGTTCACGAGGCGCACCAGCGAGAGCGCTCGCAGGCAGCGCTCGGGGGTCAGGCTTCCGTCGGAGAGCACCCGGTTCCCCTCGATCGGAATCAGGAAGTTGACCGGGATCGACGGCACCTCGAGCTCGCGGAGCTCGAAGGCCACCTCGAGGATGTCGCGCGAGCTCTCGCCCATCCCGACGATCATCCCGCTGCACGATCCGATGCCGTGGTTCTTGGCGGCCTGGAGCGTCTCGACCCGGTCGGCGTAGCTGTGGGTGCTGCAGATCTCCGGGTAGTGGGAAGCGCTGGTGTTGAGGTTGTGGTTCAGGCGATCGAGCCCCACCTCCGCCAGGATCCGGGCCTGCTCGTCGTTGACCAGGCCCGCCGAGAGACACACCTCGATGGGGAGGGTCTCCTTCACCGTGCGGATCAGCTCGGCCAGGTGTCGCGTGTGCTCGAGGGTGGCCCCGCGTCCGGAGAGCACCATGCAGTAGCGGGAGGCGCCCGCCCGGGCGGCGTTCTCGGCCTCCGCCAGGATCTCCTCGTCGCTCTTCATCGGGTACTTGCGGATCGCGGCCTCGGAGCTCTTCGACTGGGCGCAGTACCCGCAGTCCTCCGCACACAGCCCGTTCTGCACGTTGTTGAGCACGTGCACCATGACGGTGCGGCCGAAGTGCTTCTCCCGCGGTGCGTAGGCCGCCTGCAGGAGGGGCAGGAGCTGGACGTCCTCACCCTCCAGCACCCACAGGCCGTCGTCCTCGGAGGGCGCCTCGCCCTGGAGCGCCTGCTCCGCCAGCCGGTCGTAGATCTCGAACATGGGCCCTCCGAAAATACCTTCAGGGACAGCACTTTAGGTGGGTCGGGGCGGGTCCGTCAACCTCCTCGCTCGGAGAGGTTGACAGCCGTCGGGGCGCATCCCACCGCACGGGAGGGCCCGTGCCCCTACCCCTTTGGCAGCGCCGCACCCCGGTAGAGCGTCGCGAAGACGCGCGGGCCCTCGATGAGCTGCTCCAGCCGCTCGATCTGGAAGCCGGCGCCCTCGACCAGCTCGCCGATCGCGCGGTTCAGGTTGCAGCCGCAGGCGATCACGTTCTGGATCCGGTTCAGGCGGTCCTGCCAGCGGGCGATCCCGGGGTCGTCGCTTCGACCGTGCTCGATGAAGAGGAGCCGGCCCTCCGGCTTGAGCACCCGGTGCATCTCGCGCAGGGCCGCGCCGGCATCCGGGATCGTGCACAGCGTCCAGGTCACGGTCACGGTGTCGAACCGACCCGCGTCGAAGGGCAGCCCGCCGTCGGCCGGGAGATGGTGGCGCTCCACCGGGAACGGTGCCTCGGCAATGCGCCGGGCGACCTTCGCCTCCAGCGCATTCATGGGATCGACGGTGCTGAGCCGCTCCACGCCCGCCGGGTAGTGGGGCACGTTCAGGCCCGTACCGAAGCCGATCTCCAGGACGTCGCCCCGCGCCTCCTGAAGGGTCGGCTCGCGCTGCGGCCCGAAGGGCTTCATGGCCAGGTCGAGCCCGATGGGAAAGAGGCGACGCTCGTAGAAGTCGTAGATGCGGCCCATCCCGCCATGATACGCCGGGCCGCGACGACGGGAAGAGCTGGGCCTGCCCGGCATCGTCCCTACATTCGCCCCATGGCCAGGGCGCGCTCCATCTACGTCTGCACGGAGTGCGGCAGCCAGAGCCCCCAGATGCTCGGGCGCTGCCCGGGCTGCGGCTCCTGGGAGACGCTGATCGAGGAGCCGATCGGGGCCCCGCCCGAAGAGGCGCCCCTCGTCGCGCCCGCGTCGGGCGCCCCTTCCTCGAACGTCGCCATGGCGCTCGCCGATGTCGACACCGGCTCCGCGCCCCGGGTCGCCACCGGTGTGGGCGAGCTGGACCGGGTGCTGGGCGGTGGGCTCATCCCCGGCTCGGTGGTGCTGATCGGCGGCGAGCCGGGCATCGGCAAGTCCACCCTGTCGCTCCAGCTCGCCGCGCAGCTGGAGCGCGACGCGGGCCACGTGCTCTACGTGACCGGCGAAGAGAGCCTCGAGCAGGTGCGCCTGCGCGCCGAGCGGCTCGGCGAGATCCCGCGCTCGCTGCTCGCCCTGTCCGAGACCCGCGTCGAGGCACTCGCCAAGCCCTGGCAGGAGCACCGCCCCAGCGTCGTGGTGATCGACTCGATCCAGACCCTGCGCACGGAGCGGGTCGAGTCCGCGGCGGGCTCCGTGGCCCAGGTGCGCGAGTGCGCGGCCCTGCTCTCCGCCACGGCCAAGAGCCACGGCACGGCACTCATCCTCGTGGGCCACGTCACCAAGGAGGGCACGCTGGCCGGGCCGCGCGTGCTCGAGCACCTGGTGGACGTCGTGCTCAACTTCGAGGGAGACCGGGGCACGCCCTTCCGCCTGCTGCGCGCCTCGAAGAACCGCTTCGGCTCGACCCAGGAGGTAGGCATCTTCACCATGGGCGAGAAGGGCCTGCAGGCGGTCGAGAACCCGAGCGAGCTGTTCCTCGCCGAGCGCCACACGGGCGCCCCGGGCTCGTGCATCGTTCCCGTCATGGAGGGGACGCGGCCGGTGCTGCTGGAGGTGCAGGCGCTGGTCGCGCCGGCCGGCTACGGCACCGCGCGGCGCACGTCGATCGGCATCGACGACGCGCGCGTCGCGCTCCTCCTGGCCGTGCTCGACCGGCACAGCGAGATCGACCTGCTCTCCTGCGACGTCTACGTGAACGTCGTCGGCGGCGTTCGCGTCGCCGAGCCGGCGGCCGATCTGGCCGTGGCGTTGGCGTTGGCGTCGAGTCGACTGGATCGTCCGCTTCCCCAGGACGTCGCCGCCTGCGGCGAGGTCGGCCTCGGCGGCGAGGTCCGGCGGGTCGGCCGGTTGGACCAGCGCCTCCGCGAAGCCGGGCGGCTCGGCTTCGGTCGCGTGCTGGTGCCCGAGGGTGTGGCCGCCGCCGGGCCGTCGGGAGATGGCGCCATCGGCGTCCGCAACGTGGGCGAGGCGGTCCGCTGGCTCTTCGAGAACGCTGCGCCACGGGGGCGTGAATGACGGTAAGCATCCGTCTCGTAACGACTTTTTGCCACATCGGCGTTTGACGGACGATCGCCTCAACGCTAGCGTCGGACCCGATGGCCGAAGCCGCTTCCCCTCCCGCGGCGCTCGCTGCGGCACTTCAGCGCATCGCCCCCCACCTCGAGCAGGTCGAGCGTACGATGCGCGACCAGCTCGCCTCCGAGCAGCCGCTCGTCGGGCTGATGGGCGATCACGTGCTCTCCTCGGGCGGCAAGCGGATCCGACCGGTCCTCGTGATGCTGGCCGCCGAGCTGTGTGGCTACACCGGGCCGCGCTGCGTGCAGATCGCCGCGGCGGTCGAGCTGCTGCACACGGCCACGCTGCTGCACGACGACGTGGTCGATCTCGCGAACCTGCGTCGCGGCCAGGCCGCGGCGCGCGCGATCTGGGGCAATCGCCGAGCCGTGCTGGTCGGCGACTTCTTCTACGCCCGGGCGTCGTCGATGATCGTCGAGGATGGCGACCTCGACATCCTGTGGATCTTCTCGAACACCATCCGCTCGATGGCCGAGGGTGAGCTGCTCCAGCTCGAGAGCAGCTTCGACCCGGGCGTGACCGAGGCGCTCTACTACAAGGTCATCGACCGCAAGAGCGCGGCGCTGCTCTCAGCCGCCAGCGAGGCCGGCTCGATCCTGGGCGGCGTCACCCGCGCCGAGCGCCGCCGCGTCGCCGAGTTCGGCCGCGAGCTCGGCCTGGCCTTCCAGCTCCGCGACGATGCCCTCGACTACGTGGCGGGCGAGGCCGAGCTCGGCAAGCAGCCCTTCACCGACGTGCGCGAGGGCAAGGTCACCCTGCCCCTCCTCCTGACCCTGAAGCGCTGCAACTCGGCCGAGCGCGAGCAGATCGCGAACGTCCTGAAGACCGCCGCCGCTCGCACCTCCGAGCTCGAGACCGAGGGGCCGGTCGAGGTCGACCGGGTGCTCTCCGCCGACGAGCTCTCGCCGGTCGTCGAGCTGATCCGTCGCCACCGAGGCATCGAGGACACGGACCGGCGCGCCGAGGAGCACGTGCGCCGGGCCGCCGACGCCATCGCGCCCTTCCCGGAAGGCGCCACCAAGGAAGCCCTGATCGCCGCGGCGGACTACTCCGTCCACCGCGCCAGCTAGCCCTCACCCCCGCGGTCCCGGGGAGATCCTCCCCATGAACCTGCGCACCACGCGCACCCGGCTGGTCCGGCGGGCGATCCTGGCGATCGCCCTCGCGGCCTCCCTCAGCAGCCCCACGTGGGCGGGCGCGCCCGCCCTCCAGGGCACCCTCAACCTCAACCAGGCCACGGTCGAGCAGCTCGTGCTGCTCCCGGGCGTCGGCGAGAGCCGCGCCCGCGCGATCGTGGCCTTCCGCAAGCAGCGCGGCCCCTTCAAGGCCGTGGCGGAGCTCGTAGAGGTCAAGGGAATCGGCGAGGCCGCCCTCGCCAAGCTGAAGCCCTACCTGCGACTCGCCGGCAAGACCACCCTGCGGGTCGACTAGACCCCTGCCCTCCCCGGCCCATGCGTGCCCAGCCAGGGGCATGGGCCGGGGTCCTCGGGGCCGCTTCGCTCCTCCTCTTGGGATCGCGGGGCGGCGGGCACCCTACGCTCATGGCTCGGCCGGGACGCCCTGCTTCCGGCGTTGCGTGGACGCAG
>NYZB01000139.1 GCA_002687015.1 Deltaproteobacteria bacterium
GCGCGAGCCAGGTGCTCGACGCGAGCGCCCTTCGCGTCCTGCAGCGCCCCCTGGAGTGGCTCGATGCGGCCCAGGTCTCCTACCGGCGCGCCGATCGCATCACGGACGAAGCCATCGCCTTGCTGGAGGGTCGACTGGCCGATCCCGGGCGCCCCTACTTCTTGTTCCTGAACTACTTCGACGCCCACGAGCCCTATCTCGCACCGCCGGGTCACGAGTTCCCGAGCCCCCTGGCCGGGGGGTCGCGCCTCCGGATGGGCTTGCACGGCTCCGGGCACAGCCGGGAGCTCCGTTCCCGACACCTCGCGAGCCTCTACGACGCGGAGCTCTCGTTCCTCGACGGCGAGCTCGGCCGTCTCCTCTCGCACGTCGAGCGCACGGGAGAGCTGGACCATACCGTGGTGGTGATCGTCGGTGATCATGGCGAGTCCCTCTGGGAGCGCGAGCGCTGGGGTCACGGGCATTCCCTCTACCAGAGCGAGCTGTGGGTTCCGCTGGTTCTGTGGGAGCCCGGCGGACCCCCCGGCGGGCGCAGCGATGCGCCGCGACAGCTCGCCGACCTCATGCCCTGGATCCTCGAGCGCGTGGGCGGCGCGCTCCCGCAGGCCTCGCGCCGGGATCCGGATCTCCAGGTCTCGCAGGTCCTGGGCCGCTTCGATCCGGGGCCCGAGGGAGGCCAGCGAAGCGACGTCTACATGGTCCGCGAGGGCCGCCACAAGCTCATCGCCGAGGCCTCGGGGAGTGAGCTCTACGACCTGGAGCGGGACCCCGAGGAGCGTCACGACCTCGCGGCCAGTGCCCCCGAGCGGGTCGCGCAGCTCGAAGCGAGGCTCGCCGAGTGGCGCAGCGGCGGGGATGGGCAGGCCGACGACGCGCGCAGCCTCGACGAAGAGGAGCGCCGGCGCCTGGAGGCGCTTGGCTACGTCGAGTGATCGCTCCGGTCAGCTGCGTCGCGCGCGGCGCAAGGCCAGCCCGGCCACGAGGCCGAGCAGCAGGCTGCCCGGCTCGGGGACCATGCTGAAGGTATAGATCGTCTCGGTGCCGCGATCGGTGACGAAGAGCATCGAGCCATCGGGGCTGAAGTCCAGGCCCGCGATGTCGGTGCAGCAGTCGATGAACGAGAAGCCGTTGATCACGACGCTCGTCGCCCCGGTCACCGGATCGATGCGCAGCACCTCGTCCGTGTTCTTCTCGATCACGAAGAGGTCGCCCGTGATCGGGTCGACGGTGATGGCCGAGACCTGGCCCAGCACCTGGGAGGTGAAGAAGGGGATCGCGTTGCCCAGGGCGTCGATCTTGTAGAGCGCGTGGCCCGACACGTTCACGACCCAGATGTCGGTGGCCGTCACGGTCACGTCCACGGGCTGCTGCATGGGGCTCGGGTTGCCCGCCGTGTCTGAGTGGATGGCGAACTCGCCCTGGGGGCTCCCGATGTTCCAGCCCCAGACCTCGTCGGGGCCATTGGTGCCTTCGTCGACGACCACGGCCTGGCCCGGGAGGAGGTGGGCGCCCACGTAGTTCGAGGGGGCGATCGCCATGCCCACGGGATCGTCGTCGCCCGTGTGGAAGCCGTCGACCCAGAGGGTCGGTGTCTGGGTGGCGAAGTCGACCCGCGTGATCACTCCGTCGCCGAGGATCGAGTAGAAGACATCACCCGTGGCGTGATCGACGACCACGCCGACCGGCCGCTCGGCGGCGTCGAGGAGGGTGGAGGTGCCGTCGCCGTTGATCCGGTACAGACCCCCGCCGTTCGCGATACTGGTCGTCGAGGTCGCGTACAACTTGCCATCGACGGGGTTGAAGTGGGCGGCGTTGACGTTCTCGAGGAAGTCGGTGTGGGTCAACGCCCAACCGGCCTCCTGGACCACCGGCAGCGCCAGGCTGGCGCCGGGGAGCAGGGCGACGGCCAGCAACAGCAAGAGGGCAGAGGGGCGGAATCCGCGACGCCCCCGAACAGCATGAACAGCGGCCATCGGCCGAATCTCCTTCCTGGGCCCGCGCCCTAGATCGGGAACGGGTGAAAGCCCCTCGCCCAGGTAGGTGGCCCGTCGTGTGGCCAAGTGGCGAAGAAAAGCACCAGAAAACGCGCAGCTAGGCGCGTTTTGCTGCCGGAAAAACCCCGCGGGGGTTTCCCGTCGACTCGCCTCCTCGAGGTGCCGGGCCATCAGGTCCGGGCCCACACCCGGGCCGCCGCGATCCAGCCGATGCAGAGCCCTCCGACCAGCAGCGCGCCGAAGATCTGCAGCCCCGGTCGGGCCATGCAGAGGTCGTAGGCGCCGTGAGCGACCACGGCGGCCACGAAGCCGGCCGGCCACGCCAGCCATCGGCCGGCCAGGGTGGCGTAGGCCAGGCCCAGCCCCCAGGGCGCTGCGAAGAGGGCGTGGCTGAGAGGCGCCACGCCGGCGCGGGCGAGTGTCTCCACGGCTCCGAGCTCTCCCTGGCTGACGAGCGCCAGCGCCTCGGCCAGGGCAAAGCCGATCCCGGCGGCGCCCGCGTAGACGGGCCCGTCCCAGAGCTCGTCGAAGTGTCGGCTGCCGAAGGCGAGGGGCAGCACGGGAAGCATCTTGGCGGCCTCTTCCACCGCGCCGATCAGCATAGCGCCACTCCAGGCCGTGCGCCAGGGGCCCATCAGCTGCTCCCAGGTGGGCAGCGCTCCCAGCCGATCGAGGAGGTCGTAGCTCGAAGAAGCGGCGGCGACCGCGAGTGCGCCGAGCAGGAGCGCGCTCGCCAGGAGCACCCACGGCTCGGGACGGTGCCGGTCCTTCCAACGGAGGTAGGCGATCCATGCGCCTGCGGCAGCAGCGACCGCGGGCAGGGCCAGGAGCCATATGCGGTCGAGACCTTCCACGCCGCTTCTCATCGACCGTGCGCAGGGCTGGCCTGACAGTCCCGCGCGAGGTTTCAGCGGGTGTCGGGTCCCTCGCGGAGCTGGACCCGTGTCGCTCCCCAACCGCCGTGCTCGGCCGGCGCCTGCTCGAAGTCCGCCACGTCGGGGTGCTCGCGGAGGAGCTGGTGCAGGCGTGCCCGCTGTACACCCTTGCCCTTGCCGTGGATCAACCTGACGACGACCAGGCCCTTCTCCCGAGCCGCCTCGAGGTAGGCCTCGGTGACGGGCAGCACCTCGCGGGGATGGAAGTCGTGCAGGTCGAGGACATCGGTGATCGGAACGTGGATCGGTTCGGGCGGCGGCGCGTCTTCGGGCTCTTGCGGCGGCCCCCCGCGGAAGCGGGTCACGGGCCCGGGGCCGGTGCGCGGTAGACCGTCTCGCCACCCACCACCGTCTCCAGCACCCGGATCTCGTCGATCCGGGCCGGGTCGTCGAGCGGAGACGTGGAGAGGATCACCAGGTCGGCGAGCTTGCCGACCTCGAGCGAGCCCTTGCGATCGTCTTCGAAGTGCTGGAACGCGGCGTCGATGGTGGTCGCCCGCAGGGCCTGCATCGGCGTGATGCGCTCGGCCGGACCGAGCTCCTGCCCCGAGCTCGTGCGCCGGTTCACCGCGGCCCAGATGAGCTTGAGGGGCGTCAGCGGCACGACCGGCGCGTCGCAGTGGATCGTGAAGCGCACGTTCCTCTCCAGCGCGCTGGCCGCGGGGCTGATGCGCGCGGCGCGGTCGGGACCCATGAAGAGCTCCCGGTGTCGATCGCCCCAGTAGTAGGTGTGGAGACTGAAGAAGCTCGGGATCACACCCAGCTTCGCCATGCGGTCGAGCTGATCCACGCGGCTCATCTGGGCGTGGATGATGATCGGTCGCGCGGCGGGCCCCGAGCCGTCGGCAAAGGTCTTCTCGTAGGCGGCGAGGATGTCGTCGATCGACGCGTCGCCGTTGCCGTGCACCGCCACCTGCCAGCCGGCCTCGTGGTAGCGCTGCACGCGCTCGGCCAGCTCGCCGGGAGCGATCCGCGGATAGCCCCGATAGCTCGGGTCGTCGCCCGGCGGCACGTGGTAGGGCTCGGAGAGATAGCCCGTGTAGCCCTGGATCGAGCCGTCGGCGATCAGCTTGATCGCGCCGATGCGAACCCAGTCCTCGTCGTAGGTGCTGAAGGGGTCGGCTCCGGCCAGGACCTCGTCGGCCGCCTCCATCCCGGGCCACAGCACGAGCCGGATCGGGACCAGACCGAAACGCGAGATCCAGGGGTAGATGCGCAGCAGGCCCGTGGGGGTGTAGCCGGACTGCGCCGTCGTGACCCCTTCGGCCACGGCCCGTCGCCCGGCCTCGCGCAGGATCGACAGGGCCGCCATGGCCCCGGGGTTGAGGATCACCTCCTGCAGGGGCTCCACCGCGTTCTCCTCGAGCACACCGTCGAGCTCGCCGGCCGCATCGCGGCGCAGCACACCGCCCTCCATGTCGGGCGTGTCGCGATCCCAGCCGAAGACCTCGAGGCCGCGGCTGTTCGTGACCGCCAGGTGCCCGGAGATGTGCAGGATGCCCACCGGGTGCTCCGTCGAGACCCGGTCGAGATCTTCCCGGGTCGGGTGCCGCTTCTCGGCGAGCAGGGTGTCGTCGTAGCCCATGCCCTTGACCCACTCGCCTTCGGGCGTGGCTTCGGCCTCGGCCTTCAATCGCGCGATCAGCTCGTCCATCGTCTCGAGGTCGCCGATCGGGGGCGGGTTCAGGTCTGCGACGCTGGCCCACACGCCCTCTCCCGGAAAGTGACCGTGGGCGTCGATGAAGCCCGGGACCACCGCGCGGCCAGCGAGATCGACGACCCGCGCCCTCGGCCCTGCCCAGGCCCGGACCTGCGCCTCGCTGCCGACCGCGCCAATCCGGTCGCCCTCCACGCCGAGGGCCTCGACCACCCGGTCCTCGTCGTCGACCGTCAGGATCGGCCCGCCCAGGTAGATGGTGCGCGTGGCGCAGCCCGTCAGGAGCCCGAGGAGGATGAGGAAGATCGCGGTCTGGCCTGAGCGCATGCCCCAGTCTAACCCCGACGGCCTGCCCGGGGCTCAACCGGAGGCCGGCTCCGGTCGATGGGGGAGCGCAGGAGGGGCCCATGACCCGCATCCCCAGCTTTCTCGTCCTCGGCCTCCTGGTCGGCGCCTGCAGCGACCTCGCCTTCAGCTCGGGCCCCCGGCCGGTGACCGACCGCGTGGCGCTGGCCCCGACCTCGGCCGATGCGATCACCGAGTCCTGGGGCGCGACCACCTGCGCCCGGGAGTCGAACGCGGGGTTCCACTGGGTCCGCTGCCGTACCCAGGGCGAGGGCGCGCCGGGTTTCCTCGAATCCGGTCCCGCTCTCTCGCCGCCCGTCGACCTCCAGGGGCGCACGGTGTGGACGCGGGTTCGCGTCGACCACCCCGACA
Source organism: Deltaproteobacteria bacterium (assembly GCA_002687015.1). Taxonomy (GTDB): domain Bacteria; phylum Myxococcota_A; class UBA9160; order UBA9160; family UBA6930. Next base: position 5,304 of record NYZB01000139.1, read on the forward strand.
GGCTGGCCGGGCTCGAGCTGCGCGTGGCCTCCGGGGCAAGGAAGCGTGAGAGCCTGGCATCGCGGGGCGGCGCTGGGTCTCCTTCTCGGCGTCCTCGCGGTCCGCGGCGTTGGCGCCGAGGCGCCGCCCGCAGGGCCGCGCCTGGAGCAGGCCCGCGAGCTCTCGTGGAGCGGCGACTACGCGGCCTCCCTGGATCTCTACGGCGAGCTGCTGCGCGAGGCACCGGACGATCTCGACCTCGTCCGCGAGATGGGGCTCGTGCAGCTCTGGGCGGGCCGCGAGCTCGACGCCATGGCCAGCCTGGCGCTTGTGATTGCCGCGAACCCCGTCGATGTCGAGGCCCGGCTCTCCCTCGGCAACGTTCACGCCTGGTCGGGAGTGCATCGTCTGGCCGACCGGACCTACCGGGACGTTCTGGCCGAGGATCCGGAGCACGCGGCCGCACAGAAGCAGCTACGAGCCTTGAACCTCGTGCGGTCTCCCACCGGCGAGCCCGGCTTCTCCTGGTTCAGCGACAACGGCGGGTTCTCGCTCTGGACCGCAGAGAGCGAAGCGCGATTCTCGACGAAGCCCGGCACCGACTGGTCGGTGGCGCTCGATCTTCCGCGAATCGAGGGCGAGCGGCTGCTCGGCTTCGACCCGATCACGGGGGCGTCCCGCACCCGCCGGGAGCGGATCCAGGGCTACGGCCTGCGTGTGGGCTTCACGGAGCGCGCGGACGAGCGCTGGGAGATCGGCGGCGAGATCGGCGCCGCGTCCTACTCGAAGGGCGGCTTCTCGCCGCGCATCCGGGCCCATCTCACGCGCTGGCTCGGCTACCGCCACATGGTGCAGCTCGATCTCCGGCACGGGGATTCGCTTCCGGACGTGCGAACCATCGAGAGCGCCTTCGAGGGCGTCGAGCGGAGCACGGCCTTCCTGGTCCACATGTACACCGGCGAGCGCTTCACCTCCTGGACCCGCTTCGAGGCCGGACGGTACTCCGACGATCCGAGCTTCTGGACGGTGCGGACGGTGCTCGGCTTCTCGCTCTTCAAGAAGCCCTTCGAGCTCGACCTTCTCGGTGTGGGCTCGGCCGGCGACTACAGTGCGCAGTCGGCGCTCTACTACTCGCCGCAGGATCTCCTGACCTACGGCGTCGGCCTGCGCTTCAAGAAGCGCCTCTGGGGTCGGGCCGATCTGGTCCTGATCGGGGAGTACGGCCGGATCCACTCGGACGGCGAATCTGGCATCACCTTCCGGATCGGACCGGAGCTCAAGTGGGAAGTCACCGACCTGCTCTTCTTCTGGTGGACCCAGCTGACCATCCTGGACGTGGCCGCCGCGCTCTTCTGCGTCGCCATCGAGGAAGAGGACCTCAAGCTGGCCTTCTACTCCATCTACTACCGCGTCTTCTTCATCCTGGTGATCGACGTGTGCAAGGTGATGGCGACGATCGAAGAGCTGATGGGGCGGGAGATGAACTGGGGAAAGCTCGAACGGAAGGGGCGCATCTAGGCCATGGAGCTCGATCTCATCCCGATCCTGTCGACGGTGATCATGGCGACGACCATCGTCACGATCATCCTCGCCTTCGGCTCCTACGCCGCCTACAAGCTGCGCGACAAGAAGCGGGCACGTGTGAACCGGCGCGCCCCGATGGAGGACGAGGTGCCGCCGCCGGTGTTCCGTCGCTATCAACGGGGTGGAGCTTCTTCGGAGCCGGAGCCCGAGCGAGAGGGCTAGATGGCGGACGCCACCGAGCGCGTCGCCGGCGATCCGCGCGGCAGGATCCCCTTCTATCGGGCGCTCCTCGCGTCGGTCCTGAGCGTGCTCCTGGCCTGCGGGGGTCTGGCCTACCTGTGGACGATGCGCAATCTCTATCCCGGGGTCGCGGTGGCGCGCGTTCCGACCGCCGAAGAGGCGCCGGGCGCGCCGCTGCGAACGGGGCCACGGCGCCGGGTGCGGGTGATCCAGCCGGCCTCGAACATCGCGTGCGCGGCGGAGCGGCGCTTCGACTTGTGGGCGCAGGTGCTGCATTGGCAGCGGCTCGGTGAGTCGATGGGCTTTCGCATGGAGGTCGGAGGCCTGGAGCGGGTTCCGCAGGGCCCCGGTGCAGTGGACGCGCTGATCGTTCCGTGGGTGCTGTGCCTCGATCCGGCCGAGCGAAGGGCGCTCGATCGTTTCGCCGCGGCCGGGGGTGGGATCATCCTGGCCGGCGGCGCCGGCCTGTCCGAGGCGCCCCCCGAACCCTTCCAGTTCGAATCGCACTTCGTCGTGCCGGCGGGTCGGACGGCTCCGACCTCGGCTCTCGATCCCGGCCGCCGCCTGGAGCTCCCCCTCGACTCGCCCGCGCGGACCTCCGAGGACGGCACCCCCATGCTCTGGTGGAGCCGCTGGAAGCTGCGGCCTACTTCGGCGAAAGGCGGACCCTGGCAGCCCGCGGCCACCCTGAGCGCGAAGGGTGCGCGGCGCGCCTGGTTCGGGTTTCCCGCGAGCCACGCGGCACCGGGCTCCGAAGCCGAGCTCGACCGCGTGCGGAGCCTGGCCCTGCAGTGGGTCGCTGGAGACACCGTCGTGGCCGTGGCGCCCTGGCCGGAGGGCAAGCGCTTCGCCTGGGTCGTGGCCCTGGACGTGCAGGGCCCGGAGGCGCAGATCGGGTCCGCGTTGGCGGCCCTCTCGGAGCAGGGCCTCCGCGCCACGGTCTTCGCCTATGCCGACGCGGCCGGACGCGGTGCGCGGCTTCGCAAGGCCCTGGCCGGGGTCGCGGAGCTCGGATCACGGGGCGACCGACGGACCCGATTCCTGGGCGGTACCCGGATCCATCAGCGCCAGAAGCTCCGAGAGGGTCGAGAGCGGCTCGGCGCCCTTCACCCGCGACCGGTGCGCGGCCTGCGGGTCCCCCAGGAGAGCTTCGATGCGCTCACCCTCCACGAGTCGGTGCTCTCGGGCTACGGCTACGTGCTCGGGGCCCCCGACTTCGACCGCGCCTTTCCGCGCTGGGTCTCGGCCGAGGGGCGTCGCATCGCCCTGGTGTCGCGGGCCGGAACGGGCGACCGACGGGATGGGCCAGGTGCCGCCCCGGCGACCGACGTCCATCGCGACCTGGCTCGCATGGCCGAGCTCAGCGGCCTCTTCGTGATGACGCCGTCCCGAGAGCACCTCGCTACGGCATCGGGCCGGAGCCAGCTGGCCCGGCTCGTCGCCGAGGCCCGCGCCGGCGGAGCCTGGCAGGCCACCGCGGGCGAGGCGGTCGCCTGGGCCCGGGCGCGCAGCCGACTCGCGCTCACCTCCGTCTCGGCCGGGGGGCTCGAGGTTGCGAATCGAGGCACCTCTCCCGCTCGGGACGTGGTGCTCGAGCTGTACGGTCCCTCACTCGCTCCCTCCCAGCAGATCCTGCCGACGCTCGCACCGGATTCCGCCGTGCGGGTCTCGTTGCCGGCCAAGGGTGTCGCGATCGCGCCGAAGCAAGCCATCACGGAGGCCGCAGCGCGCTGATCTCGTCCCCCTACCTCATCCGACGCGCATCACTGACCGCCGCGACGGCCAGAACGCTGAGCAGCATCGCTCCCCCACCGGCGGCGAGGGTGGCCAGGGGCCCGAGGCTCTCGGCCAGGGCTCCCGCGAGCAGGGTGCCCACGGGGCCTCCACCGACGAACCCCACCTGATAGGCGGCCAGGACCCGCCCCCGGGCTTCGGCCGGTGCCGCCTCCTGGACGAGGGTGCGACTGCTGTTGATGAAGACCGCCCCGCCGAGCCCCCAGACCAGGCCCGCGGCGATGAAGGCGGGGAAGGGCAGCCCCAGGCTCATCACGAGCTGGGTGGTCGCACCCGCGGCGAGGGCGAGGAGCAGGGCCAGGCCCTTGCGCCCGATCCCACCGCGGGCCCGGATGGCGAGGGACCCGACGATCGTGCCGATGGGGAAGGTCATGAGCGCGAAGGAGAGCTCCCGAGCGCCGCCGTGGTAGAGGTCGCGCACCAGCAAGGGGAACACGACCAGGTAGGGGCCGATGAACAGGATCCCGACCAGGGTCACCAGGAAGACGGGGACGCGGAGGTTCGGCGTGCGCGCGACCGTGGCGACGCCCTCGCGAATCTGCGCGAGCGCAGAGCCCGGGGCTTCGCTTCGCGGCCGCGCTGGCCCCTCGGCCACGCGCAGGGTGGCGTAGGCCCCGGCGGCAAGGATGCCCGCCTGGACGGCGAGGACGAGCTCGATCCCGAACGGTTGGCCGAAGCCGGCCAGCAGGGTTCCCGCGGCCTGGCCTCCGAACTGGAACATCGTCATCAGGGTGACGGCTCGCATCATGTCGGGGCCGGAGACGCGCGAGAGCAGGGCGTCGCGGGCGGGCATGACGAAGGCCTGGAAGGTGCCCAGGGTGGCCCCGTAGGCCAGCAGGATGCCGAGGGTCAGACCACCCCCGGCGATCAGGCTGGACAGGGCGAGGATCGGCAGGGTGGCCAGGAGATGGAGCGCCACCAGCACGCGCCGGGGATCCAGGCGGTCGGCCAGGGCGCCGCCCCAGAGCAACAGGACCAGCGAGGGCAGCATGGTCGAGGTCTGCGCGATGCCCACGTAGCGCGCTTCGGCCTCGAGCACGCCCACGACGAGCCAGCTGAAGACCAGTGCATTCATTCCCCAGGCGGTGAACCAGGAGGCCACGCCGCCGGTGAACCAGGCCCGGGTGCTCACTGGCGCCGACGATAGCCCAACGGGTGCGGGCCGAGACCCGGACCTCTCTTCCGCTGTCCATGGAACACCACGAGCATCAAGTGGCCTCCTGGATGTGGCGATAGGGACGGGTCATGGTGGTCCTGGGAGCGTTCTCGATCCTGCTTGCGATCGGTGTCGGCGTCACGATCGGATGGCGTCTCACGGCGGTGGCGGGCCCCAACGGGGGAGGCTCGGAGGCGATCCTGGGCCGGGCCTTCCTGTCCATCTTCGGGCTCACCTACCCCCTGATGGCGATCAGCCGGCTGCCGGGCCTGCCCGCCACGGCCGTCGGCAAGATGCTCTTCGGCCTGGGCCTGCTTTCCGCCCTGTTCGGGCTGGCCAGCTTCTACGTCTTCACGCGTCGCGTGTTCCGACCCGAGGGCGGCTGGGCGGCCGCCCTGGTCTGGGCCGCGGCCGCGGCGGCGGTCGTCATCCTGGTCGGCTCGGCGTGGACGATCCAGGGAGCCGTCGACAAGCAGGCGGTGGTCGATGGGATGCGCCCCTGGGCCTTCGGCATCCTCTTCCTGGCGGCCGTCCCCTTCGTCTGGACCGCGACCGAGTCGCTCGTCTACTACCGGAGGATGCGACGCCGGGTCGCGCTCGGCCTCGCCGATCCGCTCACCACGAATCGCTTCCTCCTCTGGGCCGTGGCCGCCATCGCAGCGGCCCTCCAGATCGCGATCATGGCCGCCTTCCGGGCGGCCGGCTGGGCGATCATGGCGCCGCTTCCCATGACCGCGAGCTGCGGCACGACGTTGCTCACCATCGGGTTCTGGTACCTGGCCTTCGTGCCGCCTGCCTGGTACCGGACGCGAATCGGTGCGCCCTGAGCCTGGCCGTGAGAGGCCGGCCGGTGCGGGTCAGGCTTCGCCATCCCGGGGTTCGCCCGCATCGCCCGCCCGGATCCGCGCGGCCAGGTCCTCGGCCAAGGCGCGTTTGTCGACCTTGCCGCTGTCGGTCATCGGTACGCTCTCCACGAACCAGACGTGGCGGGGAAGCTTGTAGGCAGAGAGCTCGCGCTTCAAGGCGTCTCGCAGGGCCCCTCGCGTCAGCTCGGCGCCCTCCCGCAGCACCACCGCCGCCGCGACGTTCTCGCCCCGTTCCGGGTGGGGGACGGCGACGACGTAGGCCCCCATCACCTCGGGCAGCTCCTCCATCACGATCTCGACCTCGCGCGGTGTGACATTCGCGCCCGCCGTCTTGATCAGGTCGCCGAGGCGCGCCTCGAAGAAGAGCACACCGTCGGCCGTGAACTGGCCTCCGTCCCCGGTGTGGTAGTAGCCATCGCGGTCGAAGACCTCCTCCCGCTCCTTCTTGTAGAGACCCTGGGCGACCGAGTACCCGCGCACGCAGATCTCACCGAACTCACCGGCACCCAGCGTCGCGCCGGTCTCCGGGTCGACGATCTTGTGGTCGAGGCCCGGCACCGCCCGTCCGAAGGATCCGCGCAGCTTCTCGGGTAGCTCCCGATCCATGCGGTCCATCGTGTGGGGGCCACAGGTCTCGGTCATGCCGAGCGAGTTGGAACGCAGCAGTGGGTCCGTGGGGCGTTGCTCCGCCGGGAGCAGGTCGTACAGGTTTCCGCCCCGCACGGCCGAGAGGTCGCGCTCCGGGAAGCTCGGATGGCCGACCAGGGCTGCGCTGTAGTGGGGCCACCCGGACAGGATCGTGACGCGCTCGGCCTCGAGGAGCTCCAGGGTCCTTCCCGGCTCGAAGAGCTCCTCGGTCACGAGCGAGGCACCCACGTGCAGCGCCGAGAGCAGGTTGAACACGAAGCCACCGACCCAGAAGAAGGGCATGGGCGAGTACATGCGATCCTCACCGTGGAGGTCGCGGAACTGGTTCAGGTTGTGCGAGTGGCGCAGGACCCCACCGTGGGTGTGGACCGCGCCCTTGGGGTCGGCCGTGCTGCCCGAGCTGTAGATGATCACCATCGGGTCGGCCGGGCTGACCTCGTCCTCGACGGCCTCGAGCAGGGTCTCGGGGGTGGCGCTCGCGAAGGCCTCGAGATCGAGGAGGGGCGTCGTCCAGGGACGCTCGGACGAGCCCAGCACCCGGACGGAGCGCAGGTAGGGCAGGGCGGTCACCTGGATGCGCGGGCCCGCACCCGCCAGCTCGGGAGCGAACTCCTCGAGCCGCTCCAGGTAGTCGTTGCGCAGGAAGCGGTCGACGCAGAGGAGCGTGTCGACGTCCGCGTGGCGGAGCACCCACCCCAACTCCCTCGCCTGGTAGAAGGTGTTGAGGGGCACGAGCAGGGCACCGATCCGGGTCGCCGCGAGCCAGGCCGTCACCCAGTCGGGGCCGTTCGGCATGAGCAGGCCGATGCGGGTGCCCTTGCCGACGCCTTCGGCGAGCAGGCCACGGGCCCAGGAGCGCGAGCGGGCCTCGATCTCCCGGTAGCTGAGCCGCTGCTCGCCGAGACAGATGCACGGCTTGTCGCCGTACCGCTCGGCCAGGCTGCGGACGAAGGCGGGGACCGCGCTGCGTTCGGCGAGGGTCATGAGCTGGCTCCGGGGGGACGGGTCGGGTCACCGGGCGTCTCGACGAGCTCGATCCGGGTTCCGTCCGGGTCGAGGACGAAGGCGGCGCCGGCTCCCTGCGCGGGCGCGCCGATCCGCGTCCCCAGGAGCACCTCGCCCCCCGCCTCGGCGCAGGTGCGGAGGCTCTCCTCGAGGTCCTCGACCCGCAGCGAGAGGTGGGTCAGGCCGAGCTCGTTCATCGCGCGTGGTCGTGCTCCTGCGAGGGTGCCGGGGGAACGGTAGTGGAGGAGCTCCACCCGCACCCCGTCGCGAGTCAGGTAGACCGCCTGGAGATCGGTCTCCTTCAGGTCGAGCAGGGTGTCGCTGGGTTCGCCCTGGACGCGCAGGTCGGCCTCGCGAGCGAAGCCAAGGCCCCGCACGTAGAAGCGCTCCGCGCGTTCGAGATCGGAGACGCACACGCCCAGGTGGGAGAAGCACTGTATGGCCATGGTGGCGAGGTTCCTGTTCGGTCCGAGCTCTGCCCTTGACTGAGTTGACGGTTCGTCAAATAATGACCGACCGGGGCCTGCGCCTGCCACCGGGAGATCTCATGAGAGCTCAGGATTTCGATACCTCCGACGTCGATCGCTGGATTGGCGTGCCTCTGGGCGGCGGGGAGCTCAAGGATCCCATCCATCCCAACGACCTGCGCCGCTGGGCCCAGGGCATGCAGAACCCGAATCCCCTGTACTACGACGAAGAGTACGCCGGCGAGGGGCGCATGGGGAAGCTGGTCGCGCCGCAGTCCTTCGCGGTGTGCACGGACGACAGCCACGGGGCCGCGCCCGCCATCCAGGGCACGATTCCCGGAACCCACATGCTCTTCGGCGGCGACGAGTGGTGGTTCTACGGCCCCCACATCCTGCCCGGTGATTCCTTCCGCCACGAGCGAATGCTCTTCGACTACAAGCTGACGGAGACGAAGTTCGCCGGGCCGACGATGTTCTCGCGGGGCGATACGACCTACGTGAACCAGCGCGGCGAGATCGTCTGCAAGCAACGCTCCACCTCGATCCGCTACCGCGCGGACCTGGCCCGCGAGAAGGGCCAGTTCATGGACGACCAGCAACGCTCGTGGAGCGACGACGAGCTGGAGGAGGTCGAGAAGCAGAAGTTCGACTACTACCGGAGCTTCCTCGACCTGGCCCACGGCCGCCGCCTCTTCGTGAAGGTGGGAGACACCCTGCCCACGCGGCCGATCGGTCCCCATACGGTGATGAGCTTCACGACCGAGTGGCGCTCCTATCCCTTCTCGGTGTGGGGCACCTTCCGCGACACGGGCGGCGAGACCTCGCTGTGGCGGGCGGGTTGGCTGCCCGAGATGTCCCGCGACCTGGAGGGCGCGAAGGTGGACCCCGCCTATGCCGACGGGCTCTACCACGGGCCCTCCCGCGGGCACGTGCAGGATCGCTACGCCCAGCTGATCGGGATGCCCCGCGGCTACGGCTACGGGGCCTCGATGGGTGCCTGGATCCTCGACTACCTGGGCAACTGGATCGGCGAGTGGGGCCGGATCCTCCACAGCCGCATGTCCTACCGCTCGCCGGCCTTGGTGGGAGACCTGACCTACCTGAACGGCCGGGTCACGGACCTGCAGGAGCAGCGCAGCACCGGGCTGCCGATCGCGACGATCGAGGTCACGATGACGAACCAGCGGGACGAAGTGATGGCCCAGGGAGAGGCCGAGGTGCAGCTCCCCACGGAGACCCGGCCGGAGGCCGTGTAGGCTCTTCCCGGAGGTGCCCGTGCCCGCTCCGAGCGACCCGCCCAGCGACCCTGCGAGGAACACCTGGCCGCGCTTCCTCGAGGACGTGGCCGCGCGCTACGGCGAGCGGGTGGCCCTGCGCTTCGGCGAGGAGTCGTGGAGCTACGAGCGCCTGCTCGGGGAGGCGAGGGCGGCCGCCAAGGGCTTCATCGCGGCCGGCGTGGTCAAGGGCGCTCGCGTCGGGGTGTGGATGGCCACCCGCCCCGAGTGGGTGACCGCCAGCTTCGGTGCCGCCATGGCCGGAGCCGTCGTGGTGCCGATCAACACCTTCGCCAGCGCCGACGAGCGCGACTACATCCTGCGGCACGGGGACGTCTCCACCCTGGTGATGCAGCCGGATCTCCGCAGCCACGCCTTCCTCGACGACCTGCTCCGCGACCACGAAGCCATCGGGGCCGCCGGGCCGGGCCGGCTGCGCACGCCCGCTCTGCCCCAGCTCCGCCGGGTCTACTGCATCGGTCTCGACGAGGGTCGCGGCGCGGTCGAGCCCTGGGGCCGATCCCTCGAGCGGGGGGCCGCAGAAGAGGACCGGCTGCTCGACGCCTGCATCGCCGAGGTGGAGCCCTCGGACGAGGGGTTGATCATCTACACCTCGGGCACGACGGCGCGGCCAAAGGGCGTCCTGCATCGCCAGCGCGCCGCCGTGATCCAGAGCTGGCGCTTCGCCGCGCTGATGGACCTGTCGCCAGAGGATCGGGTCTACTCGGCCCAGCCCTTCTTCTGGACCGCGGGCATCGCCATGTCCCTGGGCGCCACTCTCGCGGCCGGAGCGACGCTGCACGTCCAGGAGACCTTCGATCCGGAGGAGGCGCTGGCCTGCATCGAGCGCGAGCGCGTGACCACGGTCCATGCCTGGCCGCACCAGGAGAAGTCCATGGCCGAGCACCCGAGCGCGGCCGGCCGAGACCTCCGTTGCGTGCGCAAGGTGGAGTACGGCTCGCCGCTTGCGAAGGTCGTGCCCCTCGAGAAGGACGAGTGGGGGATCTACGGCTCCTACGGGCTCTCCGAGACCTTCACCCTTGCGACGGCGCTGCCCGCCCGGGCGGCGCCGGAGCTGCGCCACGACACGAACGGACCGGCCCTGCCGGGGAACACCGTGCGGGTCGTGGATCCCGAGAGTGGCGCCCCGATGCCCCAGGGCGAGAAGGGCGAGGTCGCCGTGAAGGGCCTCACCCTGATGACCGGTTACTACAAGGTCGCCCCCGAGAACGTGTTCGATGCCGATGGCTTCTTCCGCACCCAGGACGGCGGCTGGATCGACGAGCAGGGCAACCTCCACTGGAAAGGTCGGCTCTCGAACCTGATCAAGACGGGAGGGGCGAACGTGTCGCCGCTGGAGATCGAGGCAGCGCTCACCGATCTCGAAGGCCTCAAGACCGCACACGCGATCGGCGTCCCGCACCCGACACTGGGGGAGGCCATCGTCCTCTGTGTCGTCCCCACCTCCGACCAGGTCGTCCCCGACCCCGAAGCGATCTGCGAGCACTTGCGGGCACGCATCGCCTCCTACAAGGTGCCGCGCTTCGTGATGGCCCTCCGGCAGGACGAAGTCAGCTACACCGGAACGCAGAAGGTCCAGACCGACCCCCTTCGCGAGAAGGCCCTGGCCCGGCTCGCCGCCGACCACATCACGTTGGCGGGTCACACCTACTAGGGAAGCTTGCGGACGGGGTAGACGGAGGAGACGCCGCCGTCGACCTGGAGGATGGCGCCCGTGACGTAGGCGGCGGCGTCGCTGGCCAGGAAGGTGGCCACTCCCTTGATGTCGTCGGCCTGGCCCGGGCGGCCCATCGGCACCTGGCGGTCGTGGCGCGCGAGGGTCTCGGGGTCGTCCTTGATGTGCGCCAGCATGTCCGTGTCGAAGGGGCCGGGCGCGATCGCATTCACGCGGATGCCGTGCGGTGCGAGCTTCACGGCGAGGTCGCGGGTCAGCGCCTCGAGCGCCCCCTTGCTCGCGTTGTAGGCGGGGATCGGCTGCTCCTCGTCGCTCGCGCCGAACGAGGCCGACAGCGAGCTGATCTGGATGATGGAGCCCCCGCCGCCGCGCTTCATCGGGGCGATGGCCTGCTGGCAGAGCCGGAAGGGGCCGCGGACGTTCAGGGCGAAGACCCGGTCCCAGCCCTCGAGGGGGTACTCCTCGAGGGGCGCGGCCCAGGCGA
>NYZB01000140.1 GCA_002687015.1 Deltaproteobacteria bacterium
CCGACTCGGAGGTGGAGATCGCGATTGGCGGTGAAGCCGACTCGGAGGTGGAGATCGCGATTGGCGGTGAAGCCGACTCGGAGGTGGAGATCGCGATTGGCGGTGAAGCCGACTCCGACGTCGAGATCGCGATTGGCGGTGAGGCCGATTCCGACGTGGAGATCCCTCTCGACGACGGAGCCGACTCGGGCGTGGAGATCATGGCCGACGGAGCGGACGACTCCGATGTCGAGGCCGCCGGCCCGGCCGACTCGGACGTGGCGGCCCACCTCGACGATTCCGACGCGACGGCTGGGATCGAGCTCGACGACGGCGTGCTCGGTGACGACCCGACCACCCAGGTGGATTCGCCTCTCGCGGCCGCTGACGAGGACGACGAGGAGATCGACATCTCGGTCACCGCTGGCGAAGAGCCCGTGGCCGAGGAGGAGATCGACGTCTCGATCGCCGCCGGCGAAGAGCCCGTGGCCGAGGAGGAGATCGACGTCTCGATCGCCGCCGGCGAAGAGCCCGTGGCCGACGACGACGCCTCCCAGAGCCCGCTCGCCGCGGCCGTCGGGCTCGAGCCCCTTGGCGATGCCCTCGACGTCGAGCCGGACGCAGCGGCCGACGAGGTGCCCGAGGTCGAGGCGCCCGCCGCGCCGGCCTCCGCCTCGGCGATGACGCCCGCCCAGACGGCCGAAGACCTCGAAGAGGCGGACTTCTACTTCCAGCAGGGCATGCACGCCGAGGCGAAGGAGATCTACGACCGCATCCTGTCGCTGGCGCCCCATCATCCCCAGGCGCTGCTGCGGGTGGGCGAGATCGAGGCTGCCAAGGGCACGGGGCAGGAGGAGGCCGAGGCAGCCGATGCCGCCGCCGAGGTCTTGCCGGGTGGAGTCGATCTGGGAGCGGACGATCTCTTCGATACCGGGGACGAGGCGCCCGGAGACGCCGCCGACGACGAGATCGCTGATCCCGCCACCGCGGACGAAGACGAGATCTCCGAGCCGTTGGCAGCCGACGACGGCGAAGTCTCCGATCCGGATGCAGCCGCTCCTGCGGGCGATGCGCTGGGCGAGCTCGACGAGGACACGGGCCCGCTCTCCGCCGAGCCGGAGCCCGACGTGGAGAGCGTCGAGGCCACCGCTGAGGAGGTCGCGGCACCGGAGCCGCAGGCCGCGGCCCAGCCTTCCGTGCCCCCGATGGCCGAGGCCGAGATCACGGCGCCCGTTCTCGAGGCCGGCTCCCTGGGAGCCGAGGAGGAGGACGGCTTCGACCTCGCGGCACAGCTCTCGGACGTCTTCGACCTGGAGGACTCGCGTTCTGGCGACCCCGCGATCGGGCTCGGCCGCGGCACCGAGGAGGAGGGCTTCGAGCAGGTCTTCGCCGCCTTCAAGCAGGGCGTCGAGGGCGCTCTGGATGCCGGGGACTTCGAGGCCCACTACGACCTGGGCATTGCCTACCGCGAGATGGGGCTGGTGGAGGACGCCATCACCGAGTTCAACGCGGCCATGGGCGACGAGAGCCGCAAGCTGGCCTGCCTCCACATGATGGGCCTTTGCGCCTTCGATCTCGGCCGGATGGCCGATGCCGTCGCCCACCTGGAGCAGGCCCTGGCGCTGCCCGAGGTGCCCGACGACCAGCTGATGGCCCTTCGCTTCGATCTCGGGCGGGCCCATGCAAGCCTGGGCGATGTCGAGCGCGCCCGCAGCGCCTTCGAGGCGGTGCAGGCCAACGATCCGGACTTCCAGGACGTGGCGAGCCAGCTCGAGGCCCTCGAGGAGATCGCAAGCGACCCCGTGCAGGGGCCCGGCGAGCCCGAGCCGGAAGCCGAGCAGGCGGAGGCCTTCGAGAACTTCGACGAGTTCGTCACCGACCCGCCCCAGGTCGAAGAGGAGCCCGAGTACGAATCCTTCGACGACCTCATGGGCGACGATGACGACGACGAGTCCGATGAAGCGCCCGAGGACGACGACCCGGTATCGGCCGAGGTCGCCGGGGTGGAGCCGAAGCTCTCCGAGCCCGAGCCCTCCCTCGCGCAAGACGTCGACCCCGGTGCCGAGCCCTCGCCCGGAGACGAGACCCTCACCGACACCGAGTCTCCCAAGGGCAAGCCCGCTGGGCGTCGCAGGAAGAAGAAGATCTCATTCGTCTAGGAGCTCCATCCTCCGTGGAACATCTCTCGACCTTCAAGCTTCAGCGGGACCCCTTCGCCAACGAGCCGCAGCTCTCGTTCTACTACGAGTCTCCCGCCCACCAGGACGCGGAGCGGCGCCTGGTCAGGGCGGCCATGCAGAGCAAGGGCCTGTCGGTGGTCACGGGCGTGGGGGGCGTGGGCAAGACACTGCTCGTCCGCCACTACCTGGAGGCGCTGGAAGAGGAGGTCTTCGAGGCCTGCATGCTGGTGCCCATCCCCGGCATCACGGACGGTCGCTGGATCCTGGATCGTTTCGCTCGCCAGCTCGGCGTGGAGGAGCCCGCCGAGGATTCGCAGCGCGTGATGGCACAGATCTACGAGCAGCTCGCCATCGTGCGCGAGGACGGCCGGCAGACGGTGCTGATCTTCGACGAGGCCCAGGTGCTCGCCGACCAGGGCCTGCTCGGCGAGCTGCGCGGCCTGCTGAACCTGGAGTACGAGGATCGCCGGCTGCTCTGCATGGTGCTCGTGGGCCTCGACAGCCTGGACGACGCCATCCGCGAGGAGCCCGCTCTCTGTGATCGCGTCGATCTGCGCGTCGACCTGGCGCCTCTGGATGCCACCTACGCGGCGCAGTACCTGACCCACCGCATCCTCACGGCCGGCGGAAACCCCGCCATCCTCGAGGCGCCCGCGGTCGACGCGCTGGTCAAGCACTCACGCGGCGTCCCCCGACACCTGAACTCCCTCGCCGACAACGCCCTCTTCGAGGCCCACCTGGCCGGACGCGTCTCCGCCAGCGCGGCCGACGTCGAGCGCGCCGTGGCCGAGCTCCGGATCTGGAGCGACGAAGAGGAGACCGAAGACGGGCCCGAGCTGGCCCCTCCCGTTCCCCAGCCGGCTCCTCGCGAGCCCAAGCCCAGGTCCGAGCCCGTCGAGCTCTCCCTCGAGGCTCCCGCACCCGCCTCATCGCAGCCCGGCTTCGCCGAAGCCCCATCGCCCGGCGGCCCCGCCCCCGGGCTCCCGAACGACGACGGCGTGGCCCCCCTCGAGTTCGGTCCGGGTGCACCCGCCGAGAGCGAAGAGGCCTCGATGTCCCCGCTGCTCCTCACCGAGGACGACGGCGCCACGGACGGCGAGCTCGACAACCTGTTCGCCGACCTCGTCGAAGACTGACCGTCTCGGCTGCGAGATCCTAGCCACCCGGCCCCAGGCACGGCAGGCAGGCACCGCCTTGCCCCCCGTTTCGCCGCGTGCGAACCTCCCCCTCTCGCGCGAGTAGCTCAGTTGGTAGAGCATCGGCTTCCCAAGCCGAGGGTCGCGGGTTCGAATCCCGTCTCGCGCTCCAGGATCTCCCTTGGATCCTACGGCGTTGTGGATCGCTGCGTCGTCCTCGCCTCTCCGACCCCGGCCAACGGCCCGGCTCAGGCGAGCCTGCACGGTCGCGTGGCCGCAGGAACACTGTCGTCGCTCTCGAGCACTGAGGTAGGCTGCGGGGACGGTAGTCCGCCGGACGAAGGGTGGGTGCCGAGCGTGAGAACGCACGGGCTTCGCGAGTGCGGCAGGGGTCTGCTTCGGTGCCTTCAGACGAGCGTCTCTTCGATCCGAAGTCGCGTGCCGCCATCCGGGCCGAGACGGATCGCTCCTATGCGATCGCATTCGGCGTCACGGCCGTCGTCCTGGCGGGTCTCGGCGGCGGTCTCCACTACGAAGAGCTGCCCTTTCTCGCCTACCTGCTCGGGTACTGCTCTCCGCCGGAGGCCCGGTACGAGTGCAGCTACCCCGTATGGGTCGACGGGCTGGCCGCCGTCATCACCCTGGTCGCCGTCTCGGCGGGGCTCGCGGTGGTACTGCGGCATCGCAGGATCCAGCCGACGGTCACCTGTCGCGGCTGCGAGAGCCGCGGCTGGATCATCGATCTCGCAGCGAAGGGTGGGCGCTGTCCTCGCTGCGGACACGACCGATTTCGCTATCGCGGGCTGGATCCCGGTGGTGTGCCGGTCGTGCGGATCCTCGACTTCGATGACGTCGAGGGCGACGACCTGCTGGAGCTCAGGAAGACCGAGAAGATGCTGTGATCTGCGCGGGCCTCCCGGGCCTGCTGTGGCCTACTTCGTGCCCAGCGACCGCTGCTTCTTCTGGATCCTCTGCGGCGTCGCCGCCGGCGCGGCGGTGGCACCCGTGGGTGTGGCCGGTGCGGCGTCGTCGGCTTCCGCGGAGGGTGTGACCGAAGCGGCCTTGCCTGCACGCGGCTTGCCCGGCGCAGGGGCCACGGGCGTCACCCGCGGTCCGGGCTTGCGTACGGCACTCGGTGCCGTCGGAGCCTTGTGGAGGAGGGGGCGGTCACCCATCGGCGGCTTCGGCCGCCGGGCCTCGAAGGGAGAGCGGGGTCCCTTCCCCGGAGCCGGATCGATGGCGGCCTTGCCGCGATCGGCGGGGCCCTTGAAGATGGCCGGGCCCGTCTTCGGCTGGAGGGAGCTCGGCGGGGGCAGGTAGGAGAAGCGCCGCGGCGCAGACCAGGCGGACTGGGCCGAGGGTTTCACGCGCAGCTCGATCTCGCCGGTCTGGGGCGTGACGTCGAAGCTGAGGTTGATCCGGTCGCTTCCGTCCGGCTCATGACAGCTCGTCACGGGTGCACCGAGGGCTCCGATCGTCATGCCCGCCCGGCAGGCGACGGAGGTAGGCCAGGGAAGGGGCTGCCAGCTTCCGCCCGGGGCCCGGTGCCGCCACGCGAGGTGGACCACACCGTGTTCGCCGCCCATGTTGGCGGCGGCGATGTCGAGGGCCGTCGAGAGAGACACCTTCATCGACGTCTCGTCGTGGGCCAGCTTCTCGCCCGGCGCGGGCTCGAAGATGATGAGGGCCTTCGGAGTGAACTGCAGCTCTCTGTTGTCCTCGACGACACGCATCATGTTGCCAGACGTGTGACGGCGGTGGCCTCGAGCGGGGGGGAGCCGATGGTGAAGCTGTGCCAGCTGCTCGGCTCGCTCTCCCAATCCCTGAGGCCCTCTCCGGGCGCGATGCGTCCTCGCGTCCAGACGCGCACGCGGTACGGGCCCGCGCCCGCCGTGAAGAGCGCGGCCGTCTGCTCGATGGGGAACGCGTGCCACTGGTGGGTGGTCTCGTAGAGCGGCAGCCAGCTGTTTCCACTCTTCCACTCCCACTCGATCCTCACGACGTCGGGCAGGTGGGTCGGAGCGCTCGCCGCGAGCTGGACCAGGACGTTGGGCGTGTCGCCCGGGAGCTCCCATCCATCCCCGGGCCGATACACCTCGGCGCGGAAGGCGCCCGGCGGGAGATCCTCGGCGAGCGACGTCGTGGGTAGGGAGAGGAGGCCCAGGACGAGGGCCGCAACGGGGAGCAGGGCGGTGGCGAGCTTCATGGTTCCTCCTCGAGCGAGGACAGATCCTACCTCGCTCCAGAAGGGTATTCGTAGGAAGTGCGCCGGAGGTTCAATCCCTCTTCGGGGTCTTCCGGCACCCGCGGGGCGTCCCGTCTGCGATGTCGCCCGAGAGGGCGCTGGCATCGGCCGGTGATATCCTCCGGCCCGAACTGCCAACGCAGGGGTAGGGAAGCGCCGTGGGCTCGGACCCTGGTGCGAGCTCCTCCCCGGATTCCACGAGTCGTTGGCCACCGCCGCCCAACTGGAGACGACCCCGATGACAGCCCTCGAAGAGATTCCGATCATCGACATCGACGCGCACTACACGGAGCCGGCGGATCTCTGGACCTCGCGTGCGCCGGCCGCGCTCCGCGACCAGGTGTTGCGGGTCGAGACCGACGACGACGGGAATCACCGTTGGGTCGTCGGCCGGGACATCATCCTGGGCCCCCTGGGCTTCACGGTGGTCCGGCGCGATGGCTCCAAGCTGGAAGGCGACTTCTCCCTCGACGAGTACGAGGAGATGAGCGAGGCGGCCTACGACCCGAAGGCGCGGCTCCGGTTGATGGACGGGCAGGGGGTCTGGGGCCAGATCCTCTACCCGAACGCGCTGGGCTTTGCGGGCCACGGGGTGATGCGCGTGGAGGACGAGGCGCTGCGGCGCTTCTGCCTCACCGGCTACAACGACGCGATGGCGGAGCTGGTCGAGGCGGGCGGCGGGCGTCTCCTCCCCCAGGCGGTGCTGCCCTTCTGGGACATCGACCTCTGCGTCTCGGAGCTGCGCCGCGCCAAGGAGGAGCTCGGACTCACCGGCTTCACGATGACGGACGCACCCGAGCAATGGGACCTCCCGGCGCTGCACGATCCCCATTGGGACCCGCTCTGGGACACGGCCCAGGGGCTGTCCCTGCCCGTCAACTTCCACATCGGTGCGGGCACGCCGCCCGGTGCGCTGAGCTGGCCGGGCTACGAGATGGGCCGCACGATGGCCTCGACCTCGGTCCTGATGATCATGAGCAACATGCGCTGCATCACGAACCTGATCTGCAGCGGCCTGCTCGACCGCTACCCGAGCCTCGACTTCGTCTCGGTGGAGAGCGGCGTCGGCTGGCTTCCCTTCCTGATGGAGGCGATCGAGTACCAGATCGACGAGAACATGGGTCCGGACCGCGGTGGGCTCGAGCTGCGGCCGAGTGAGTACTTCCGGCGCCAGATCTACGCCTCCTACTGGTTCGAGAAGCAGGGCCTGGCGCCCGCGCTCGAGCTGCTGGGCGAGGACAACGTGATGTTCGAGACGGACTTCCCCCACCCGACCTGTCTCTATCCGGACGTCCAGGGCCAGGTGAAGAAGAGCCTCTCCGGCCTCCCGACCCGCGTCCAGAAGAAGGTGCTCTACGAGACCGCCGCCCGCGTCTACGGCCTGGAGGTTCCGAGCCCCTAGGCCTGCCGCCACTCCGGCGCCATGCGTTAGGATCTCCCTGCTTCGGGCGGGATGCGATCGGCGCGTTCCGGCCCGGCCTGGCCCTCGCGCCAGAATGCGCCGAGATGAGGAGAGCGGACCATGAGCCATGACGTAGTGATTCGAGGAGGCCTCGTGGTCGACGGGACGGGGGCCGCGCCCCGGGTGGCCGACGTGGCGATCGACGGCGACCGCATATCCGAGATCGGCGAGGTCGCAGGAGACGCGACGCAGACGATCGATGCCACCGGCAAGGTCGTCTCGCCGGGCTTCGTCGACATCCACGCGCACATGGACGCCCAGGTGCTGTGGGATCCGATCGCCTCCTCGCCCTGCTGGCACGGCATCACCACGATCCTGAACGGCAACTGCGGCTTGAGCCTCGCCCCGATCGACCCGCAGCGGGCCGAGTTCCTGGTCAAGCTGCTCGAGTCCGTCGAGGACATCCCCGCCGAGGCGATCCTGGCCGGCAGCCCCTTCGCGGGTGGGAGCTTCGGCGACTACCTGGATCGGATCGACTCGCTGCAGACCGGCATCAACGTCGCCTCGCTGGTGGGTCACACGGCCGTGCGTTTCGAGGCCATGGGCGAGCGCAGCATGGAGCCCGGGGCCGAGCCGAGTGAGGACGAGCTCGAGGCCATGCGCGGGATGGTCTCGGACGCCCTGGAGGCGGGGGCCTTCGGCTTCTCGACCTCGCGCTCGCTCCTCCACACGACCTCCGATGGCCGCCACGTCCCCGGCACCTTCGCCGAGCTGGGCGAGCTGATGGCCATGGGCCAGGTGATGAAGGAGGCGGGGCACGGCGTCTACGGATGGGTGTCTCCGGTCGAAGACGGCGATCCGGCGCCTCATCACCGGGACATCGAGATGATGCGAGCCATCTCTCTCGAGACCGGATGCCCCTTCACCTTCGCCGTGGTCCAGAACCGCGACAACCCGCAGCTCTGCAACGACCTGCTGAAGCAGATCGGCGAGGCGAATGCGGGCGGGGCGAGGCTCTTCCCCCAGACGGAGGTGCGCGCCATCGGCGTGGTCGTGGGGCTGGCCAACGTGACCCCCTTCGAGCAGAGCCTCCCCTGGGTGGGCCTCAAGGACCTGACGGTGGAGGAGCGCCTCGCCGCCCTGCGCGACCCCGAGCGGCGCGCGCGGCTGGTGGCCGATGGCAACGCGAACTCCAACGAGACGCAGCTCTCCATGATCTACCAGCTCGTCGTCGAGGACGGCAACGCGCGCTACGACTTCAGCGAGGAGAACAGCCTCTGGGCGATCGCCAAGAGCCGCGGTGTGACGCCCGCCGATGCCTTCATCGACATCGTCCTCGAGTCCGAGGGGGAGGCCTACTTCATCTTCCCCTTCGCCAACTACGACATCGACGTGGTGGGCGACCTGCTCTCCGATCGCAACATGCTGCTCGGCCTCGCCGATTCGGGCGCACACGTGGGCCAGATCTGCGACACGAGCTTCTCCACCTTCTTCCTGCGCTACTGGATCGGCGAGCGGAAGCTGATGACCCTCGAAGAGGGGATCCGGAAGCTCACCTCCGAGCCGGCCGGGTTCCTGGGGCTCACGGATCGCGGTGTGCTACGGCCGGGTGCCTTCGCGGACCTGAACGTCATCGATCTCGAGGGGCTCAAGGTCCACGCGCCGGAGTACGTGCAGGACCTGCCGGCCGGGGCGTCGCGCTTCATCCAGCGGGCCTCGGGCTACGACTACACCCTCGTCAATGGCGAGGTGTTCATGAAGGACGGCGTCCACCAGGGAGCCTTCGCCGGGCGCGTGCTGCGCAGCGCAGCCGGCTGAGCCCACGCGGTCGGAGCTGGCGTGGCCCAGGCCGGCGGGAGCGAGGCCCGCGAGCGGCGATTCCAGATCGAGGGGGTCGATCTCGGCTACCCCACGCTGTTTCGCGATGGCGCGTCGGCGGCCGCCCTCTTCGTCGTGGACTCCCGGGTGGCCCAGCGCCTGATCGACCCGAGCGGGTTCGAGATCGCCGAGATCTCACCCGGTAAGGGCCTGCTCGCCTTCACCTGCGTGCACTACACGGACACCGACTGCGGGGTGTACGAGGAGACGGCCCAGGCCTTCTTCGTCCGCCGTCTCGACCGGCGTCGGGCGGGCCTGGCCTCGCTCCCCGGCATGGGCCGCTACCTCTCGAGCTGGCGGAATCTGCTGGCCGGAGAGGTCGCGAGCCATACCTGGCGGCTGCAGGTCACGACGCGGCTCTCGCAGCAGTGCGGCTTGCAGATGTGGGGCTTCCCGAAGGAGCTCGCCGACATCGAGTTCGTGCGGCGCGACGGCCGGGCCCACTGCTCCCTCGCGATGGACGGGCGCCCGGTCTTCCACTTCTCGATGAGGGCCCGCGGGACCCGCACCCCGAAGCCGATCACCTCCACGGTCTACTCGATCCACGAGGGCGCCCAGCACGTGAGCCACCTGACCCAGAGCTACCGCGAGACCGGCTACAGCCTGGGCGGCGCTGCCATCGAGCTGGGTGACCATCCCATGTCCGACGAGCTGCGCTCGCTGGGCCTGCCGAAGCGTCCGCTGCTGGCGACCTGGAATGGGCATCTCGCCTTTCGCATGACGGCCCCCGAGAAGCTCTAGGGTCCGCTCGGGCGATCAGGCCGGCGTGAGGCGAAGCTCCATCGACTCGAGGGTCCGCAGCGCGGTGTAGGCCGCGAAGCGGGGCGTGTCCCCGGCGAACTGGATGTCCGAGAAGCGGTCGAGGAGCACCTCGAAGGCGATCCGGCCCTCGAGGCGGGCGAGGCTCGCGCCGATGCAGTAGTGCGTCCCCATTCCGAAGGAGAGCACCTGGATGTCCCCGCGGCGGACGTCGAAGCGCTGTGGGTCGGCGTGGACGGCCGGGTCGCGATTGGCTGCGGCGAGGTTCAGGAGGAGGAGCTCGTCGCCCACGATCTCGACCCCTCCGAGCACGAGGTCCTCGCGCGGGATGCGCGAGACCCAGATCAGGGAGGGCTCGAAGCGGATCATCTCCTCGACGGCGTTGGGAACCAGGCTTCGATCCTGCCGTAGGCTGCGGAGCTCGTCCGGGTGCTGCATGAGCGTGAAGAGCCCATTGCCGATCAGGTTCCGGGTGGTCTCGTGCCCCGCGACGAGGAGCTGGATCACCATCACGGGAAGCTCCTCGGAGCTGAGGCGCGCTCCCTCCTCCTGCGAGTCGATCAGGGCCGAGAGCAGGTCGTCTCCGGGGCTCTTGCGTCGCTCGTCGATCAGACCCTTCACGTAGTCGACGACGCCTTGCACCGCCTCGTCGGCCGCCTCGCGGGCCGAGGGCCGCGGGATGCCGGTGGCCACGTTGATCGCCTCCGTCCAGCGCTGCATCTGGGCATGGTCGACGCCGGGGATGGCGAGCATGGCGCAGATGATGTGGAGGGGCAGACGCTGCGCAAAGGCGCCGTAGAAGTCGACCTCCCGCGCCTCGGCCATGTCGTCGGCCAGCCCGTGAGCGACGCTCCGGGCCAGGGGGGCGAGCTCGGCCACGCGGCGGGGAGTGAAGGCCCGTCCCACCAGGGCGCGCAGCCGGGTATGGGCCGGCGGGTCGAGGGCGACGATGTTGTGGCGCATCCAGTCGACGAAGGGGCCTTCCTTCCAGCCCAGGGCCTCGAAGGCGCGCACGCCCATGGCGCCGAGGCGCGGATCGCAGAGCGCCTCGCGCACGTCGGCGTGACGGAAGAGCATCACCGAAGGGCTCGACGCCACGCGACCGGCGGGGACTCCCTCTTCGAACCAGGGCGCGAAACGGGCGCCGGGCTGACGCCACAGCTCGGGGTCGGTCATGTCGACGAGGGGAAGTCGATCCTCCATGGGCTCGCCAACCCTAGTCCTCTTCCCGCACGCGGTCACGCGATCCGTCGGGCTCCCGGGCTCAGCTGTCGCCCAGCACCGTCTTCCAGTAGTCCGGGGCCTCCCCCGACGCGGTCGAGGCGACGTGGGAGTCCTCGGGGATCCGCCCGTCGACATCCGTGAAGCCGTACTGCTTCGCCAGGTCGGTGGTGCGGAAGCAGCGGCCCGAGCGCTTGGCGACCTCGGGGTCGCTGGCCAGGTGGACCACGCAGCGTCCCGAGAGGCGGGGCGACTCCGCGTAGCCGATGTCGAGCCCGAACACGTGGATCCTACCGTCTTCGTCCTGCTCGCCCGCTGCGAGCAGCCGCTCGGTCGCGACCAGGCCGGGCCAGATCGAGACCACCGACACGCCATGGGCCTGGAGGTCGTGGTGCATGGCATCGGTGATCCGGTCGATTCCCGCCTTGCCGGCCACGTAGGGCACCGAGATGATGAAGCTCCCGGCCTGCGAGCCGTGGGAGGACACGTTGACGATCAGCCCCGATCCCTGCTCCACGAGGGTCGGAGCCGCGAGGGCGCTGGCCACGTAGTGGGAGCGCAGGCCGACCGTCATCGTCTCGTCCCAGGCCGAGATCGGCAGCTCCCAGAAGGGTCTGCCGAGCATGCTGTCGAGGTGGTTCCAGCAGACGTTGTTGACCAGTACGTCGAGGCGTCCCCGCTCGCGGCGGATCCGCTCTATCAGGGCCTGCACCTGGTCGTCGCGGGCGTGGTCGCAGGCGACGGCGATGCCCTCGCCACCGAGCGCGGTCACCTCGCTGGCGGCGTCGTCGATGCTCCCGGCCTGTGCGGTCGAAGTGGCCCAATCCGGGACAGGCGAATCCGAGCGGGTACGACCCGTCAGGTAGACCGTCGCCCCGGCCGCACCCAGCTCGAGAGCGATGCCCCGGCCGATGCCGCGGCTGGCGCCCGTGACCAGGGCGACCCTTCCCCGAAGCGGGTGGCTCGTCGTCGCGCTCATGCGGTCTCCTTCTCGGGAGCCCCATGGTACGGCGGCTGGCGGTGGCCGACAGGTCGTCCCCCATCTCGACGCCAAGGGGGAGGCTCAGCGAAGGCTCCCCTCGCTCCGCTCTTCCTCGCCGTCACCGGCCTACTCTCGGGAGATGGACGCCACGCTCTCGACGATTCCCCTCTCGCACCTCCTGGTCGCCTTCGCGCCGAGCCTGCTGCTGCTCGCGATCCTGCAGCGCTGGTCGCTCGGTGCCGGGTCGGCGCTCTATGCGAACGGGCGGATGCTCGCGCAGCTGCTCGCCGTGGGATACGTGCTCACCTTCGTCTTCGAAACGGAGCATCCCCTCGTCGTCATCGGGGTGGTCGTCATGATGATCGCGGTCGCGAGCTGGATCGCGCTGCGACCGCTCGCGCAGGCGAGGAGCCGGCACTATCCCCAGGCCCTCACGGCCATCTCGGTGAGCGGCCTGCTCATGCTCGCCCTCGTCACGCAGGTCGTGCTCGAGCTGCCCCGCTGGTTCGAGCCCCACGTCGTGGTGCCGCTGGCCGGGATGATCTTCGCGAACGCGATGAACACCGTGAGCCTCGCGGCCGAGCGCTTCGAGTCCGAGCGCCACCAGGGTGCGGCGCTCCAGGAGGCCCGGCGCGTGGCGCTCGACGCCGGGTTGATCCCCCAGATCAACAGCCTCTTCGCGGTGGGGCTGGTCTCCCTGCCGGGGATGATGACCGGGCAGATCCTCTCGGGCGTCGATCCCCTCGTCGCCGTGCGTTACCAGATCATGGTCATGTGCATGGTCTTCGGGTCCGGCGGGCTCGGCGCCGCGCTCTACCTGAGCCTCCAGGGGGCCGCACCGCGCAACGAGCCCTCGGGCGAGGGGGCCCTCTAGAAGCGCACGACCAGATCGGTCTGGAGCAGGACGCGATCCGAGTCGGAGAGGGAGTTCGAGAACGCGGAGCCGCGTTCGAGGGGTTCGCCGAAGAACAGGGAGACCTTGAGGTCCGTGCCGGCCAGGACCTCGCGCAGGGCCTGCACGACGACGACCTGCTGGTTGCTGCGGCCAGCGAGGAGCGGGGAGTCGACGAAGCGCGAGGGCCAGGCGTTGGCCTGCAAGCGGAAGTAGCCCAGATGGAGCTTGGCCAGGTGTCGCTTGTCGCCGAGCTCGGCGCCGAAGCCGAAGCCCAGGTCTTCGTCCGAGGCGCCCGGGTGGGCCGGCGAGTCGGAGGCGTCGTGGTTCCGCACCACATGGCCGTAGAGCAGCAGCGGCCATCCGGCGACTCCGCTCCAGCGGGCATAGGCCGCCAGCTCGGTCGCCGAGATCCCGTTTCCGCCCTCGCCCGAGTCGTTGAGGCCGAAGCGGAGGTTCCCGCTCGCCGCCGAGCGATCCAGGAAGTCCGCGTCGAGGGAGCGCCACCAATAGTGGCTCATGCGCCCGCCGACGACCCAGCCCTCGCCGGGCTCGAAGGAGGCGCCTCCCTGGAGGCCCAGCACGTGGGGGTCCCGGGCGCGAGAGTTCTCGTCGAGGACCAGGTAGGCGGCCCGTGCGTAGGCCCGGACACCGCCCAGGTCGTCCGAGCTCCAGGCGAGCGAGACCCCCTCCGGCGAGAGATCCCGATCCCAGAGCATCGAGTCCGGGCCCTGCTTCCAGCGGAAGGGGACGCCCATCTTGCCGATGCGCAGCCGCGCCGAGCCGCCGAAGGTCAGCCAGCTCTCGGGGGCCGCGAGATCCAGGTGGGCGCGATCGATGTAGAGGCCGTCCGGATCGAAGTCGTCACCGACACCCAGGGTCTGGTTGGCGCTTCGACTGGCGCCGCCCGAGGCCAGGCGGAAGGTGGCGCTGATGTGGGGATTCACGTCCACCGTGGCGCCCAGGCGTAGCCGGTAGCGTGCCCGGCTGCGGTTCCCCCGCTCGACGCCCAGAGGGTCCCGGTCGAACCAGAACTGCTCGAAGCGTGCGCGGAAGTCGCCGTGCCACGTGATCTCTGGGCCGGCGGTCTGGTTGCGGGCCCAGGCGGCCTGGCGAGCGCGGAGCCGTTGGTACTCGCTCTCGTCGACCAGTCCCCGCTCGTGGAGGATGGCGAGGACCTCTTCCACGACGCCGGGCTCCGTGGCCCAGACGGGAGCGGCGGCGGCGATGCCGGCCAGGAGGATCGCGAAACGCAGGACGGCGGGCCGAGCCATGGGCGCGCTAGATAGCGTGGCCATGGCCCGGCCTCAAGTTCGCCCCGGTCAGTAGTTGTAACCGGTCTCCTCGTGCAGCGAGATGTCGAGGCCCCGGGTCTCGTCCTCGTCCTCGACCCGCAGGCCCATGACCGCCTCGACCACCTTCAGGATCGCGAAGGTCGCGGCGGCCGTGTAGACGACCGTCACGATGGCGGCGTAGGCCTGCACGCCGAGCTGGGAACCGATCGCCAGGTCGCCCTGGTTGCCCCCGAAGACCTGTGAGGCAAAAACGGCCGCCAGCAGGGTCCCAACGAAGCCACCGACGCCGTGAACGCCGAAGACGTCGAGGGAGTCGTCGTAGCCGAGAGCGTTCTTCATCGTCGTGGATGCGAGGAAGCAGACCAGGCCCGACGCGAAGCCGATGGAGAGACCGCCCACCGGCCCGATGAAGCCCGATGCCGGCGTGACCGCCGCCAGGCCGGCGATGGCGCCTGTGGCGATCCCGAGCACGCTGGGCTTGCCGTGTCGGATCCACTCGGCCCCCATCCAGGTCGCGGCCGCGGTGGCCGCGGAGATCTGCGTGACGACCACGGCCATGGCGGCGCCGCCGTTGGCCCCGAGGGCGCTCCCGCCGTTGGCCCCGAGGGCGCTCCCGCCGTTGGCCCCGAGGGCGCTCCCGCCGTTGAAGCCGTACCAGCCCACCCAGAGCATGCCCGTGCCGGTGAAGCACATGGTCAGGTTGTGGGGGAGCATCGGCGTCCTGCCGTAGCCGCTGCGGGGACCGATCACGATGCACGCCACGAGGGCGCCCACGCCGGCCGTGATGTGCACGACGATCCCGCCGGCGAAGTCGAACACGCCCATGTCGCCGAAGTAGGAGCCGGGGCCGCCCCAGGTCATGTGGCAGATCGGCAGGTAGACCACGACCAGCCAGCCGAGGCAGAAGGCCAACATCGACGTGAACTTCAGGCGCTCTGCGAAGGCGCCCACCATGAGGGCGGGGGTGATGATCGCGAAGGTCATCTGGAACACGAAGAAGAGCACCTCGAGGGCCAGCGGTTTCGAGCGCCGCCCAGCGCCAGCGTGCCGGGCAGGTGTCGCTTGGTACACAGCCTCGGGCGCCGCTTCAGGAGTGTGCGAAGAAAAGCCTGATCGAGTGAACGGATGCGGGCCTGGGGTCCGATGGGCACGGCGCCGCGTTTCCCCGAGGGGTCCAACCCGACCCGCGGCCGAACGGCCGGTGGGCCGCGCGCGACTACAGTGCGCCTTCCCGGCGCAGCGAGTCGATCAGTGGCTCCGGCAGTGCCCGCTGGGTGTCGGCCTCGTGGAGCAGGGGCTGATCCCCCCGCCAGGCCGGATCGCACTCGGGCTCCCAGGGGAAGCGGCCTCCGGGATCCGGCCAGAAGCACTGCAGCGCCGGGACGTCTTCGCGTTGGTAGTGCCACGCGGCGTTGCCGAGGAAGGCCGTTTTCCACTTCGCCGCCACCTGGTGGAAGGCCAGCGGCCGGTTCTCGATCAAGCCCTCTTCGAGGGCGCCGTCCGCGAGCCGGCGCCCCCGGCTCACCGCCTCGCCGAGGTGGTTGAGCAGGGGTGCCAGCACCTCGAGGTCGATGCCGAACACGATCAGCTCGGGATGATCGAAACGCTCGAGCAAGCCGATGGTGTGCCCCCAGCCCGGTGCGGGCTCGTCGGGCGGAACGAGCACCACGTGCCAACCGTACTCCTCGATGTCGCGGCGGACCCGGGCGTCGATCTCGTCTTGGGAATCGCTCATCGGCTCCGAAGGCTACCCGATCTTCGCGCACCCTCAGGAGAGGAGCCCGAGCAGATCTTCACGGGAGAGCCGGGCCGCGGCCGTGGTTCCAGCGAGGGCGGCATCGGCGAGGTGCCGCTTCTCCTCTTGCAGGGCCAGGATGCCCTCTTCGACGGTCTTCTCGGCCACCATCCGGTACACGAAGACGGGCCGGTCCTGCCCGATGCGGTGAGCCCGATCCGCCGCCTGCTCCTCGACCGCGGGGTTCCACCAGGGATCGAGCAGGAAGACGTGGTCTGCCGCCGTCAGGTTGAGCCCCGTGCCGCCGGCTCGGAGCGAGATCAAGAAGACCGGCGGGCCCTCGGCCTGCGAGAAGCTGCGGACCACCGCGCCGCGGTCCCGCGTGCTGCCGTCGAGGCGCAGGAAGGAGATCCCGGCCTCGCGCAGGCGCGGCTCGACCAGGTCGAGCAACGAGGTCCACTGCGAGAACACGAGTGCCTTGTGTCCCTCCGCGACCGCCGTGTCGAGCCGGTCCACCAGCAGGTCGAGCTTGGCCGAGCGCTCCAGGGTCTGACCGGGAAGCAGGCGGGGGTGGCAGCAGGCCTGGCGCAACCGCAGCAACGCTTCGAGCGCCGCCAGCACGCCACCGCCGGTCTCGAGCTGCCGTACGACCTCCTCGCGCGTCGCGGCCTGGACGGCGTCGTAGACTCCGCGCTCCTCTTCGCTCAGGGTGCAGTGGAGCACCATCTCGGTGCGCGGCGGCAGCTCCGGCGCGACCTCCTGCTTGCGCCGTCGCAACACGAAGGGGCGCAAGCGGGCCTGGAGATGTGCGAGCACGGCTTCGTCTCCGTCGGCGATGGGCCGGGCATAGCGCTCGTCGAAGTCCCGTCGCCCGCCCAGGAGCCCGGGGTTCAGGAAGTGGAGCTGGCTCCACAGCTCGTCGAGGCGGTTCTCGATCGGCGTGCCGGTGAGCGTGATGCGTTGCTTCGCGCGAAGGGCGTGGGCAGCTTGCGCCACCTGGCTGGCCGGGTTCTTGATGTTCTGCGCCTCGTCGAGGACCACCCCCTTCCAGGAGCGCTCGGTCAGGGCCGGCCGATCCCGGCGCAGCAGGGCATAGGTCGTCAGCGTGATGTCGACTTCGGGGTCGAGCTCGCGCGCGGCTCCATGGTAGACCGAGACGCTGAGCCCGGGGCGGAAACGGCGGATCTCCTCCTCCCAGTTGGCGATCAGACTCGTGGGCGCGACCACGAGGCTCCCGGACCTGAGGACGCAGAGCGCCTGGAGCGTCTTGCCCAGGCCCATGTCGTCGGCGAGCAGGGCGCCCAAGCCCGCCTCGCGAAGGAAGGAGAGCCAGCGCACGCCATCGCGCTGGTAGTCGCGCAGCTCGGCCCGGAGATCCGCGGGAAGCGGTTGCTCCGGAAGCTCCGAGGCGTCCCCGAGCAGCGCCTCGAGGGCCGCGAAGGAGGGCGGGGCGGGCTGGTCGAGGCTCCGACAGAGGCGGGCCAGGTCGGGAAGCAGGCAGGTTGCGACGCGTCCGTCGGGATCGCGGGGCGCTAGCAGGTCGGCGACCGGCTGGCCGAAACGCGCCAGCCAGTCGGCCGGCAGGGGAGCGAACCCACCCCCCAGGAGGGGCACCAGGGCCTCCCCGGCGCGCCAGGCCTGGAACACCCGCTCCGGGTCGGCCTCGCGCTCGGCAGCGCCCCCCTCATCGCCGTTTGCGCGGCTGCGGAAGGCCAGGTCCAGGCGATCGCCTTCGAGGCGAAGCTCGGCTTCGACCGCGGGTGCGAGAAAGAACTCCCGGTGGGCGTCGCCCGACACGGTCGCCAGCGAGGAGAAGCGCGGGCCGAGATCGACGGCCGCCTCGGCCGAGAGCACGCTCCTGTGCCCCACCTGCAGGCCGAGGGTATTGCGCAGGCGCTCGACCAGGCGGCGCTCCTCCGCCTCGTCGCGCAGCGGCACCGGGCCGCGCAGGTGGACGAGTCGACCGGCGTCCACCCGGGCGACGGGCGGCTCGCCGTACACGAGCAAGGGCAACACGGCGAGCCCGTCGCCGCTGCGTTGGGTCTCCAGCTGCAAGTGCGGGGCCATCCGCCTCGTCTCGGGGAGCTCTCCGGCCTCGATCCGGACCGGGACCCGGCTCTCGAGATCGGGCAGGACATCCGCGAGGAGCCGCGGGAGCTCGTCCGGCGGAATGAGCTGGCCGCGCGCCAGGTCTTCGGCCTCGCGTCCCGAGAGCCTCGAGGCAGCGCGCTCGCGCAGCTCGTCTCCGCAGCGCACGAAGCCGGCACCCAGATCCTCGCTGATCTCGGGCTCCAGCCCTGCGACGAGCTGGAAGCCGGCCGGATGGTCCCGAAGGTGCACGACCGTGACGACCGGCTCGCGGTTCGTGCGGATGGGCGCGTCGTCGAGGAACACGTCGCTGCAGGGCTCGAGGGCGGCGAGCAGGCTGCGCATCACACCGCGCGGCATCGGGCCCGAGTGCCGCGTGCCGAGCGCGCGCTCGACCGCCAGGTCGGTCTGGGTGGGGCTCACTTTCGGTCCGCTGGCGCGCCCCGTCGCCAGGGCCGTGAGCGTCGTGTCGAGGCGGACCTCGCTCGTACCGTGGACGATGAACCGCTCGAAGGCCAGCCCATCCCCCGTGCGCGTCAGCCGGTACACCACCTTGCCGGCGCCGCCTCCTTCTCCGGTCGGCGGGAGCTCCGAACCCTCGCGCGCGGCACGCCGCAGGGCGATGACGGCGGCGGCGACGTGCTCGCAGGGGTCGTCGCGCCCCGGGCAGTCGCACTCCCACTCGGCGTCGTCCACGTAGAGGAGCACGGTCGGGTGGATGACGCCGCTCGACGGCCGCACGCGGAGCAGCAGCTCGCCGCCCTCGCTCCGCTCGCGGGTCACCGCCTCACTTCGCGCCAGCTCGACGCCGCGGGACCAGACGCTACGCGAGGCTTCGCCGCGAACCGTCTCGAAGAGCTCGTCCACGGCCCCGAAACGTAGCGGCCGTCGGGGCGGCGGCACGGCGGCCGCGGAGTGGGCATTGCCAACCCCGCCCCGGTAGCTTGCCCGGACCATGGGCAGCTACATCACTCCCGAGGGTCTGAAGAAGCTGCAGGAGGAGGCCGAGCATCTCTGGCGGGTCGAGCGTCCGCGCGTCACCCACGAGGTGTCCGAGGCGGCTGCGCTCGGTGACCGCTCCGAGAACGCCGAGTACATCTATGGGAAGAAGCGTCTCCGGGAGATCGACCGGAGGCTGCGTTTCCTCGGCAAGCGCATCGACGAGCTGACCGTCGTGCACCCCTCGCCGGAGCAGGAGGGCCGCGTCTTCTTCGGCGCCTTCGTCACCCTGGCCGACGAGGAGGGCGAGCACCGCGAGTACCAGCTGGTCGGGCCCGACGAGAGCGACCCGGGCGAGGGAAGGCTCAGCATCGAATCGCCCACGGGGCGGGCGTTGATCGGAAAGCTGGAGGGCGACGAGGTCCTCGTCACGCGCCCGCGCGATGGAGAGATCCGCCTGGAGGTCGTCGCGATCCGGTACGACTGGGGTGGGGAGACGGACGGCCAGCCGACGTGAGTGCGGCCGAGGACGGTCCGGGCGCACCGGCACCTCGCGATCTCTGGGTGTTCGGCTACGGCTCGCTCGTGTGGCGCCCCTCCTTTGCGTTCGTCGAGCGGCGGCCCGCTCGGCTGCGCGGATGGACGCGCCGCTTCTGGCAGGGCTCCACCGACCACCGCGGGGTGCCCGGCGCACCGGGGCGGGTGGTGACGCTGCACCGCTCGGCGGAGGCGGTCTGCTGGGGCACGGCGTACAGGATCGCGGCCGAACGGGTGGCGGAGGTGATGGCGCACCTGGATTGGCGGGAGAAGGGCGGCTACGAGCGCGTCGACGCGCAGCTCGAGCTGCTCTCGCCCGATGGCACTGCCAGGGCCGTGGTGTACGTGGCGACCCGGGCCAATCCCAACTACCTGGGGCCGGCGCCGCTCGAGGCGATCGCCGCGCAGGTGCGGCGCTCCGAGGGCCCCAGTGGGCCCAACCCCGAGTACGTGCTGCGCCTGGCCGAAGCCCTGCGCACGATGCGAGCCGAGGACCCCCACGTGTTCGCCCTGGAGGCGCTGCTGCGTCGCTGATGCTGCGATGCGTCAGGCCCCCTTCCGCCGACCCCTGCTGGGCCCTGGGAACAGCCCCGCGGGCGGGAACAGACGCGCAGCCACCAAGGACGCTCAAGCCGTTGATAACGCATCGCGTCGTTCCCCGGCCCTTGGGGCGAGGTCAAGTCGGGCCTCCGGTCCAGCGAAGAGACAGGAGA
Organism: Deltaproteobacteria bacterium; assembly: GCA_002687015.1. Lineage (GTDB taxonomy): Bacteria > Myxococcota_A > UBA9160 > UBA9160 > UBA6930. The sequence continues at coordinate 19,982 of NYZB01000140.1, forward strand.
TCGATGGATGGCGATCTCCGCGGGATGCCGCGGGGCCACCCTCCGTCTCCCCTGGGATGTCACATGAAGGCCAGGCTCCACGTCCAGATCCACGAGGAGGATCGCCTCCTCCACGAGGTGCCCTTTCACGGCGACCGCCTGCAGGTCGGCCGTCTGCCCGAGAACGACGTGGTGATCAACCACCTCTCGGTGAGTCGCATCCACGCCCAGCTCGAGCGCGTGGGGGACCGCGTGACCGTCGAGGACCTGGGCAGCCAGAACGGCGTCTGGGTCAACGAGGAGCGGATCGATGGCTCCCGGGCCGTGACACCCGAGGACACCATCCGCGTGGGCAAGCATCAGCTGCGTCTGATCGAGGCGCCCGTCGCCGGTCTCCTGGAAGAGGTCGC
>NYZB01000141.1 GCA_002687015.1 Deltaproteobacteria bacterium
CCAAGGCCCGGCCCGAGGAGCTCGCCGGGGTTCGCACGGCCAAGGCCCGGCCCGAGGAGCTCGCCGGGGTTCGCACGGCCAAGGCCCGGCCCGAGGAGCTCGCCGGGGTTCGCACGGCCAAGGCTCCCGCCCCCCCGAAGCGCGGGGGCGTGGCCGACCAGGTCGCCGATCGCAACGGCGATGGCCGGCCCGACCACTGGATCTACCGACACGCGGGCCGCAAGGTCCGCGAGCTCTTCGACGAGGATGCGGACTCGGCACCGGACCGGACGGTCTACTTCGACCCCGGCACCGGCAAGGAGCAGAGCGTCGAGGAAGACACGAACCTGGATGGGCGCCTCGACTCCTGGATCGAGTACCGGGATGGCCAGATGGCCCGCCAGCGCCGCGACACCGACTACGACGGATTCCTCGACACCTGGACCTTCTACCGGGGCGGCTCCATCGCCCGCGAGGAGCAGGACCTGAACGGAGACGGCTTCCGCAATCGCATGGCCTTCTACGAGCAGGGCCGCCTGGTCCGGGAACGCGAGGACCAGAACGGCGACGGCCGGGTCGACCGGGTCACCCTCTACGACGACCAGGAGCGGGTGCTCCAGCGCGACGAGGACCAGGACGGCGACGGCCTGATCGACACGCGCTCCTACTACGAAGCGGGTCGGCTCTCGCGCCGCGAGCTCGTCGAAGACACCCTGCGGGAGTCGGTCGACCGCGAGACCCTGACCGAGCCGGTCTGGAGCAGCGGCCCCCAGGAGGAGAGCTGAGTATGCCCCGCACCCTCCTGCAGGCGGGCTGGTTCACCTTCGGCCTGTGGGCCTCCCTCACCCTGCTCGTGCCGCTCACGGCGCCCTGGGCCTTTGCCGAAGACCCCGAGCTCGCGCGCATGGAGGGCCTGCTCGCCCGGGACGTGAACGCGTTCCGCCGCGGGCAGCGGCTGATCGAGCTCGAGCGACGGCCCGAGCTCGACCGGGTGGCCCGCGCCCACTCCGAGGACATGGCGAGGCGCAGCTACCTCTCCCACCACTCGCCGGAGGGGGACGGCTGGGTGCAGCGGCTCGAGAAGGCCGGCGTCGTCGGCTTCGCGATGGCGGGCGAGAACGTCGGCCGTACCAACAAGGCACGCCCGAACCACGAGATCCTCGCGGGCTGGCTGAACTCCAAGGTGCACCGCGACAACCTGGTGGCGCGCCCCTTCAACGCCACCGGCATCGGCATCGCGAGAACGGTCGACGGGAGCCTGGTCTACACCCAGCTCTACGTGAACTACCCGCGCTGAGCTTCGCCTTCAGCTGCGGCGGTGGCGGCGGAAGATCTCCCGCACCCACTCCGCCCCCGGGTGCCCGGCCCAACGGGCGAGCCAGGCCCGGTTCTTCTCGGTGGCGGCGTCCTCGGGTCCGCCCCACTCGGCGACGGCGACGCAGGGCATCAGCAGGGCGGCGCAGGTCAGGTCGGCCACCGTGAAGCGCTCACCCACCAGGTAGCCGCCTGCCCCGGGCTCCTTCGCCACGAAGTCGAGGGCCTCGCGCGTCGTCTCCCGGGCGGCCGTCGCGCTCTGCGCGTCGATTCCCATCGTGCGCTTCATGAAGGGGCCGAGGAGAGGGACCGGGCGCGGATCGTGGATCGGGCAACCGCCCTCTTCCGCAAGGAGGGCTACCGAGGTGTGGGCATCGATCGGATCATGGCCGCCGCCGATCTCACGCGTGGGGGCTTCTATGCCCACTTCCCCTCCAAGGCGGCGCTCTTCGCCGAGGTCCTGGGCCGCGAGAGCGATTTCGTCCGCCGCCTCCGCGCCACGCCGGACGCACGCGAGGTCATCGCCGGCTATCTCGACCCGAGCAACCGCGAGAAGGTGGCGCGAGGCTGCACTCTGGCGACCTTGACGAACGAGGTGCCGCGCCGCGCGAGCCGCCTTCGCCCGCCACGTCGAAGCTCTGGCCGCGGAGATCGAGGCCCACCTCCCCGACGATCTTCCCGATCGCAGGGAGCGCGCCCTCCTGGCCGTGGCCCTGTGCGTCGGCGGGATCGGCCTGGCTCGCGGGATCGGCGATGAAGATCTCGCACGCGAGATCCTCGCCGTGTGCCGGGAGCGAGCCTGCGCCGCGGTCTGCGCGACCGACGAGGGGTAGCGCGTCTCGCCTAGCGCTGGGCCGAGCGCCGCCCGCCCAACCGGGCTCGGACCCGGCGGTCGTTCCAGAAGAGATCGAGGTCCTGCTCCAACGCGATCGCATCGGGAAGGACCACGTAGCCCATGACGATCTCGCCGCCGGCCAGGTCGCCGAGCCGGCCCTGGAGGATGCCGAGCTGGCGCGGGTCGTGGGCGTCGGGCTGGTAGCTGAGGTGACCCTGGACCACGGTGAAGTTCGCGAAGAAGCTCTCGGGCCTCTTCGAGCGCCCGGTGAACACGACTACCGAGCCGCCGCCCAGGCCACCGCGAGAGCTCCAGGCGCGCCGCAGGACGGACTCGAAGGCGGCGGAGCGGGCCCAGGCGACCTCGAAGACGCCCTTGCCATCGGCGGTGCGGCGGGCGATGTGAGCCGGGCTCTGCTCCTGGGAGAGCTCGACGATCCGGTAGAGATCGCGCAGCTCCTGGTCGTCGAGACCCAGGTCGAGGGGCCCGACGGAGCGCGTCGCCGCAGCCAAAGGCACTTCGGCCGTTGCCCTCCCCGTCGGAGGAGGAGCGGCGAGTCCAGGCGCATGGGGCGTGTCCGGCAGGGCCTCCTGGAACTCCCGGACCTGGCGGGCGGCGTCGATCAGGTTGTAGGGGTTGTTGGGATCGGTGTTCCGGTTCCACACGTCCCACGTGTACGGCGTGGGCCGGTACTCGGGACGCACGGGAGGCACCTCATCGGGGCGCACCTGCTTCGAGTCGTTGCAGGGAATCTGGGAAGGCTTCTGCACGATGTACAAGCTTCCGTCCGGACAGATCCCCGTCACGGCCCACGCGAGACCGGGCAGGGCCACGCCACCCGCCACCACGACCGAAACCACGAGCCCCTTGCGAGCCCCGAACCAGCGCCACTTCCGCATCATCCGCATCCACCCCTACGGCTCGCCCGCTCGGCGAGCCCGCATCGAGGCGTCATTGTAGCCGAGAAAACGCTTTGAACTCAAGCAGATAGGGACCCTTCCCCGAATCGACGCAAGACCTCAGAAGCGCTTTTTCGACCGTCCTCCCGTGCCTTGGCGACGCTTGTTGCGCACCGGGGAGCGAGCCTTGCCAGCCGCGCCGCGTTGCAGCCGACGGGCGTGATCGCGCAGTGCGCGGATCTCGTCCGAGCCGAGCGCCCGCGCCGAGCCGGCCGGCAGGCGGCCCAGACGGAGTGGGCCCATGCGCGTGCGGAGCAGCCGGACCACGGGATGCCCGAGGGCACGGAAGGCGAGACGGATCTGGCGCTTGCGCCCTTCGCGCAGGACCACCTCGAGACGACTGCGGCCCGTGTCCTCGTCGAAATCCCTGAAGCGCACGCGCCAGGGCTGGGTCGGGCCGTCCTCGAGGCGGATGCCCGTCCGGAGACGGCGGAGGTCGTCGGGCCCGATGCGGCCGCGCACGGTGACCCGGTACTCACGCTCGTTTCCCAGGGAGGGATGAAGGAGCGCCTGCGTCAGGTCGCCATCGTTCGTCAAGAGCACCAGGCCCTCGGACTCGGCGTCGAGACGACCGACGGGAAACAGGCGCATCGCGCCGGCGGCCTCCGGAAGCAGGTCGAGCACCGTCCGTCGCCCCTGACGCTGCGCCCACGGATCGCGGGTCGTCGTGAGCACCCCGCGCGGCTTGTTCACGAGCCAGTAGGCGCGATCGGTCCCGCGCAGGCGCTCTCCGTCGACCCGGATCTCGTCCACCTCCGGGTCTGCCGAGCTGCCGAGCGCCGCCACCTTGCCATTGACCGTGACCCGGCCCGCGCGGATCCACTCCTCGGAGCCGCGCCGCGAGGCCAGCCCTGCACCGGCGAGGATCTTCTGCAGGCGCTCCCGACTCAGTGGAGCTCGCCCGGCACCTCGCCGGGTGCTGCGGGCGCCTCCTCGGGCGGAGGCAGGAACTCCTCGATGTCCCGCAAGGTCGGGAGGTCCTCGAGCCGGGTCAAGCCGAACACCTCGAGGAAGCGCCGGGTCGTCGCGTAGAGCATGGGCCGTCCGGGGACCTCGCGATGACCGGCGATCCGGATCAGCTGCCGATCCACCAGGCTGCGCACCGTCGCACCCACGTCGACCCCGCGAACGTGCTCGATCTCGGCGCGGGTCACGGGCTGCTTGTAGGCGACCACCGCCAGGGTCTCGAGGGCGGCTCGAGAGAGGCGCAGGGGACGCTCGACCTGGAGCTGGCGCAGGTAGCCCGCGTACTCGGGCCGGGTGCGGATCTGGTAGCCGCCGGCCACCTCCCACACCTCGAAGGCCCGATCCTGCTCGTCGTATTCCTTCTTGAGCTCCGCCACCAGCGCCTTGGCGGCGGCGGGCTTCAGGTGCGGCACGATCTGGGCCAGCTTCTGGGCCGTGATCGGCTCCGGAGCGGCCAGGATCAACGCCTCGACGATCTTCTTCCTCTTCGTCTGCTGCTGCTGCCTGTCGTCCATGGTCTCCTCGCCGGGCGGCGCTCGATCGCGCCAGATCGTGTTCGCGCGGTGGCGTGACTACATGATGTTCGCGACGCGCTGGTGCCAGTCGTCGTCGATACCGTCGGCCCGCCGCAGGTGGATCGGCCCCTCGGGCACCGAGTCGTCGTCCATGCCCTGGTAGACGCGCACGGCCGAGAGCCGGACCAGCTCGAGCAGCGCCAGGAAGGTGGTCACGAGCACGGCCCTCGACGGGCGTTCCGCGAAGATGAGCTCGAACTCGATCTGGGGCGCCTCGGCGAGGCGATCCATGATCGCGATCATGCGCTCGCGCACGGTCACCGTTTCCGCCTCGACCTCGTGGGTGTGCCCCTCGAGCTCGGCCCGCGTCAGCACCTGGCGGAAGGCCTCGACCAGGCGGACCAGATCGACGGCCAGCTCCCGCTCACTCTCGGGCGTGGCCTCCAGGTCCGGGTGGCGTGCGGCGTAGACGTCCCGGTCGAGGAGACTCATCTCGCCCAGGTCGCCAGCGGCTTCCTTGAAGCGCTGGTACTCGAGGAGACGAGCGACGAGCTCGGCACGCGGGTCGATGCCTTCGTCCTCCTCGTCTTCCTCACTCGGCGGGAGGATCATCCGGCTCTTGATCCACGCCAGGGTCGCGGCCATCAGCAGGTACTCGCCGGCCACGTCGAGGTTCAGCTCGCGCATCAACGCCAGGTACTCGACGTACTGGCTGGCGATATCCGCGATGGGGATGTCGATGACATCCACCTCGTTCAGCCGGATCAGGTGCAGCAGGAGATCGAGAGGTCCCTCGAAGACCTCCAGCTTGACCGCGTAGGACCCGCCCAGGGGCTGTCCCTCCCCTTCCAGGGGGCTTCCGCCTTCGGCGTCGGTCACGAGACTCATCTGGAGGCTCCGCGGAGGCGAGGAGTCCGGGGGGTGGGCCGAGTGTAGCGGCCCCCGAATCGCGTGCCCGCGCGATGCCCCTCGCCGTGGCGCCGCCGACTCATCCGCGCTTCTTGCGACGACGCGGCGGACGCACCTCGCGGGCGAGCGCAAGGGCCTCCTCGCGATTGCGCACAGTCCCATCGAGCACCGCCACGCGGATGCGCGCAAGGGCCTTGCCCACGGCCGGGCCCTCCAGCCCCAGGGCGACGAGATCGCGACCCGTCACCGGCACCGCCACCGCACGGTCTTCGCGCAGCCAACGCTGCAGCCGGCGCCGGATCGGCGCGTCGGCCTGGGCCGTGACCGATAGCAGGGCATCCTCGGGAAGATCCCGGAGCAAGGCATCGATCGCGCCGCGCCCGCGCGCGCGGGCCAGGCTGCGCAGCAGGCGCGCCGCTTCGGCGGGATGCCCGGCAATCCGCTGGGCCTGCTCACCTCGCACCGCCAGGCGGCGCAGGACCCGCCGCCGCAGACCCGGCGCGAGCGGCGAGAGCCAGACCCGGAGGCCCGCAATCCAGGCCGCACCTCTCCGACTGCGGGGCGCATCCAAGGTCAGATCCTTGCCGAGCCGCTTCAACGCCGGCCGGACCTCGGGCGGAAGGCCCAGGCCGGGCTCCAGCGCCGCGAGCACGTGCCAGTCTTCGAGCAGGCGCAGCGCTCGGGCCGGGTCCAGACCATGAGCCGGGTCCGTGAAGACCTTCACCAGCTCGGCGCGGTATCGCTCGCCCTTCACGGCGCCAAAGGCCCCATCGCGCAGGGCCGAGCGCAGCGCACTGCGCGAGCCTCGTGCCAGGGACATCCCGAGACGCGGGGCCAGGCGTGAGGCGCGAAGCGCCCGAGTGGGGTCGTCGTGGAAGCTGCGATCGTGGAAGACGCGCAGTACCCCTTCGCGCAGGTCCGCCACGCCCTCTCCGGGATCGATCAAGGCCTGGCGACCGCGGCCTGCGCAATCGTTCAGCGGAATGGCCAGCGCGTTGATTCGGAAGTCCCGGCGGCGCAGGTCGTCGAGCAGCTCGCCCCGCCCCACCGTGGGGAGGGCTCCGGGCGTGGCGTACTCCTCGGACCGCACGGTGGCCAGGTCGATGCTCTCGCGGCCCAGGTCGATGCGCACGGTGCCGAAGCGGGCGTGCATCACCACCCGCGCGTCGCCCAGGCTCGCCCCGCGTGCGACGCTTGCCGCGTCGCTGTCTCCCTCGCGCGGCTCGGCGATCAGGTCCACGTCCCGCAGTGCGCGGCCGAGCAGGAAGTCGCGAACAGGCCCTCCCACCAGGTGCACACCCACGCCGTGGAGGTCGCCCGAGCGGGCCACCTCGAGCACGGCCTCGCGGAGCGCCTCCGGCAGCGCCCGGTGGACCGCATCGCGCGTCACGCGTCTCACTGCCCGCCCTCGGACCCGACGTGGCTGGGAAGGCAGGCTTCGCTCACCGGCGCCCCGGCCTCCCGGCTCCACGGGGGTGCTTCTCCTCGACCAGATCGCGGAGACGACCCCGGCTCACGTGGGTGTAGATCTGGGTGGTCGACAAGTCGGCATGACCGAGCATCGTCTGCACGGCCCGCAGGTCGGCGCCGCCCTCGAGGAGATCGGTGGCGAAGGCATGGCGCAGAACGTGAGGGGAGACGCGATCCCGGGGGATTCCGGCCGTCCGCGCGTGCCCGCGGAGGCGCTCGAAGAAGTTCTGCCGCGTCATGGCCCGGCCCCGACGGCTCAGGAAGAGAGCGTCCGGGTTGCGCCCGGCGCGTCCCAGCAACCGGGGCCGCGCCTCCTCGAGGTACACCGCCAGGGCCGCCAGGGCCGGCTCGCCCAGGGGCACGATGCGCTCCTTGCGGCCCTTGCCCATCACGCGGAGGAGGCCCGCCCGCGCGTCGACGGCGCCGAGGGGGAGCCCGACCAGCTCGCTCACGCGGAGACCGGCTCCGTAGAGCACCTCGAGCATGGCCCGGTCGCGCCGGGCCAGGGGATCTTCGCCGGCGGTCGCATCCAGCAGGGCCAGGGTCTCGGCGGGACTCAGCACCTTCGGGAGGGTGCGCCCCAGCCGCGGGCTGGCCACACCTTCGGTCGGATCCTCGCGCAGCCGGCCGGTCGCGACGGCGTGCCGCAGGAAGCGGCGCACGGCAACGAGCATGCGGTTGCGGCTCCGCACGGCCAGGCCCTCCCGTTCGAGCGCGTCGAGGAAGCCCGTCACCTTCGGGCGATCGATGCCCGCGAGGGAGCCCACCCCCCGCTCCTCCAGGTAGGTGGCGAAGCGGGCCAGATCGCGCCCATAGGCGTCGAGGGTGCGGGGCGAGAGCCCCCGCTCGATGGCGACGTGGCGCAGGAACCCGTCGATCTCGGTGCCGAGGTCACGGGGCACGGTGAGCCCCGTCCGGGGTCGAAGCGTCATGGGGCACCGGCGACCTCCCCTCCCACGACCTGGCGGAGCTCGTCCTCGATCCGTGCGACCTTCTCGGGGTCCACGACCTTCTTGGCCCCGGGTCCCTTCACGTAGAAGGTATCCGCGACCTGGTCGAGGACCGTGCTGGCCTTGGAGATGAAGATCTCCAGGTCGTGGCCCGCCAGGGTTCGCGTCAGGTCGAAGAGCAGGCCGGGGCGGTCGTTCGCGGTCACGTCGATCACGGTGTAGAAGTCGGAGACATCGTTGCGGATCTGCACGCGCGAGGGCCGGGGCACGGGCGCGGTGGCCCGGCCGTAGGGGCGGCCGCGACTTCGCAGCCGTTCCTCGATGTCGACCTCGCCCCGCAGCACCCGCTGCAACAACGCCTCCAGGTCGGCCCATCGGACATCGCGATCGCTCTCCTCCCCGGCGGGCGTCGTGACCCGGTAGACCTCGAGCGCCAGCCCCGTGCGCGTGGTATAGACGTTCGAGCCGAGGATGTTGATGTCGACGGCCGTCAGGCATCCGGCGACGTCCGCGTAGAGGCGGGTCACGTCACGGGTACAGAGGATGTACTCGCTGAAGCCCCCTCGCATCATGCGCACGGCACTCGCGTGGCCTGCCTCGGGACGCAGGGAGAGCACGACCCGTGCGTGCCGGGCGATCTGGCGCGGTGTATGCGACACGAAGTAGCGCCGCGGCATCATTTCGAAGAACTCCTCGACGCGGGTGGAGCCCACTCCGAGGCTCTGCAGCTCCCGGGC
>NYZB01000142.1 GCA_002687015.1 Deltaproteobacteria bacterium
CCCCCCCTCCTCTACCGATGGCGCAGAACGGGAGCGGCCCCGGGGCCTCAGCGGGGCCAGCAGATCTGGAAGCCCTCGCGGGCGCCCTTCGGCTCGTAGCCCAGATGCTCGGTCGCGTTCGAGTGGTCGAGGTTCGCGTCCTGCATGACACCCGCGACCATCTGCCTGGTGATCGGCGGGTTCTTCATGACCGCGCCGAGCAGGGCGGCGACCAGCTTGCCCGCCCAGACCGGGATCGGGAGGAAGAGCCTGCGCTCGCCCTGGTGCTCGAGCATCAGCTCGGACATCTCGCGCATGCTGAGCTCCTCGCCGCCGCTGAAGTTGTAGGTCTGGCCATGGGACTTCGGGTTGCCGGCGATCGCGATCAGACCCGCCATGATGTCGTCGGTGTGCACCGGGTTCTTCATGGCCCGGCCGCCGCCGATCAGCGGCACGATCGGGAAGCGCTTCAGGTCGTCGAGGTAGCGCATGAACTCCTCGCCGCCGTTCTCGTCGTAGACCAGGGTCGGGCGCACGATCGTGTAGGCCATGGCGTCCTGGGAGGAGATCATCGCCTCGGCCTCCCGCTTCGAGAGCGAGTAGGCCGTGGTGTGGGGGTAGATGACCGACGCCGACGAGATCAGCACGAAGTGCTTCACCCCCGCTTCGATCGCGGCCTCCATCACGTTTCGGGTGCCCTGCACGTTGATCGTCTGGAAGAGGCTCGGGTCGGGAGGGAGGATCACCGCCGCCAGGTGGTAGACCGTCTCGACCCCGTCGAAGAGGCCCTTCATGCTGGTCGGGTCGGTGATGTCGCCGTGCACGAGCTCCACGTCGAGCCAGGGCAGGCTGGTGCCCGGTCGGTCCAGGACGCGGATCGGGAGGCCCCGCTCGATCAGGCCCTTGCAGAGCCGCCGCCCCACCACGCCAGCGCCACCGGTAATCAGGATCATCGTGCCCGCTCCTCCATCACCGACCTCACCACAGGGCCTCGCGGTCGATGAAGATCATCTGCCAGAGTTCGAGGATCACCAGACTGAGCACCTGCTTCAGGACCAGGAACTCTCCGGTCTTCATCTGCTCCACCAGGTGGTTCACCTGGGCGGGCTCGAAGAGCCCCCTCCTGCGCACCCTGCCCTCGTCCAGGCACATGCGGATCAGCTCCTGGATCGTGGACTTCTCGTGGAAGTACTCGAGAGGGAAGTAGAAGGGGTTCTTGCTGCGCTTGACGTTCTCGCCGGGCAGCAGCCGATGGCCCAGCTCGCGTTCGGCGAACTTGTCGACCAGGCCTCGGATCTTCATGCGGGCGGGCATGCGAAAGGCCAGCTCGATGATGCGGTGGTCCAGGAAGGGGCAACGCAGCTCCAGGGAATGCGCCATCGTGTTCTTGTCCTGGCGCAGCAGCAGGTTGTCCTGGAGCCAGTCGTCGAACTGCAGCTTCAGGAGCCGATCGAGGAAGGGCCCTTCTTCGGAGGGGCCGCGGGCCCACTCCTCGCTCGCGGCATCGCGGAAGCCCGGCGTGTAGAGATCGCGCCGTTCGCCGACATCGAAGAGCGCGCGCAGGGCCACGTAGCTCTGGTTCAGGCTGCGCGACGAGTAGTGGCGCAGGTAGTCCGCCGTCTTGCGGCGCCCCCGCTTCCCGAGGCTCGCGGGGTAGACGAAGAGCTTGTCGAGCAGATCGACCGGAGCGTTCGCGACGGCCGGCGCGACTACCCGGCGGGTCAGGAAGCCGGGCACGACCTTGTGGGCCCACTCGGTCCAGCGGATGACCTTGTGGAAGGAGTAGCCGGCGAAGCTCTCATCGGCGCCCTCTCCCGAGAGCACGACCTTGACCTCGCGACGGGTCGCCTCGGCCAGCAGGTAGTAGGCGAGGATCAGCACGTCACCGATCGGGCGCTCCAGGTGCCAGATCGCCTTCGGCAGCCGCTCGAAGTCCTCGGGCCGCGCGTGGATCTCGTGGTGGTCGCAGCCCAGGTGGTCGGCCAGGCGTCGGGCGTCTCGTCGATGGGCGAATCGAAGCCGATCGAGAAGGTGCGCACGCGGTCGGTGCGCTTCGCCATCGCGGCCACGACCAGGCTCGAGTCGATGCCCGCGCTGAGGTAGGCGCCGAAGGGTACGTCGCTGCGCATCGTCAGGCGCACCGCATCGACGAAGAGGGCCTCGAGCTCCTCTTGCAGCTCGGCCTCGGGGATGCCGTGGGCCCGGAGAGGGGCACCTCCCACCAGCGGCGGATCGTGAGCTCGCCGTGCCGTGCCGCGGAGCCCCAGGAGCGCGAAGAGGGGGAGGAACCCGTAGACCAGCCACCCGATCGCGGGCACCGTCTCGCGCCACTGCTGCAGGCTGGGGAACGCGTCGTGATGCGGGCTCTCCGCGAACAGGTACTCGGGCACACCGACACTGATCCACGCCCAGGTGTTGCGCAGCACGACCGGGGTCACCGTGTCGCGGGTCTGGACGACGTCGGTCCAGGCGAAGGCCTGGGCGATGTGGGGCGCGGTGAGCATCAGATAGGCCATCGCGGCGAGCACGCTGACGACGACCATGCGGAGCAGGATCGCGATGCGATCCGCGCCGCCCCTCGGCCCGAAGGCGATCGCCGCGCAGCCGGCGCCGCTGAGCGTGAGAGCGGGGTAGATGGCCGCCGGATGGATCCACATGAACCCGCCGAGGCATGCGCCGTAACCCAGCCAGGCCCGCCAGCGCGGGTCCGCAAGCGCCCGCGTCAGAGCCCATGCCGTCACGATGCCGGCCAGCAGCAGCAGGGTGTAGCCACGGCCCTCGGCCCCGTAGCGGATGTGCCAGGGATGGATCGCCAGGAGGAAGGCGGCGGCCAGGCCGGCCGCAGGCAGGCCCATCCGGATCATGAAGCCGCCGAGCACGAGCACACTCGCCATCGAGGCCAGCCAGGCCGGCAGGTGGAAGGCCCGGTTCGAGAACTGCCACGCCTCGCGCCCAGACCCCACCCGTTCTGCGTCGACGGCGATGCGCGCCGCCACGCTGTAAGGGACGTGATTGGTGGGCTTGTTGTAGTACCAGAGCGTGCGGGCCCAGCTGACGGGCTGCTGGACCAGCCGAGCCGGCTCTCCCTCGGCCGGATCGACTCGTCCGACGATCGCGTGGCGGATCGACCAGGCCTCGTCCCACCAGAGCGATCCCCCCATCAGCGGCCAGCGCAGGGCTCCGGCCATGGCGGCCGCGGCGAGGAGACCGAGCAGCACCCCGCGAGACACGCGAGCCCTGGGCGCCGCCACGGGCTCTTCGACGAGGGGCCGCGCCCACCCGCGCGCCGTCGCGGCCAGCGCTGCGACGATGAGCAGGTTCGCCCCCGTCGCCCAGATGAGTGCGATCCGCACGGTGAGATCGAAGCTGCGACCCGGCGTCTCGGCGAAGCCCAGTCCGGCGGGCAGGGACCAGGGCCGGAGGGCCAGACCCAGACCGAGCAGAGCCAGCCCGGCGGCCGCGATCAGGACCAGGACCACACGCCGGGGCCCGACCTCCATGCCCGCCTAGCCCGTTTCTCCGCGCCGTTCCTGGGTCGACTCGTAGGCCTGGAGGTCGCCGCCCGCCTGGAAGAACTCGAAGATCCGGCGATCCACTTCTTCGAGGGTGCCCGTCTGGCCGTGGCGCGCCTGGTGCCGCCGCTCGATCGCCCAGGCGAGGATCCGTCCGAGGCCGATCTTCATGGGGAACTTCACGGCCTGCGGCATGTAGCCCTTCAGGTTGTAGAGCTGCTCGAGGGTGCTCTCGACGGCCGCGTCCTCGGGCTCGTTCCGCCGGAAGGCGCGACGCGCGAGGCTGCGGGCAAGGCCAATGACGGCCGAGAGCAGACCCACCTGCCGCTCCGTCCTCTCCTGGCGCGCCGAGAGCTGGCTCGCCTCGGGCAGGAAGCTCGGCTCGGGCATGGCCGCAAAGTCGGCCCCGGCATTCAGCCGGCCCTCGAGACGGCGCGCCCAGACCAGGCGCTCGAGCAGCTCGGCGATCGAGAACTCGGTGGGGTGGCGGATGTTCTGGGCGAGCAGGGTGCAGTCGACCAACGCGGTGTAGTCGTCGGGCAGCCAGTTGGCGACCTTCCACTCCGGGTCCGAACGGGTCTGGGTGACCACCTTCTCGTAGATCGCGACGTGCTGGTCGATCTGGCGCTGCAGGTTGAAGTGGGCATCCACGAAAGCCCGGGCCTGGCGGCCCAGCTTGAGCCGCAGGTCGCGATCGAGGAGGGTGCGAATCGCATCGGTCAGCGGCTCGACGGCCCGCTCGGGCACGAGCAGGCCGGTCTCACCATCGCGCACCGCCTCGCCGATCCCTCCGTGGATCGTTCCGATCACCGGCAGGCCCATCGCCTGGGCTTCGACGATCACGTTGGGGATGCCCTCCACGTCACCGCTCGGCGGCGTCACCGAGCAGTGCAGGAGGAAGTCGGCGCGGGCCATCTGCTCGCGAACGCCGTGGTGATCGGTGGAGCCGACCAGCTCCACGTTGCCGTGCATGCCCAGACGGCGGCGCAGCCGCCGGATCTCGTGGTAGGCCTCGCCCTCCCCCACCACCGTCAGATGGACGTCGTGACCGGCCGTGACGAGGGGCTCGAGGGCCTCGAGCGCGAAGCGGTGACCCTTCTTCTCGACGATGCGTCCGACCATCAGCGCCCGCACCGGGGCGTCGGCCGGTCGGTCGGAGCGGTCGACGAAGTTGAAACGCGTGAGATCGGTCCCGCGGTACACGACGTGGATGCGCTCGGGGTCGGCCCCCGCCTCGATCAGCTTGGAGCGCAGGTCCTGGGAGACGCAGATGATCGCATCGGTCGCGTTCAGCATCGCGTCGTAGAGACGATCGAAGTCGGGCAGCCTCATCTGCAGCCCCACGTCCCGCCCGCCGAAGGTCACGACCAGCGGGATCCGCAGCATCTGCTTCATCAGGAGCAGGCGCAGGCCGGACCAGCCGAAGTGGGCGTGCATCACGTCCGGTCGCCAGGTGCGCCGCAGATAGCTCGCGGCCAGCACTCCGAGGCGGGGCTTGACCAGATACCGGGTGGGAATCCGCTCGACGTTGCGCACGGGGAAGCGCCCCAGGTTCTCCGTGCGATTGCAGACGATCACGTTGCCGACCCGCTCGTCCAGCCCGGAGATCAGGGCATGGAGGAAGGGCTGGCTCCACGAGAGGTAGGCGGCGAACTTGGCCTGGAGGACGGTCAAGGGCGGTCCAGCGCCCGCTCCGGACGCGGGAGGCGCCGAGAGGGCGGCCGGCGACGAGACCAGTTCCGACGGAGCGTTCACGGCGCAGCTCCCCCTTCCGAGATCGCGGAGGGTAACGGAGCGCCCCAGCGCTGGAAAATCGGGCTCCCGAAGCTCATCCGCCGCCCTTCGCGAGGAGCTCGGCCGTCCAATCGGCCAGCTCTTCCATGCGCTCTTCCCAGCCGCCCTGGCGGCGGGCCTCCGCGCTGCGTGCGGCGCGGGCCTCGGGGGGCTCGGTCAGGGCCGCACGCACCTCGCCCGCAAAGCCCTCGGGGTCAGCCGCCGTGCGAACGCCCAGCTCCTCGCGGCCCTGGAGGTTGGGGAGCTCGCGGGCCACCACGGGAAGACCCGCGGCCAGGTACTCCCACAGCTTCAGGGGCAGGCTGCCGCGGGTGTGCTCGTTGTCGAGGAAGGGGATCACCGCGACGTCGCAGTGGGCCATCCAGGCGGGCAGCTCGGCGTGGGGCCGGGGGCCGACAGCGGCCACGCCCGGCGAACCGAGCAGCTCCGCCAGCTCGGACGGCGCCCCTCCCGTGTCTCCGAGGCCCGACTCACCGACCAGGACGAGGCTGCCCTCCCCCGCCGCCGCCCGGGCGGCCGCCAGTAGGGTGGGATCGATGCGGTAGGCGGCGAGGTTCCCCACGTAGAGCACCCGCGGTCGCGCCAGGGCGGCGAGTTCGGCGGGCTCGGGCAGCGCCTCGTCCACGGCGCGGCCGAAGAGCGCCACGTCGGCCACGTTGGGCGCGCAGCGCACCTCAGGCCGGCGCTCGCGCAGCCGCTCCGCCAGGACCGGGCTCGAAGCGATCACCAGGTCCGCGCGCTCGAGCATCTGGCCCTCCACGCCGCGCAGCCAGGCGGCATCGACGCCGGGATTCCCGGCGTAGTCGTCCACGCAGTGATAGACGACGGCGCGCGGTGCGATCGCCCGCGCGACCGGCAGGGCCGTCGGCACGAAGGCCCAGAGGAGCGGCGCCTGCCAGCCCAGGCGCCCCACGGCGCGGGCCACCTGGGCGGCCAGGAGCCGGTCGGAGATCCACCGGACGGCGGGGGAGCGGCTCCCCGGCAGCGCCAGGGGTGCGAGCCCGTGCAGGCCGGGCGCCAGCTCCCGGAGGCCCCCGCCGAAGTGGCGCAGCCGCGCGGCGATGCGTCGGAGATCGTGGGGCGCAGCCAGCGACGGCGCCCGCAGGCCGGTCGACTCGACAAAGAGCACCGGATGCCCGCGAGCGGCGAATCGGCGGGCGACCTGATGGGCATTGACCGGCGCCGGGGTGTCCCACACGGCACTGGCGGCGATGACCAGCGGCACCCCCGAAGCGGGCCTCACTCCTGGACCGGCTCGGTGGTGGAGGCGGCGAGGTACCCGTCGAGCACCTCCTTGGCCGCGCCGAACCCGCGCACGCGCCCCTTCTCGAGCCAGAGCGCATGGGTGCACAGCTCGCGCAGGAACTCCACCGAGTGGGAGACGAGCACGATGACCCGGCTGCGATCCATCATGCCCTGGAGGCGCCGTCGGCTCTTCTGCTGGAAGGCGTGGTCGCCGACGCTCAGCACCTCGTCGAGGATCAGGATCTCGGGCTCCAGGGAGGCCGCGACCGAGAAGCCCAGCCGCGACTTCATGCCCGAGGAGTAGAAGCGGATCGGCTGATCGATGAACTCGCCGAGCTCCGAGAACTCGATGATCTCCTGCATCTTCCCTTCGATCTCAGCGCGCGAGATCCCCAGGAAGGCGGCGTTCAGGTAGATGTTCTCGCGGCCGGAGAGATCGCGGTTGAACCCGGCCCCCAGCGACAGCAGCGTCGAGACCTCACCCGACACCGCGACCTCTCCCTCGTCGGGGGTGAGGATCTGGGAGAGCGCGAGGCACAAGGTGCTCTTGCCCGCGCCGTTGGGCCCGATGACGCCGAGGATCTCGCCCTCGTGGCAGCGGAAGCTGACGTCCCGCAGGGCCCAGAGCAGCGGGGCATCGCGCCGGAAGCCGCCGCCGAGCAGCACCTTCTTGATCGAGACCCGCCGGCGCTGCTGGAGCCGGTAGAAGATCCCCAGGCCGTCGACGTCGATGACCGGCTTTCCCGAGTGGCTGACCGTCACAGGAACTTGATCACCCGGCGATCGAAGTACTGGTAGAGGCGGTACCCGGCGAAGAGCAGCACCAGGGCCTCGAGGGTGAGCAGCGCCCACCACTGCCCCTCCATGAGCTGCCCGTAGAAGAGGGCCTCGCGGTAGCCGGTGAAGAGGATCGCGAAGGGATTCGCCATGTAGAGGGTCGGGATCCACTGCGCCCAGGCCTGCTCTCCGAGCGCCCCGGAGAGGAAGCGCTCGGCCACCATGTCGACGCCGTAGAGGGTTGGGCACAGGTAGAAGCCCATGCGGGTGAGATGGGTCAGGAACCCGGAGAGATCCCGCACGAGGGCGCCGAAGCAGGCCACCATGAGCGCGAGGCCGGTGACCAGGAGCAGCTGGAGCACGAGCAGGGGGAGCAGCTGGAGCATGGGCAGCAGCTCGAGCGGGCGCTCGAAGACCACGGCGGTGCCCAGCAACACCACCATGCCGAACAGGAAGTTGGAGAAGCCCGCGAACACGATCGTGAGTGGAAGCGCCATGGTCGGGAAGGCGATCGCCTTGATCAGCGAGTCCCGCCCCCGGAGGATCTTCGCCGACGCGTTGATCGAGCTGGTGAAGTGCTTCCAGGGCAGCATCGCGCACAGGATGAAGACCGGATACGGCGTGTAGCGCTCGCCCCGACCGAAGATCCCGACGACGACGCCCCAGTAGATCAGCATCATGATCAGCGGGTCGACGAGCCACCACAGCCAGCCGAAGCGGGTTTCCTGGCTCTGCGCGCGCAGCTCGGCCAGGGTCAGCTCACGCAGCAGGTCCCGGCGTGCGACCAGGTTCGACCAGTTCGAGATCATCCCGGCGGGGACGGTCGCGACTTCACCCCTGGGGCGCAAGCAGACCCGTGAGGCGCCTTCATCCGGCCCGGAGAGCGGGCTGCTAGGGTCGGCGCGATGCGGGTCGCCCTGGTGCACGACTGGCTGACCGGGCTGCGAGGCGGCGAGCGCGTGCTCCACGAGCACGCGCGGCTGTTCCCCCAGGCCGAGCTGTACACCCTGGTGCACGTGCGGGGCACGACCACGCCCGAGATCGAGGCCCTGCCCACCGCGGCCAGCCCCCTCTCTCGTTGGCCGGGGGCCGACCGTCACTACCGCAAGTGGCTGCCGCTCTTTCCGTGGGCCGTCTCGCGATTGAAGATCCCCGAAGGCACCGAGCTCGTGCTGTCCACGAGCCACGCCGTGGCCAAGGGCATCCCCGTCCCGCCGGGTGCGCTGCACGTCTCCTACTGCTTCACGCCGATGCGCTACGTGTGGGACCAGGCCGACGCCTACCTGGGGACGGGTGCCTTCCGAGCCCTGGCGAGCCCCCTCGTCGCGGGTCTACGCCGTTGGGATGTTCGCAGCAGTGGCATCGACCGCGTGCACCGCTTCATCGCGATCTCCGAGACCGTCCGCGAGCGCATCCGCCGCCACTACGACCGCAGCGCCCTGGTGATCTTCCCGCCCGTCGACGTGGATCGCTTCCGGTCGCGGAAGGAGGAACCCGAGGACTTCTTCCTGATGGTGGGCGGCTTCGTGCCGTACAAGCGCGAGGACCTGGCCCTCGAGGCCTTTGCCGAGCTCGGCCTGCCCCTCGTCGTGGCCGGCGACGGCCCGGGGAGGGCCGCCCTCGAAGCGCGAGCACCCGGAAACGTACGCTTCGCGGGCCGCGTGTCGGATGAGGAGCTGGCCAGCCTCTACCGGCGCTGCCGCGCCCTCGTCTACCCGCAGGAGGAGGACTTCGGGATCATCCCCGTGGAGGCACAGGCGGCTGGTCGCCCCGTCATCGCCTTCGGGCGGGGTGGGGCCAGCGAGACGGTGGTCCCCCCGGACGACCCGAAGGGCCGCGCGCCGACCGGCGTGCACTTTGCCGAGCAGACGGTGCCGTGCCTGGCCGGTGCGGTCGAGAGCTTCCGGCAACGCAGCGACGAGTTCGACGAGGAGGCGATCCGGGCCCACGCCGAGGCCTTCGGCGTGCCCCGATTCCACCGCGAGATGCGCGAGGCCCTGGATCGCACCCTGGCCGAAGGGCCGGTCCTCTAGCGGTCGGAGCCCCGGCCCCCCGCGCCCTTCAGTAGGCGTTGGGGTTCACGAACCCCTTCCAGACGCTCATGAACAGGATCCGGAGGTCCAGGGCCAGGGACCAGTTCTGGATGTAGTAGATGTCGTGCTCGACCCGCTCGTGCAGCGAGGTGTTCCCGCGCCAGCCGTGGATCTGGGCCCAACCGGTCATGCCGGCCTTGACCTTGTGGCGCAGCATGTACCCGGGGATCTCGCTGCGGAACTGCTCGATGAAGACCGGCCGTTCGGGACGCGGGCCGACGAGGCTCATGTCCCCGCGCAGCACGTTCCAGAGCTGGGGTAGCTCGTCGAGGCTGGTCTTGCGCAGGAAGGCCCCGAGCGGCGTGACCCGCGGATCGTGGGCCGAGGCCCAGACCGCGCCGGTCGAGGCCTCGGAATCCCGCCCCATGCTGCGGAACTTGATCATGTGGAAGAGCCGACCGTCGAGGCCCATGCGCTCCTGGCGGTAGAAGACCGGCCAGCCGCTGGTGGCCCACACGGCGAGCCCGATCGCCAGAAGCCCCGGGCTGGCGGCGAGGAGCAGGAGCGAGCTCATGCCGATGTCGAAGGCGCGTTTCTGGAGCGCGGCCCACCCGACCATCGGGCCCTCGCGCAGGTTGATCACGGGCAGGCCGTCCAGATCCTCGACCGAGCTGCGCAGGGTCATCACGTGAAGCAGGTCCGGGATCAGGCGTACCGTCACGATCTCGTCGTCGAGATCGGCCAACACCTTCTCGAGCAGGTCGCTGTCCTCCCGCGGCAGGGCGATCACGACCTGGTCCACGGTCCGCTCGGCGAGCACGCTCTTGATCCGGGCATAGGGTCCGAGCACCGAGACACCCTGCAGGGTGCGTCCCTGAACCGCGGGGTCGTCACTGAGCACTCCGACGACGCGAAGCCCCGCCTCGGGATGACCGTGGATGGACTCGATGGTCTCCTGGGCGAGGCGCCCCGCTCCGACGAGCACGACGTAGCGGAGGTTGTAGCCCTTGCGGCGCAGGCGCCGCAGCACGGCGCGACCGATCATCCGGGCGCCGATGATCGAGGCGCTGGACAGCGCCCAGAAGGTCACGATCACCGTCCGCGAGAGGAAGGTCCGGGAGATCGCGTCGGCCGCCAGGATCACGATGAGGGTGACGGTCATCGCGCCCACCACCGAGCCGATCTCCCGGATCAGCGATCCCGTGCGGCGCGGCTCGTAGAGGCCGCGCGAGCGCAGGGCGAAGAACGCGACGGGCAGGATGCCCAGCAGGGCCAGCTTGTACTCGTCGGGGTTCCAGCCCTCGAGGACCGGCACGCCCGCATAGAAGCGGAGCAGGTAGGCGGCGCCCCAGGAGGCCGCTACCAGGCCGAGGTCCGAGAGCATGAGCAGGCTCCGGAATACCTCGCTGTAGCGATGGAGCATGGCCTGCCCTCCCCGCGCGCGATGCCTCTAGCGCTGGGTCGAGGCGAGCGCGGTGTCCAGGGCGCGGGCCTCGACGAGAAGCTGCTCAAAGGTCTCGAAGTCGATCTGACTGGGCCCGTCGCACGGTGCGTTCTCGGGGTCGGGATGGACCTCGACGAAGAGGGCATCGATCCCAACGGCGATGGCCGCGCGGGCGAGCGGCAGCACCATGGCCCGGTCGCCGCCGCTCGCCTCGAGGCCCGCGCCGGGGCGCTGGACCGAATGCGTGGCGTCGTAGCAGACCGGCGCGAACTCGCGCATCTGGACCAGACCGCGCATGTCGACGACCAGGTCGCGGTAGCCGAAGGCGCTGCCGCGCTCCGTGACCATCACGCCCTCGGCCGTGCCGGCGGCCTCGACCTTTTCGACCGCGAGCCGCAGGTCCTCGGGGGCGATGAACTGGCCGCGTTTGATGTTGATGGCGCGTCCGGTCGCTGCGCTGGCGGCGATCAGGTCGGTCTGACGGCACAGGAAGGCCGGGATCTGGAGACAGTCCGCAACCTCGGCGGCGGACTTGGCCTGGGCGGGCTCGTGGACGTCGGTGAGGATGGGCAGGCCCGTCTCGGCCTTCACGCGGCCGAGCACGCGCAGCGCTTCGTCGAAGCCCGGTCCGCGGAAGGAGCGCAGGCTCGAGCGGTTCGCCTTGTCGGCGGAGGCCTTGAACACCATCGGAAACGCATGCCGCGCGGCCAGCTCCGCCAGCCGGGATGCCGCCGCCAGGGTGGCGGCCTCGGTCTCCACCACGTTCAGCCCCGTGATGAGGACCAGCGGCGCCCCTCCCCCCAGGGGGACCTCACCAATCCGCATGCGGTACGCCCTCCAGGCCGCCCCGCGCGAGCCCTCCGAGGGGCTCCGGGCGGCTGGCCTCGTAGGTAGCAACCTCAGCTCTGACTGTCGGCCTTCACCGCCTCCAGCAGCAGCTCGGGGATCTCGGGGACGGCGGAGGTGACCCGGTTCCAGTTCGGGATCTGGGGGGCTCCGAGCGGATCGCGCACGAAGCCCAGGCCGGCGCCTCGCAAGGCCGCGCTGAAGGCCTCGACCGCCACCTCCTCCTCGTGGCGATCGAAGGACAGCCCGTTCAGGGCCGCGTCGTCGGAGTAGCGGGCGACGGCGTCCTGGGCCATGCGCACGTAGGCCGCGGAGAGGGTGTTCAGGAAGCCCGCGTCGAACTCGATGCCGTAGCTGGCCAGGTTGCGGATCAGGGAGGATCCGATGTCGGTGACCATGCGGTGCAGCCCCGCGTCGGCCCGGTCCGCCGACAGCTCGCGATGCTTGTGGTCGTAGTTCTCGGTCAGCTCGACCTGGCAGATCCGCTTCAGCGAGCAGTTGCGGTAGACCTCGGCCAGCACGCCCACCTCGAGGCCCCAATCGCTGGGGATGCGGATGCTTCGCGCCAGGTCGGTCGTCATCGCGCACTCCCCGGCCAGGGGGAAGCGGAAGGAATCGAGGAACTCGAGTAGGGGATTGGGTCCCAGCACCGACTTCATGGCGCGCAGGAAGGGCGTCATGAAGAGCCGGGTGACACGCCCGTACAGGCGATCCGTGACCCGCGCGTAGTAGCCCTTCACGAACTCGTAGTTCATGTTCGGGTTCGCGATCGGGAAGCAGAGGCGCGCCAGGAGCTCCCGGTCGTAGTCGCGGATGTCGCAGTCGTGCAGCGCGATCACCCGCGAGCGCCCGGTCGCCAGGACGTACCCGAAGGCCAGCCAGACCCCCTGCCCCTTGCCCTCGACGCCGGCATCGAGGCCCTCCTGGGAGAGGGTCTCGTAGAGCTCCTGGATTCGCGGGCCGCTGTTCCAGAGCAGCGTCGCCGGCTCGCCCGAGCGGGTACGGACGCCGTCGAAGGCCTCGACCATCTCGTCGAAGTCCTCGCGCCCCTTCGTCCCGCCCACCGAGACGATCACCTGCTCCAGGTAGTCGACACTGCGCAGCTGGTCGATGATGCCCTTCAGGGCGACGTCCCGGAGCTCCGAGTGCAGGCAGGGCAGCACGAGCGCGACCGGGCGTTCCCGGCCGTGGCTGCCCAGCTCCCGCTCGAGACGGCGAAGGTCGGCCCGACCCAGGCGATGGAGCGTGCCGATGACACCGGTCTGATGGAAGTCGGCCATTTCGGGCCCCAACCCTCGCATCGCCCCGCGTCTGGGGCAACCCCCCTGGGGGAATCCGCGCATCGCGGAGCGAGGTCGGCCGGCTCAAGCCATCGCGCGCTCGGACCGAACAGGGGGTAGACCCCGCTGCTGCATGGCGGGGACCAGGGAGACCCGCGGCATGGGAAGTGAACGCCGCAAGTACGCGCGACTCTCCACCGACCAGGTGATCTCCTTCTCGATGGTCGACGACGGCGACCAGCTGGCCATCAGCAAGGACATGTCGCCGGGCGGGATCCGCTTCGAGGCCGTGGGCTGCGAGCTCGACCTGGGCGACACGATCCGCGTCACCTTCAACGTGGGCGCCCACTCGATCGTGGCCGTCGGACAGGTCGTGTGGGCCACCGAGACCGACCCGATCACGACGGACATCGGTCTCGAGTTCATCGAGATCGACCCCGAGGCCCTCCGCCTGATCGAGGAGACGGCCGAGGTCATTCCGAGCGTCTAGCTCGGGCAGGTGATCGCGCTCAGCTCTCGTCGAAGAGGTCGAGCTGGCGATCGTCTCCGCCCACCCGGACGAGCCCGGAGAGGGCCAGGCCGATGCGTCCCACCGGACGCCGACCGACCTGGGTGCGGTCCAGGAGCTGCTCGGCCAGCCGCAGCAGGTCGTCGGAGCGGTGAAGCGGATGGGGAACCGTGCGGCTGCGGGTCGTGGCCTCGCGATCCCCGTAGCGCACCTTCAACACGATCCTCTTCGCGGCCAGCCGCTCCAGGGCGAGGCTGCGCTCGAGATCCTGGGTGAGCTCGGCCAGTCGCTCCGCGAGGATCTCCCGCTCCAGCTCGGGCTCGGCCAGCGTCGATTCCTGGCTCATGCTGCGCGGGTGCGGGGCCGCCCGAAGGCGCGCCACGTCCCGGCCCACCGCAAGGGCGTGGAGCATCAGTCCGTGGTTTCCGAGCTCGGTCTCGATCGTCTCCCGGGCGAGAGCCGCGAACGCACCCACCGTGCGAACCGACAATCCGTGGAGGCGCTCGACGGTGCGCGGCCCTGCTCCGGGCAAGCGGTCCACGCCCAGTGGGTCCAGGAAGCTGCGGACCGAGCCAGCCTCTACCCACAAAACCCCTTCATCTTCGCACTCTTCTGCAGCAAGCTTCGCGACGAACTTGATGGGTGCAGCGCCGACCTGCAGGGGCAGCCGCAGGGCCTCCGCCACGCTCCGACGAAGCCGGGCGGCGACCTCCGCGGGGTCCTCGTCGCTGCCGGTCAGGTCGAGGTACGCCGCATCCAGGCCCGCCGCCTCGACCCGCGCGGCTTCCCGCCGAAAGTGAGCGAAGAGCCGCTTGGACGTCTCCCGGTAGAGCCGCATGTTGGTGCGCAGGGCCCGGGCCTGCGGGCAGAGGGCCAGCGCTTCCATGACGGGCATGCCCACGAGCACGCCCGCCCGCCGCGCATCCTCTGTGGCCGCCTGCACCGTCCCCCGCTTGCGCGGATGGCCGCCCACCAGCACGGGGCGCGCTTCGAGGTCGGGCTGGGCCGCCCGTTCGACCTCGGCGTAGAACCCGGGCACGGTCGCGTACAGCAGCACGCTTCAGCCCCCCGCCTCCGGACCGGCGCCGGTCGCAGGCTCGCTCGAACGCCTCGACGTCCGAGCGACTTCCGGCTCCAGCCGCAGCTCCGCAACCTGGGCGTCCGCGATCACGGGGTCGCGGGTGGAGAGCAGTGCCGGCCGACCCTCGAGCCAGCGGGCGATGCCGTCGGCCTCCCAGCGGTGGGCCGGCTGCTCCGTCTGGCCGGGGGCCAGGAACACCAGCGCCTGGTCGAGATCGCTCGCGTCGACCACCATGCGATGAACCGCCACGGCGTCGGCCTCGTAGGACTCGAGCGGCCTGTAGCCACCGAAGCGAAGGGTGGTGGCGTCTCCACCGAAGGGGAAGGGCCCGAGCGCGCGCCGCGACCCGAAGCGCTCCGGCTGACGTCGCCGGAAGGACAAGGGATGGAGCCTTCCCCAACCCCACTTCTCGCGGTTCGGCCCCAGGGTCACCGAGAGCTCGATCCAGGTCTCGCGCAGGCTCCGCTGCACCGCGGCCGCGACCCGCTCCTGCTGCGCCCAGGGAGCCGCCGCGGGGCCATCGGCGGCGGGCGCGCCAAGGGCCAGGCCCACCAGCCAGGTCGGATCGATCCCGCGCAGCCCGGCAAGCCGTTCGAGCAGCGCGGAGCCCAGGTCGGGCTCGAACAGGTAGCGAAGCACGCGGCCGAGGAAGACGTGGTATGCGGCGGCCTCCCGCCGACCCGGGGCCATGTCCCCGTCCCAGTCTTCGAGCAGCCGCACGACCTCGCGGGCCTCCCGAGAGCGCGGCGGATCCCCCTGGCCGACCGCCAGAGCCGCCTCGATCAAGGCGACCGCACGCTGGGAGCGGGCGTCGCCCTGGAGCCCGACCAGGTCGCCCTCTTCCATGCGGCCCTTGGCCCGGAGGTCCTGCAGGGCCCCGACGATCCGCTCGGCCCGAGCTCCGGAGCGCCACAAGAGCTCCAACTTCCCCGCCCGGCGGCCGAGCGGCTGGTCCGCAGCCACCAGCCAGGGGCGCCGCTGCGAGAAGCCCAGCGAGGGGAGGTCGTCGAAGTCGATCGCGCCGCGCCAGTGGTAGGCGGGGTTGCCCGACGGCAACGGGACCAGACCGCTGGGGAGCTCTCGGGCGGGCGCGGCCCCTGCCACCTGGAAGAAGCCGTCGGCCCGATCGGCCACGAGGACGGCGACCAGCGGCTCCCGGTGGTGGCGCAGGACTCTCTGCGCCACGTCGGCATCGCGGGCCCTCGCGAGCTCGCGGAAGGCGCGCAGCGCGGCACCCCGTTGGGCACCCATCCACTGCACGGACATGGGCACGTCCGAGCCGAGCAGCTCGTGGACCAGGGGACCGCGCGGAGTGGAACGGACCGTGAGGCGGTGGGTCGAGCCGCCCCGCACCCGGATCTCCTCCTCACGCGTGGTCAGGGCGCGCCACCCCTTGCCTGCGAAGACCCGGGCCTCCCCACCGGCGTGCAGCGTCTCGACCACGAGGTCCGAGACGACGGCCGGGACCTGGGTGACGGCCCAGGCCAGGTCCGGGTTGAAGCCGGTCCAGAACACGGGGATCCCGGGCACCGCGGCCCCTGCCACCGCGAGCCCGCCGCCGCGAAGATCGGCCTGGTGGAGCTCCGCGGGCGCCTGGGCCGCGAAGTGGGCATCGGCCGCGAGCAGGGGCGCTCCCCGCCGCGAGAGCGACCCCCGCACGAGGAAGGCCGAGCCGCCGACTCCACCTCCGCGGTGGCCCGCGCGGGCACGCAACGGGTCGCGCCAGGGCGGGGCCTCCGATTCCTGCACCGGCCGTCCCACGAAGGGCGCCCCGACCGCGGGCAGGCCGCCCGAGTCGGGGCGGCTGGACCTCTCGCGAATCCTCGGGACCGACGCGTGACCATCGAAGTGGCGTCTCGCCTGGGCCGAGCCGCGGGCCGCCTCGGGAAAGAAGGCGCGCGCCAGGGTCGGCCCCAGGCGGCGGATCAGCTCCTCGAGGGTCAGCGATTCCTCGATCGTGGCGCCCAGGGTCCAGGCGCGGTGCTTCAGCAGGGCCAGGCTGTCGACCGGCCGCCAGGGCTCGAGGCTCTCGGCGTCGCGCAAGCCGAGGGGCAGCCCGACCCGCCCGCTGCGCACCTTCACGAGCCAACCGTTCACACCGGCGGCATAGGCCTCGAGCATCTCGCGCTCGGCCCGACGGGTCCGCTGCCATTGCGCTTCGGCCAGTCGTCCAAAACCCAGGGTGCGCGCCCAGCGATCCGCCTCGAGCGCGCTCCCACCCTCGTGCTCGGCCGAGCGTCCCCAGGCTGCGGCCCGGTGGTGCAGCATCTGGCCGAGGCGATCCTGGGCATGCACGAAGCCCAGGCCCAGCCAGGCGTCGAGGCTGCTCTCGGCGCGAACGTGGGGCACACCGTTGCGATCGCGCACGATGCGCAGGGGTGCCTGGAGGCCCTCGACGCGCACGGTCCCTTCGAGCTGCGGGTTGCGGGCCGCCCGCACGCGGCGCAGCTCCAGCCACCCGCCGACCAGCGCGACCGCGATCACCAGGACGATCCCGCCCCCGACCAGCCCTCGCCGGGTGGCCGGTGACAGGCCTCCGATGCTCGTTTGCAGCTGAGCGGCCATGCCCCCCCTCGGGATGTCCGTTCCGCAGGGTACCCCCGCGCGCCCCCGCCCGGCCGGCCAGCATAGGAGGCGCACCCCCCGGGAGCCCGGCAGTGCTGGAAGGGGCCGAAACAGACGGGTACATTGCGCGCGCCCGCTCCGGCAGGCGCCCGGCAGGGTGCCACGGGGCGACCCAGGCCGGAAGGTCGGGCCCCTGGCGGGGCCGGACCGGAGAATCCGGAGACTCGGTGGCAGACCGGCGCGGCGGCAGGAGCCCGCTGCGCACGGAAGGTCCGGCACTTCCATCAACGACCGGGGCCGCCCTCCCGCAACCGAAGAGCGACCCAGAAGGAGACGAAACGCCATGAGCGTCCAGGTGGGCATCAACGGTTTCGGACGGATCGGCCGGCTGGCCTTCCGCACCATGCAGGATACGGATGTGGAGGTCGTGGGCATCAACGATCTCGTCGACGCAGCGACCCTCGCGCACCTGCTCAAGTACGACTCGGTGCACGGCGGTTTCCCGGGCGAGGTCGCGGCCGACGGCGATCGGCTCGTGGTCAACGGCAAGTCGATCCCCATCACCGCCGAGCGCGATCCGGCCAAGCTGCCCTGGAAGCAGCAGGGGGCCCAGATCGCCATCGAGTCCACGGGCCTCTTCTCCGCGCGCGACAAGGCCCAGCTGCATCTCGACGCGGGCGCCGAGCGCGTGATCATCACCCAGCCCGCCGGCGACCCCGACGTCACCGTGGTGCTCGGCGTGAACGAGGACGACTACGACCCGGCCCAGCACCGGATCGTGTCGAACGCCTCGTGCACCACCAATTGCCTGGGTCCGGTGGCCAAGGTGCTTCACACCGAGTTCGGCATCGAGCGCGGCCTGATGGTCACGATCCATGCGTACACCGCGGACCAGCGGCTCGTGGACGCCCCGCACAGCGACCTGCGCCGCGCCCGGGCCGGCGGTCTCTCGATGATCCCCACCAAGACCGGGGCCGCCCGGGCGATCGGCCTCGTGATGCCCGAGCTGAACGGAAGGCTCGACGGCTACGCGATGCGCGTGCCGACCCCGGACGTGTCCGTGGTCGACCTCTCGGTCCAGCTCAAGAAGAGCACCGACGAGGATGCCGTCAACGGCGCCATCAAGGCCGCCGCCGATGGCCCCATGAAGGGCATCCTGGAGTACATGGATGAGCCGCTGGTTTCGGCGGACTTCACGGGCAACCCGCACTCGTCGATCTTCGACGCCCAGAGCACCAAGGTGATGGACGGCGATTTCGCCAAGATCATCTCCTGGTACGACAACGAGATGGGCTACGCGACGCGGGTCACCGATCTCGCCCTGCTCATGGGCCGGTCCTAGCCGCCACGTGGGCACGCCCACCCTCGACGACCTGCTCGCCGCGGGCGTCCGCGGCGAGCGGGTGTTCGTACGCGCCGACCTGAACGTCCCGCTCGTGGACGGTCAGGTCGGCGACGACACCCGCATCCGGGCGGCCCTGGGAACGCTTCGCCGGCTGCTCTCGGCGGGCGCGCGGGTGGTCCTGGCCTCGCACCTCGGCCGGCCCAAGGGAGAGCGGAAGGCCGAGCTCTCGCTGCGACCGGTCGCCGACCGGCTGGGCGCGCTGCTCGAGCGGGAGACGCGGTTCTGCGACGAGGTGGTCGGGCCCAAGGCCGAGTCCGCGGCGGCCGAGCTTCGAGATGGCGAGCTGCTGGTCCTCGAGAACGTCCGTTTCGAGCCCGGCGAGACCAAGAACGACGAGGCCCTGGCCCGGGGCTTCGCGGCCCTGGCCGACGCCTACGTGAACGACGCCTTCGGGACGGCCCACAGGGCCCATGCGTCGACCGCGGGGATCGCGCGCTTCGTGCCCCGCCGCGCGGCAGGCGACCTGCTGCGCGCCGAGCTCGAGCAGCTCGGGGTGGTGCGCGACCCGGAGCGCCCGCTGCTCTGCGTGCTCGGTGGAGCCAAGGTCTCCGACAAGCTGGCCGTGCTCGAGGCGTTGGCGCCGCACGCGGACTCGCTCGTGATCGGTGGGGCCATGGCCTACACCTTCCTGGCTGCCCGGGGCGACGCCGTCGGACGGTCCCTCGTGGAGCCCGACCGCTTCGAGGACGCCCGACGGGTCGAGGCCGCCGCCCGTGACGGCGGCTGCCGCCTGCTCCTGCCGACGGACCACGTGGTGGTCCACGAGCTCGCACCCAACGCGACCTCGCAGGTCGTCGCCCGCGTTCCCGAGGACCAGATGGGTGTGGACATCGGCCCGGCGACGGCCCGCGCCTATGCGGCCGAGGTCGAGACGGCCCGCACGATCTTTTGGAACGGACCCATGGGCGTCTTCGAGATGGACGCCTTCGCCCAGGGCACCGAGGCCGTGGCCCGGGCCGTAGCCGACTCGGAGGGCCGCTCGGTGGTCGGCGGCGGGGATTCCGTCGCCGCGATCAACAAGCTCGGGCTCGGCGACCGCATCGGCCACCTGTCCACCGGCGGCGGAGCCTCCCTCGAGTTCGTCCAGGGACTGGAGCTTCCGGGTGTGGCCGCGCTGGAAGAGGCCTGACACTCACCGGCGTCGCTGATCGCAGCGACGCCCGAACCCGACCCCAAGGAGACCCCATGGCGCGCCGACCGATCCTCGCGGCCAACTGGAAGATGCAGAAGACCGTGCCGGAGGCCCTGGCCTTCGCCGCCGACTTCCTGCCCCGTGTGAAGGACGCGCAGGCCGACGTGGTGCTGGCTCCCCCGGCGACGGCACTGCACGCGCTCGGCCAGGCCCTGGCCGGAAGCAATGTGGCCCTGGCCGCCCAGAACGTGAACCCGGAGGCCAAGGGCGCCTTCACGGGAGAGATCTCCCCGGACATGCTGGTCGACGTCGGCTGCGGCTACGGCATCGTGGGCCACAGCGAGCGGCGCACCTTGTACGGGGAGACCGACGAGTTCGTGGCGGCCAAGGCGGCGGCGCTCTTCGCCCGCGACATCGTGCCGATCGTCTGCGTGGGCGAGAGCCTCGAGCAGCGCGAGGCCGGCCAGACCCTCTCCTTCGTGGGAGGGCAGATCGCCGGAAGCCTGGCCCGGATCCCGAGCGAGCGCGCCGCCGAGGTGGTCGTGGCCTACGAGCCGATCTGGGCCATCGGCACCGGCAAGACCGCGACTCCCGAGATGGCCCAGGAGGTCCACGCCGCCATCCGCGGCCGGCTGGGCGAGCTGTTCGGGGCCGATGGCGAGGCCATCCGGATCCAGTACGGCGGCTCGGTCAAGCCCGAGAACGTGGTGGAGCTGATGGCCCAGGCCGACATCGACGGCGCCCTCGTGGGCGGCGCGAGCCTCGAGCCGGAGAGCTTCGCCGCCATCGCCCTCTTCGACCGCTAGACGCGAGCGCCAGGAGGCCCGCGCTGGTCCCCTTCTGCACGGATTCCTAGACTGCCTGCCCCAGCCATCCCCTCGGGAGCCCCGCCATGACCATCTTCCTCACGGTCCTCCACGTGCTCGTCTGTCTCGTGCTGATCGTCGTGGTGCTGCTGCAGCGCGGCAAGGGTGCCGAGGTCGGTGCGGTGTTCGGCGGCGGCGGATCCAACACGATGTTCGGTGCGCGCGGAGCGGGCAACTTCCTGACCCGCCTCACCACCGCCTCGGCGGTCATCTTCATGCTGACCAGCCTGACACTGGCCTACTTCGCCCGGGAGGACGCGGGCACCACCCTCTTCGAGGTGCCCGCCGGAACGGAGACCAGCGAGGAAGGTGGCTTCGAAGCCGTGCCCGGCGGAGAGACCGCGCCCACCGACGAGGGCGAGACCGGCGGTGGGTTCGAAGAGGTGCCGACCCCGGCTGCCGAGCCCGCAGCTCCCAGCGAGGACGCGGCACCGGCGCTCGAAGCTGCGCCGTCCAGCGAGGATGCCGCGCCGGCACCCCAGGCCGCGGAAGAAGCGAACGAGCAGCCCACGCCCTAGACCGGGCCGGGCCGGGCCGGGCCGAGGGGGGCGGGTGGTGCGGCAGAGAGGATTCGAACCTCCACGAGATTGCTCCCGCCAGCCCCTCAAGCTGGTGCGTCTACCAGTTCCGCCACTGCCGCACAGGGGGCAGGAGCCTAGAGCCCGTCTCGCAAAGATCAAGCGTGAATGGGTCGCCCTCGAGGAGAGGCATGCCACCGCCACCTGGCCGTCCAGGCGCTAGAGCGGTTCGGGCCCGCTCACCGGATCAGTCGAGCCGGTTCGGGCCC
>NYZB01000143.1 GCA_002687015.1 Deltaproteobacteria bacterium
GGCTTCCGGCGACCACCTCGACCGTGACTCCCCCCGGAGCCGCCGCCCTGGCCGGGATTCCGGACGAGAACACGGGTGTGAAGCTCTACATGGACTCGGGCATCCGTCTGCTTGGCCTCGACCTCGACGAGTGCTCCGCCTATCCGAGCCACGAGGGCATCTTCGAGAACCCGAAGCGCATGGCCATGCGCGACCTGGAGATCTTCCGCGAGCGTTTCGAGCAGGTCTACGCGGTGCTGGAGGAGCACACCGAGCAGCCGATGCGGGTCCTCGATCTCGCCTGGGGCGGCGAGCAGGGCGCGCCCATCTGGAAGCTGGAGTCGAGTCTCTACCGGCTGCTCATGGCCCACGACGAGGCGGCCGCCTACGTCCACGATCTCGTCGCGATCGGCGATCTCGAAGAGGTCGAGCCCGAGCGCTACGTCCACACGGGGCGCTCCGAGCTCCTGGCCCATCTCGACGCGGCGCTCGAGGAGAATCGGGAGCACTACGGGCACCTCGAGTTCCGAAGCTACCGCGGCACGCGCTGAGAGCCGGAGCCCGTGGGAGCCCGCGATCGGTCCACGCTGTCGCGTTGTTCGGATCCCCGGATCGGGGCTCATTGATCGCAACCACCAAGCTGCAGTACGGTCCGGTGGCGATTGGTCGGCCCGGGTGAGGGTGCGGTCCCTCGGCGCGGCGGCTCCGCGGTCGAGGGGTGCCGAACGGAGCGCGGCCTGGACTCCGAGGAGACAGACATGAGGTTCCCTGCCAGGTGGCTTGCCGCGTTCTCGCTGGTGCTGCTCCCGATGGGCGCAGCCGCGGCCGACGAGATCTTCGGCCCGACCGATCACTGCGTCGCCTACCGGACCGTGAAGGACATGTGGTTCTTCGTCGATACGCCGATCGTCGGGAAGAGCTGCGACGTGACCGTCTCCGTGTCGGGCGACGCCGCGCGGATCGAGGTGGCGGTGCCGATCGAGAGCCTGGATTCGCGAAACGGCTTCCGCGACGGCGCGGTGGCCGAGCTGCTGGGCCAGGAGAAGCAGCCCGACCTGCGCTTCTCGACGCTGCCGCTCGACGCCGAAGCGCTTCGCCCGGGCGTCCAGAGCCAGAAGCTCACCCTGGCCGGAGTCCTGAGCTTCGGCGGCCGGGAGTTCCCGGTCGAGTTCGCAGTCGAGCTCGTCGAGAGCGACGGTCGCCACTACGCGAGCGGCCTGGCCGAATCGACCTTCGAGAGCTTCGAAATCGAGGTGCCGACGGTGGCTGGTGGACTCATCGCGCGTCCCCACGAAGCTCTCGAGCTCGCTTTCCATTTCGAGCTCGAACGCGTCGAGGGTCTCCAGGCCTGGGCGGAGAAGCAGGGCCTTCTCCCCTCCGCCGCGGAATGACCGCGGGGTAGAGGGGCCCTCCCAGGCCCGGCGAATCTCGCCCGGGTGTCTCTCTTCCGAGCGCCCCTGGAGGGAGCCGACGTGACCGATCGCTTCATCCGCTACGTGGTCACTTTGACCCGGAATCCGGAGCACCCGCGGGACGAAGCGCTCATCCGGGAGCACGTGGCCTTCCTGCGAGGGCTGGAGAGGGAGGGCCGACTCGTCGATGCCGGCCCCTTCGAGGACGGACAGGGCGGGATGATCATCCTGCGCGCCGAATCCCTGGAGGCCGCCCGGAGGATCGCGGCCGCCGACCCCTTCATCAGCTCGGGCTACGAGACCTGCGAGGTGCGCACCTGGTTGCTGTCCCGCGAAGAGAACGATCACATGGGGATGGGATAGCCCCCCCGGGTCATCGCGGGCTGCGGCGACCCAGATTGGCGCGACACAAGAGGGGTCCTCGACCCACATACCCGGGAACCTGGAACGGCGCCCAGGGCCGGAAGGCCCTCGACCGGGCCGCGTCCACCTCGAACCCGGGAAGACGACGTGAAGAAGATCCTCGCTCTGCCCCTGCTCCTCCTCGCCTGCGCTCTGCTCCTCGCGGCTCCCGCCGCGGCGAGTCTCATCATCACCGAGCTCATGGCCGACAGCGGACATCCCGGCGGCCCCACCAACGGCGACTGGTGGGAGCTGACCAACACCGGTGCCGGCGCGGTCGACCTCTCGGGCTATTCCTGGGACGACGACAGCCAGGACCCGACCCTGCAGACCTTCGTCGCCGGCGTGACGATCGCTCCCGGCGAGAGCCTCATCGTGCTCGACGAGGACGCCCTGGCCGACGGCGCGGCCTTTCGCGCCACCTGGGGTCTCGCTGCAGGGGTGCAGGTGCTCACCTACGACGACTTCGTCGTCGAGATGGACTTCGCCGGCCTCGGGGACGGCGACGAGGTGAACCTCTACGACGCCGCCGACGCTCTGGTGGCGCAGGCGACCTACGGCGCGGGGGTTCGCTCGACGGGTGCCTCGCTCTTCTACGACCCGACGACGGGCTCGCTCCTCGGTACCTCGCTGGCTGGCGTGGCCGGCGCCGTCACGTCGGCCGATGGTGACGTGGGCTCGCCGGGAACCGCGGTTCCCGAGCCCGGAGCTGCCCTCCTGCTCGGCCTCGGCGTCCTCGGTGCCCTGCGTGGCCGAGCCGGGGCAAGCCGCCCACTCACTCGACTCGGGGCGTGACCTCCGTCCGGTAGGCGAAGAGCCCGGACGAGCCGCCCGTGTGCCAGAAGAGGATCGGCTCCGATCCCGCCCGGCCACGGCGCACGTCGGCGATGAGGGCCGCCATGGCCTTTCCCGTGTACACGGGATCGAGGAGCAGCCCCTCCGTGGTGGCGCAGAGCTGGATCGCCTCCAGGGTCGAAGCCGCCGGAACGCCATAGCCCTCGCCGAGCAGGCCCCCGTCGAAGCGGAGCGAATCGGCCGCATGCGAGGGGACGTCGAGCAGCTCGCCCAGGCCGGCGAGGAGCGCCTCGACCTCTGCGCGGTGCTTCGGCTCGTCACCCGCGACGCACACCCCCGTGAAGGCGGGAGACCAGGAGGTCAGGCTCGCACCCGTCGCCAACCCCGCCAGGGTGCCGCCGGTCCCCACGGCCAGGTACACCCCGGCGAAGGCCGGCTTGGCCCCGCCTACCTGGTGGTCGAGCTCGAGGGCGGCGTGGACGTAGCCGAGGGCTCCCGTGGGCGTCGAGCCACCCGGGGGGTGTACCACGGCGCGGCGCCCCTGGGCCTCCGCGGCCTGGACCAGCTCCTGGATGCAGCGCGCAGCCGCGGCCTCGTCGGCCACGACGTGGAGCTCCGCACCGAGGATCCGGTCCAGCAGCACGTTGCCGTTCTCGTCGTAGTCGGGGCCGCTCCGGGGCACGACCCGCGGCAGCACCAGCTGGCAGCGCAAGCCCAGGCGCGCGGCGGCGGCGGCCGTCTGGCGGGCGTGGTTGGACTGCACGCCTCCCACGGTGATGACCGTGTCTACGTCCTCGGCGAGGGCCGCGCCCAGCAGGTACTCGAGCTTGCGGGCCTTGTTGCCTCCGGTCGCGAGCCCGGTGCAGTCGTCGCGCTTGACCCAGATCTCCGGCCCGCCGAGTGCGGCGCTCAAGCGGGGCAGTGGCTCCAGCGGAGTCGGCAGGTGTGCCAGGAGAACACGCGGAAAGGAGTCGAGGGGGCTGGACATGGGTCCTCCGCGGTGCGGGCTAGGAGCGCATCGCCAGCATGAGCCAGTCCCAGGGCCGGGGCTCGCCCAGCCAGCGGGGTGGGTCCAGGAAGTAGGCGTTCCAGGGGTACACGACACGACCCTCGTGGACGGTCTCCATGCCGAGGGCACCGAGGCCGGCGACCAGCTCCTCGCGCAGATGGTGCTTCGTCGCCGTGCCGCCCTGATCGACGATGCCGCGCAGCAGATCGCGGGCACCTTCGGGTCCCGTCTCGATGCCCTCGTGGAAGAGCCCCTCGCCGCGCAGGCCTTCGCGCCGGTTCCATTCGATGAGCCGATTGTTCGTCCACAGGAGGGATTCGAGGGAGGGGACGACCAGCAGCAGGTGCCCGCCCGGGCGGAGCGCATTGCGCAGGTTGCGCAGCTGGACGGAGCGGATCGCGTCATCAGGGGTCAGCAGCACGTTCACGCAGGTGACCAGGGCGGCACCCCGGGGCGTGCGCAGCGGGCGCCCCAGGTCCGCGCGGCGCAGCTCCACGCGAGGGTCGGGTCCGACTCGTTCCCTCGCCCTTCGCAGCAGCTCGGGCGCGAAGTCCAGGCCGATCACCCGCTCGGCCCGGCGCCGCAGGAGGGGCAGCATGCGACCCGTACCGCAGCCGAAGTCGCAGGCCAGGGTCACGCGTCCCACCTTGCGCAGGGCGCGGGCGATGGCGCCCGCGAGGTCGGTCCCGACCGGATCGAAGACCTCCCGGTCGAAATCGCCCGCCAGCGCATCCCAATCCTCCGATCTCATCTCGGCGCCATGGCTACTGGACGGGGCCGCCCTGGCTGGGGTTGCGCGCGAGGCGGAGGTCCTCGAGGCGCAAGTCGCAAGCCCTTCGCCAGGGGTCCCCCTCGGGCGCGAGCACGTAGAACCGATCCTCGCGAATCGCCTCGAGCGTGCGCTGGGCGATGACGTCGGGGTCGGCCCCACCCGCGGTGGCGGTGCGGATCGCGTCTTCGACCATCTCCGTCTCTGCGGGCTGCGGGCCATCGCTGCGCTTGAGGTGCACGGGTCGGTTGCGTTCGGAGCGACCGATGCCGGTCGCGATCAGCTCCGGGCAGATCACGCTCACTCCGATCGGCGCCTGCTTCATCCGAAGCTCGTGGTAGAGGCTCTCGGAGAGGGCGAGCACCGCGTGCTTGCTCATCACGTAGGCGCCCGACAGGGGCGCGGAGGTCACGGCGGCCATCGAGGCCGTGTTCACGACGTGAGCTGGCTCCCCCTGCTCGAGCAGGATCGGCACGAAGCTGCGAAGGCCGTGGATGACGCCCCAGAGGTTCACGCCCAGCACCCACTCGTAGTCGGCCAGGGTCGTCTCCCAGGCCGTGCCGCCGGCAAAGACGCCGGCGTTGTTGAAGACGACGTGGACCGCGCCGAAGCTGTCGAGGGTCTCCCGCGCCAGGCCCTGCACGGCGTCGGCCTGGGTCACGTCCGCCACGACGGGATGGGCCTCGAAGCCGCTCCTCCGCAGGTCGTGGGCGGTCTCCTGGAGGGCGGTACCTTCCACGTCGGCCACGACCAGCTTCATGCCCTGGGCGCCCAGTCGGCGGGCCGTCGCCCTTCCGATGCCGCTGGCGGCGCCGGTGATGACCGCCACCTTGTCCCGAAGCTCCTTCATCCCGTCCTTCCCTCTCTTTCCATCAATGCAGCACCCCTTCGAGGGCTCGCTCGATCAACGCGCCGCCCACCCAGGAGCCCACGGCGAGGCTGGCCAGAGTGCCGAAGCGCAGCAGGCTCGGCACGTCGAAGGGCCAAGTCGAGACCGCTTCGATGCGGCCCTCGTAGGCCAGGAGCCCCTCCATGCGGTCGCCGGCCTCCGGGTCGCCGGCCATCAGGCCTTCGCGTTCCTTGCGGATCCGGGCGCGAATCCTCTCGAGCTCGTCGTTCCGGGCCGCCACGATGCGCCGGTGGATGCCGCGCATCGGCGTCAGCACCGAGGCGGTCGGGCCGAGCGCCAGCTCGAACCACCACTCGTCGCCGAACCGGTCCACGAGCTCGGTGCCGTGGTTGGGCGGTGCCAGCATCACGACCCGCCCCAGGGCCGTGGGCCGATCCTCCGCCAGATAGGCCCGCACCAGCAGGCCACCCAGGGAGTGGGTCACGAAGTGGAGGCGGCCTTCCGCCTGGGCACAGCAGGTTTCCACCGAAACCTTCAAGTGGTCTACGAGGGTTTCGGGGGGCTCGCGGCGGGACGGATAGCCCAGGTTGTGGACCTGGTAGCCCTCGGCCTCGAGGCGCTCTGCGATCGGGCGCATCGCACGCGGCCGGCGGGCGAAACCGTGGAGGACGACCACCTGCTCCGGCTCGCGGGCGAGCTCCTCGGCGGCCAGGGGCGCGGCGATCGCCACCGCGCACACGAGCCACAGCGCGATCCGAGTGGCGCAGCGGGGACTCACTCGACGATGGCTCCGTAGACGAGGGCCT
Organism: Deltaproteobacteria bacterium; assembly: GCA_002687015.1. Lineage (GTDB taxonomy): Bacteria > Myxococcota_A > UBA9160 > UBA9160 > UBA6930. The sequence goes on from NYZB01000143.1 coordinate 6,023, forward strand.
GGAGCTGGCCCCGGAAGTCGAAGGTGCGCGATGGCATGAGCTGGGTCAGGAACACGACGACGAGCTCTTCTCGCGGGTCGATCCAGAAGATCGTGCTGGCCGCGCCGCCCCAGGCAAAGGCCCCCTCCGAGCCCGTGGCCTGGGCGCGCACCGCGTCCAGGATCACGGAGAAGCCGAGACCGAAGCCGGTGCCGTCGTAGGGCGTCTCGCTGAAGGCGGCGACCGAGCACTCCGAGAGGTCCCGACCCCCTGGCAGGTGGTTGCGGGTCATCAGCTCGAGGGTGCGCGGCCCGAGGATGCGATGCCCGTCCAGCTCGCCGCCGCGCAGCAGGGCCTGGCAGAAGCGAAGGTAGTCGCCCGCCGTCGAGACGAGCCCGCCACCGCCCGAGTGGAAGGTCACGTTCCGGATGTAGGGGCTGTCCCGGGGATCGTCGTCCAGCTTCAGCACCTTCCGCGGGCCGCGCACGTAGCAGGCGGCGAACCGCTCGCGCTGGTCCTCTCGCACCTGGAAGGAGGTCTCGGTCATGCCGAGCGGCGCGAAGACGTGCTCCTCCAGGTAGCGGTCGAAGGGCTGTCCCGAGATCGTCTCCACCAGGTAGCCACAGACGTCGGTCGCCACGGAGTAGTTCCAGGCCGTTCCCGGGGAGAACTCGAGGGGCAGGTCGGCCAGGGTCTCGATCATGTCGCGCAGGGTGCTGCCCTGCTTGCGCTCCCCCACGGCCAGCCTCCGGTACGCCGAGTCCACGTTGGTGCGCTCCATGAAGCCGTAGGTCAAGCCCGAGGTGTGGGAGAGCAGGTCGCGGACCGTCATGGGCCGCTGGCAGGGCGTCGTGACGAATTGCGGGTAGCGCCCCTGCGCGTAGACGGCGAGGTCCCTCCACTCGGGGATGAAGCGGTGCACCGGGTCCGAGAGCTTGAAACGCGCCTGCTCGTGCAGCTGCATCAGCGCCACGGAGGTGATCGGCTTCGTCATGCTGTAGATCCGCACCAGGGTGTCGAGCTCCATGGGGAGCGCGCGCTCGCGGTCGCGCTGGCCGAGGGCCGAGGCGTGGACGACCTCTCCCCGCCTCGCCACCACCGTGACGGCGCCCGGGATCTTGCCGGGCCCGACATAGTGCTCGGCCAGATGCCGATCGATGTGGGCGAGTCGTTCGCCGTCCAGGCCGACGTCTTCGGGGCGGGCCGTGATCATCCTCTCCTCCAGGGCTCTCGCCAGCGTAGCCTGGCAGGCCCCCGCCCCGTCTCCCCCTCCCCGCCCGGTGGTCACATGGGGGTCAGACCCCATTGGGAACGCCGGGTGGGGGAGGGCGGGTGGCCCCAGGCCCATCCCGAATGACTACCCTGGCTCCGTGGCCTGGCTCGATGACTTTCCCGATCGCGCCTGGGAGCGGCCGGACTGCACCGGCTGGAACCGGCTGGCTGCGCGTGCCCCACTCGTGTCCTACGACGACGCCGACCAGGCGATCCGGGCGGAGCGCGACGCATCCGCCTGGTTCCTGAGACTCGACGGGCCGTGGGCCTTCCGGCTCTTCCCGGCGCCCGGTGACGTGCCAGACGAGGCCGTCGATCCGACCACCGTGGATGGGGCCTGGGATCGCATCGACGTACCGGGCTGCTGGACGCGGCAGGGCTTCGATCGCCCGCACTACACCAACGTCCAGATGCCCTTTCCGGAGGCGCCGCCCCAGGTGCCGGCGGCGAACCCCACGGGCGTCTACCGGCGGCGTTTCGCGCTTCCGCCCCAGTGGCGGGGACGCCGGGTGATCCTGCACATCGGTGGCGCCGAGAGCATGGTCTACGTGCTGCTCAACGGAAGGCCGATCGGTCTGTCCAAGGATTCGCGTCTGGCGGCCGAGTTCGACGTGACCCACGCCCTGGTTCCGGGCGACAACCAGCTGTGCGCGGTGGTCCTGCGCTGGTGCGACGGCACCTTCCTCGAGGATCAGGACCACTGGTTCCACGCCGGTCTGCACCGCGAGGTGTTCCTGCGCGCACCGCCGCCGGTTCACGTTGCCGACCTCTGCGCCGCCGCCGACCTCGATCCGGAGAGTGGAGACGGCGTGCTGGATCTTCGTGTCGATGTGGCCGGGGCGCCGAAGGCGAGCGCCGAGCACCGCGTGCGCGTCGAGCTGCGTTCGCCAGGGGGCAAGCCGCTCCGGGGGGAGCCACCCGAGCCAACGGTCACGGCACCGATGGGCCACATCGCAGATGCCTACACCTGGACCGGTGTGCACGCCTCCCTGCGGCTGCCGGTGAAGCGTGCGCAGCCGTGGACGGCCGAGACCCCCTCCCTCTACCACCTGGTGGTGAGCTCGATCGCGCCGGACGGGGCCGTGCTCGAGGTCGTGGCGTGCCGGCTGGGCTTCCGCCGGGTCGAGGTGGTGGGCCGCGAGCTGCTCGTGAACGGCACCGCGATCCGGGTGCGGGGCGTCAACCGCCACGACCATCATCCGATCACCGGCAAGACGGTCTCGGTCGAGGACATGCGCACCGAGCTCCTGCAGATGAAGCGCTTCCACGTAAATGCCCTTCGCACGGCCCACTATCCCAACGACCCGCGCCTGCTCGACCTGTGCGACGAGCTCGGGCTCTACGTCGTCGACGAGGCCAACCTCGAGGCCCACGCCCACTGGGCCGAGCTGTGTCGCGACCCCCGCTGGACGCAGGCCTTCGTCGAGCGCGCCCAACGCATGGTGCAGCGGGATCGCAACCACCCCTCCGTGATCGCCTGGTCCCTGGGCAACGAGAGCGGCTACGGGCCCAACCACGGGGCCATGGCCGGCTGGATCCGCAGGGCGGACCCCCATCGTCCCATCCAGTACGAGGGCGGGCACGCCTTCGACCTGGCGGCGGAGGTGCCGGACACGGACATCCTGTGTCCGATGTACACCCCGGTCGCGGACCTCGTCGCCTTCGCGCGCTCGGGGCGCGCCCGCCGCCCGATCATCCTGTGCGAGTACTCCCACGCGATGGGAAACTCCAACGGCAGCCTCGATGCCTACTTCGACGCCTTCGAGCGGGTCAGGGGATTGCAGGGGGGCTTCCTGTGGGATTGGCGGGACCAGGGCCTGCTCGAGCGCGATGCGGAGACCGGTCGCGACACCTGGGCCTACGGAGGCGACTTCGGCGACGAGCCCCACGACGGCAGCTTCTGCCTGAACGGCCTGGTGGCTCCCGATGGAGCGCCGCATCCGGCGCTCTACGAGTTCGCACGCCTCGCCCAGCCGGTGGAGGTGCGGGCCCTCGATCTGTCGAAGGGAAGGCTGCGGCTCCAGAACCGCCGCGACTTCCAGACCCTCGACGATCTGCGCGGGCGCTTCGAGGTGGAGGTCGAGGGTCAGGTGGTGCAGCGTGGGCTGCTCCCGAAGGCGCGGATCGGCCCCGGCAAGAGCGCCGACATCCGGCTTCCCCTGCGCCGCCTGGCGCTGGCGCGGGGAGACGAGGCGTGGCTCACCCTGCGCTTCGAGGCCCGGCGCGACACCCCCTGGGCGAAGAAGGGCAGCGAACGCGCCTGGGCGCAGTTCCGCCTCGCCGGCCGGGCCGTGCGGCGGGTCGGGGGCCGTGCGGCCGCACGCTACGGGCGGCCCGAGCTCGGCGAGGACGGCGACCTCATCCAGGTCGCCGGTCAGGGTTTCGTGGCGAGCTTCGATCGACAGGGGGGAGGGCTGGTCGGACTCGAGGTGGCCGGGCTCCCCTGCCTCCGCGGTCGCCTGGCCCTGCAGCTCTTCCGCGCGCCCACGTGCAACGACGGCACCCGTCCCGTCGCGGGCATGCCCAAGCCCCTGGATGACTGGCAGCGCTGGGGGCTCGACCGCCTCGAGGTGCTCCCCGCCGCCCCCGACCTGCGGGTTGGCCGAGACGGGCGGATCGATCTCACGGCTCGGCACGCGACCTCGGTGGGCGTGGTCCACGAGGAGCGCTGGCGGGTGGATGCGTCGGGAATCGCGGCGGAGCATCGCTTCCGCGTCCCCGAGGAGCTCGCGGATCTTCCGCGCCTCGGGGTCGCCGTCGGCCTGGCTCCGGAGCTCGACACGTTGCACTGGCTCGGGCTCGGGCCCCACGAGAGCTACGCCGACCGTCGCCGCGGTGTCCAGCTGGGTCTTCACGCGCACTCGGTCGCAGGGGAGCCCATGCCCTACTCCGTGCCCCAGGAGTACGGTCTGCGCAGCGAGGTTCGCTGGCTCACCCTGCGCGCGGCGGACGGCCGCGGGCTGCGGGTGCGCGGCGCGCCCCGCCTCGCCTTCTCGGCGCTGCGCTACCGGCCCGCCGACCTCTCCGGAGCCCGCCACGTGCACGAGCTCGTGGCTCGCGAGGAGGTCTGGCTCTCCCTCGACCGCTTCCATCGGGGGGTCGGCACCGGGGCTTGTGGCCCCGAGGTCCTGCCGGCCTACCGGGTCTCGACCGGCGCCCATCGCTTCCGCTTCCGGATCGAGCCCCTGACGCGGCGGAGCTGAGATAGGCTCCCGGCCCGGAAGAGGAGACCCCCATGCCCGTCGATCCCGCACTCTCGGCCATTCTCGATCAGCTCGCCCAGACCGAAGGGCCCAAGCTCCACGAGCTGCCCCCCGAGCAGGCGCGCACCTTCTTCGACCAGATGCAGATGCCGGCGGCGGAGCTTCCGATCGCCTCCGTCCAGGACCGGACCCTCCCGGGGCCGGCGGGTGACATCCCGGTCCGGATCTACCTGCCCGAAGTCGAGGGTACGCCGCCCGTCCTCGTCTACTTCCACGGTGGCGGCTGGGTGATCGGCAGCATCGAGACCCATGACGGGAGCTGCCGGGAGCTGGCCAACGAGGTGGGCTGTGCCGTGGTCTCGGTCGACTACCGGCTCGCTCCCGAGCATCCCTATCCCGCGGCTGCCGACGACTGCTACGCGGTCGCCGCCTGGGTGGCCGAGCATGGCGCCGAGCTCGGCGTGGATGGCAGCCGCCTGGCGATCGGAGGAGACAGCGCCGGTGGCAACCTGAGCGCCGTGGTCGCGTTGATGGCGCGCGACCGGGGTACGCCCCAGATCGCCTTCCAGCTGCTGATCTACCCGGTCACCGACGCCGATTTCACGCGCAGCTCCTACGTCGAGAACGCCACCGGGTATCTGCTCGAGGCGGATGCGATGAAGTGGTTCTGGAACCACTACGTCCCCGACCCCGCACAGCGCGCCGAGGCCTATTGCTCGCCCCTTCGGGCCGGGGACCTGGCCGGGCTTCCACCCGCCCTCGTCCTGACTGCGGAGCTGGACCCGCTTCGCGACGAGGGCGAGGCCTACGGGCAGCGCCTGAAGGAGGCCGGCGTCACCGTGACCACGACGCGCTACGACGGGATGATCCACGGGTTCTTCGCGATGGGCCTGCTGGTCGAAGGCGCCCGGGAGGCCGTGGCCGAGGCCTCGACGGCCCTCCGCGGGGCCCTTCGGAGCCCCTGATCGAGGTCCCAGGCGAGGCTCAACGGCCCCGCCCGATCCGCTGATAGGGCCTTTGCCGGCCGATCCCGGCCAGTCGGAGGCCCCTTGTCGGATTCCGCGGACATGGAGGAGTCCCAGCCGCTCACGGTCTGGGTCCTCACCGTGCAAGAGGCGCTGTGGCCCGAGGCGGCCGATGCGCTCGGCATGGCGGGCTATGCCACCGTGGCCGCTCACTGGGACGACCTGGCCGAGCTGGAGGCGTCCCGGCCCGACCTCGTCCTGGTCGACCTGCGCGACGACGAGGAGCCCGAGAAGATGCTCGGCCAGCTCGACGATCACCCGGGCGCGGCCCGTGCGCCCCGCCTGGTGCTCGCGAGCAGCGCCAGCCAGGCCGACGCCCTCGAGATCGGTCTCGATCCCCCCACCGACTTCGTCCTGGCGCAGGAAGTGTCACTCCCCTGGGACGCCATTCGCGCTCGCCTGCGCAGGCTGCTGGGCCTGCAGCTCCGGGCCCGCGAAGTGCGTCACGAATGGGAGCTCGCCGACTGCGCGCGTGAGCTGACCGGTGCGGCCGCCTGGAGTCTCGATCCCGAGCAGGGCACCTACACCTGCTCGGCCGAGATCGCCCGGCAGCTCGACCACCGTGCGGATTGGCCGGAAGAGCAGTGGTCCGAGCTCCTGGATCACCTTCCGGTCGAGGCTCGCGCCGACATGCGACGAGCCGTGACGCGGATCGCCGAGAAGGGCGGCACGGCCTCCTTCGAGCACGCGATCGAAGTGCCGGGCGGAGAGCGTCGGGTCCTGCTCCATCGCCTTCGACGACTGGCCGGCGAGGGCAGCGCCCTGGTCGGCGCCGTGCTCGACGTGACCGAGGAGCGCGAGTCCTTCCATCGGCTCCAGCAGCTGGCCCACTTCGACAGCCTGACGGGCCTGATGACGCGCTACCACTTCCTGACCCATCTCGCGAAGGCGCTGGCCGACGAGACGGTCCACAGCCTGGCGATCCTGTTCCTCGACCTCGACGGACTCAAGCGGGTCAACGACAGCCTGGGCCACCGGGGAGGCGACGTGCTGCTCCGGCAGACCGCCGAGCGCCTGCGGGCCGTGCTGCGGGCTGCCCCCGAGCTGCCCAATCTGGCGACGGAGAGCGAGCGACCGGTGCTCGGCCGCCTCGGCGGCGACGAGTTCATCGCCAGCCTGCCCGGGCTCGATCGGGGCGCTGCCTCCCGCGTGGCCGAGGCCCTGGTCGAGGCCTTCCGCGAGCCCTTCCAGGTGAGCGGCAAGCGCATCAATGCGACGGTCAGCGTGGGCGTCGCCGTCGCGCCCCACGATGCCGGGATCGCCGACGAGCTCGTGCGCCATGCCGATGCCGCCATGTACGAGGCCAAGCGGCGGGGCGGCGATTGCCGCGACGTCTACCGCGGCGAGCTCGACCGGCACCACAGCCGGCGCCGGGAGGTGCGCGAGCGCCTGCGCCACGCGCTGGTCGCGGGGGAGCTGGAGATGCACTACCAGCCCCGCATCCAGCTGCGCAGCGGGCGTCTGGTCGGCATCGAAGCCCTCATGCGTTGGGAGAGCCCGGAGCTCGGGCGCGTCTCGCCCGCGGAGTTCGTTCCGATCGCCGAGGAGACGGGGCTCATCGATCGGCTGGGTAGCTTCGCCATCGAGCAGGCCTGTCACGACCTGCGTCGCCTCGACCAGGCGGGTCTCACCGATCTCCGGGTCTCGGTCAACGTCTCGGGAGCACAGCTGATGGAGCAGGGCTACGGCTCGAAGCTCTTTTCCGCGATCCAGGCCGCGGAGGCCGAACCCTCCCGGATCGAGCTCGAAGTGACCGAGAGCGTGGCGCTCTACGGCCTCCAGGACGTCGCGGGCCTGCTGCGCGAGGTGCGCAACGCGGGGCTCTACGTCTCGCTGGACGACTTCGGGACGGGCTATTCCTCGCTGAGTGTCCTGCTCGATCTGCCCCTCGACTGTCTGAAGCTCGACCAGTCCCTGGTGCGCGATCTCCACATGAACCCAGACGCCGCGAGCGTGGTCCGCGCCATGATCCTGCTGGCCCACAGCCTGGGGCTCACCGTGGTCGCCGAGGGGGTCACCGAGGAGGCTCAAGAGCAGCTGCTTCGCGAGCTCGACTGCGACGAGGTACAGGGCTTCCGCTTCGCGCCGGCCCTGCCTCTGCCCAAGTTGATCGAGTTCGCCAGCCAGGGGAAGTCCCGATGAATGACCGCGAAGTCCGCACCGGCCACCAGCTTGCACAGCCCGACGAGGTGATGACCGCCCCCTTCGTGCCCGGCGTCAGGGTGGCCCTACGCCAGTACCTGATCGAGGGTGGCCCCCCCCGTTGCCGCGAGCTCGGGTTGGGCGAGATCGCCAGCCAGCCGCGCCTCGGCCAACGGCTCGAGATCCGGATCCGAGCCGAGCGGGGTCTCGCCTCGAGTCTGATCCAGGAGATCGAGCTGGTCGAGGAAGGCCGTCTCGCGGTGGTCACGAATGGACGGGTCTACCTGCTGAGCCGCATCGACGGGAACATCGGGGCCGGTGACGCGGAGGTGATCCAGAACGCGGTCACGAGGTTGCTCGGAGCGCACCGGGAGATCTTCGGGAGCGAGTTGACCGAGTACGTGAGGATCGGCGCCGAGCTGGCCGAGCACGTGCCGAGTCCCTTCGTCGGCCAGCAGGTCCGCGTCGAGCGCTTCTCCGAGGAAGATGCGGAGACGAAGCCCGAGCTGATGGGGACCGCCACCCTCCTCGCCGAGCCGGAGCCCGGGCTCCCCCTGCGCTTCCTGAACGCGGAGGGGCACATCGTGACGACCTCCGATGTGGTTGCGGTCGAGCGGGAAGCTCCGGAGGTGCTCGAGGTACGCACCGGCAACCGCAACTACCGGTTCGTCCTGGATCCGGCGGAGGAGGGCTGAGCAGCCGGGGTCGATCCGTCCCGCCGGCCCCTGGGGTGGGGGAGAAACCCGGTCAATCGGCAACCCCCGCGGGCCGATAGACCCCGCATGGACGACACCCCGATCTGGCTGGTCGATGATGGAGAGCTGGAGGAGGTCCGGGGGGTGCTGCAGAGCGCCGGGCTCCGGGTGGAGCGCGAGCCCCAGCGGGCCGGTCCGGGACGTCCGGTGCTGCTCGGCTCGGTCGCCCGGGTGGCGGACCGCCGACACCAGCAGCCCGACGCCCTCGCGATTGCCGTGGTCGGGGCCGACGAGCGTCCGCCGCGCGGCGACTTCGACGCCTGGATCCGGCGTCCGGTCCACCCCAAGGCACTGGGAGTGCTCCTCGACGCGCTAGGCCAGGAAGGGGGCGAGCGCCGTTGGGCCCCGCGCGTGGCGGTGGGCGCCGCGGTTCGCACGTGGACGCGGCACGGCTTCCGGCGCAGCTCGCTGGTCGCTCTCTCGGTCGGCGGCTGCCGGGTGCTGAGCGAGACTCCGGTCGAGGTCGGCGGCCGAATGATCCTGTGGCTGCCGCGACTCTTCGGATGGCGATGGCCCTGCACGGCGGTGGGGCGGGTCCTGCGCTGCGAGCCCAACGTCTGGGAGCGGCCCGCTCCCCATTCGGTATCCCTGGCCTTCACGTCGGTCTCGCTGCCGGCCCGTCGTCGCCTCCACGCCCTGCTCGAGCACCACCGAGGGGCGCTCATGGCTCCGGCCGCGCGGGCCCGGCCGCAGGCGGAGGCGAAGCGCGAGCGGCGCCAGGTCGAACGCCAGCCCTTCGATCGGCGCGTGATCGCGCATCGGGCCGATGGCCCCGCCGTGCTCGTCGGTCGGGATCTCTCGGTCGGCGGCCTGCGCATCGAGCCGACTTCGGATCTGGACGTGGGCAGCTTCGTCCAGGTGGCCCTGCACGTGAAGCCGGGCACCACCCCGCTCGTCGTCGGGGCCCGGGTCGCCCGGGACGACGGTGAGGCCGGGCTGGTGCTCCAGTTCGAGAACCTGGACGGCCGTCGCCGCGAGTACCTGGACAAGATGCTCGAGGATCTCCCGTCGGGCGGCGCCACGGCCGGCGGCCAGATCCTCTGCGAGCTCGCGCCAGCGGGTGAGCGCAAGCCCTGAGCCCCTCTCCAGCCCCTCGCCTAGCGGAAGAGGTGGGAGACGCTGGACCCGTCGTGGATCGAGCGGATCGCGTCGGCGAAGAGCGGGGCCACCGAGCGAACCTCGATCTTGGCGCTGCGCTTCTCCGGGGGGATCGGAATCGTGTCCGTCACCACCAGCGAGGTCAGGGGGGAGGCCTCGATGCGCTCCACGGCCTTGCCCGAGAGCACCGGGTGCACGCAGGCGGCCTCGACGGCCCGGGCGCCGTGGTTGAGCACGAAGCGCGCGGCCTCCATCATGGTGCCGCCGCTGGCGATCTCGTCGTCGATGATCAGGGCGATCTTGCCCTCGACGTCGCCGATCATGTGGGTCGCCTGGGCCTTCTCGTCGTCGCCGTAGCGCCTCTTGTCGACGATCGCGATGGGCAGGTTGAGGCGGTTGGCGTAGTTGCCGCCCTCCTTCGATTCGCCCACGTCGCCCGCCACCAGCACGTAGTTCGTCAGGTCCCGGTTCTGGCGCAGGTAGTCGCAGAGGATCGGCGCGGCCAGCAGCTGATCGGCCGGGATCCGGAAGAAGCCCTGCACCTGGGGAGAGTGGAGGTCCATGGTGAGCACGCGGTCCGCGCCCGCGGTCTGCAGGAGGTCGGCGACCAGGCGGGCCGTGATCGAGATCCTCGGCCGGTCCTTCTTGTCGGAGCGCGCGTAGGGAAAGTACGGGAGCACTGCGGTGATTCGATCCGCAGAGGCGTGCCGGAGCGCGTCGATGGTGATCAGCAGCTCGACCAGGCCGTCGGAGACCGGCGAGCAGGAGGGCTGGATCACGAAGACGTCCGCACCGCGCACGTTCTCTTCGATCTGCACCATCATGTTCTCGTTCGAGAAGTGCACCACGCTCGAGGCGCAGAGCTCGATGGAGAGGTGCTTGCAGATGTCCTGGGCGAGTTCAGGGTGGGCAGAGCCGCCGATGATCCGGATGTCGCTGCTCATCACGCTCCTCGAAGAAGGGTCACCACCTTCCGCGGGGGTTGAAGGGCGCACCGGGGCCAGTGCCCTGGCACGCACCCCCGTTCCGGCGCAATCAGTCTAACGACTCGCCTTGGGCTTCGCGATCTTCGCCCAGCTGTCCCGAAGCGTGACCGTCCGGTTCAGGACCGGGCGCCCCGCCGTCGAATCCGGGTCGACGGAGAAGTAGCCGAGCCGCTCCAGCTGGAGGCGCAGGCCGATCGGGGCCTCGCCGAGGGAGGGCTCGAGCCAGGCCGGATCCACGACCTCCAGGGAGTCCGCTCGCAGCAGCTTCATGAAGTCCCCGTCCTCGGCGGCCGCCATCGGGTCCTCCTCCTCGAAGAGGGGCTCGTAGAGGCGGACCTCGGCGGGTACCGCATGGCGAGCGGAGACCCAGTGGATCGTGCCCCGCACCTTGCGCCCGTCCGGCGCGTCGCCACCGCGGGTCTCCGGGTCGTAGCGGGCGCGGATCTCGACCACGGCGCCGCTGGCATCCTTCACGACCTCCGTGCAAGTCACGAGGTAGGCGTAACGGAGGCGCACCTCCTTGCCGGGCGAGAGCCGATGGAACTTCTTGGGCGGGTCCTCGAGGAAGTCGTCCCGCTCGATCCAGAGCTCGCGGGAGAAGGGCACGAGGCGGGTTCCCGCCTGGGGATCCTGGGGGTTGTTGACCGCCGGGAGCTCTTCTTCCCGATCCTCGGGATAGTTCTCGACGACGAGCTTCAGGGGCCGCAGCACGCCCATCGCCCGCGGCGCCACCTGGTTCAGGTGCTCGCGGACCTCGAAGTGGAGGCGCTCGAGCTGGATCGTGTTGTCCCGGCGGGCCACGCCCACGCCGTCACAGAAGGCGCGGATCGACTCCGGGGTGAAGCCGCGCCGCCGCATTCCGGAGAGGGTGGGCATGCGCGGATCGTCCCAGCCGGCCACGGCCCCTTCCCCGACCAGCTGCCCCAGGAAGCGCTTGCTCAGGATCGTCCGGCTCAAGCTGAGCTCGGCGAACTCGTACTGCCGCGGTCTCGGCTCGGGTATGCCGACCCTCTCCAGCACCCAGTCGTAGAGGGGACGGCGGTCCTGGAACTCGAGGGTGCAGATCGAGTGGGTGATGTGCTCGATCGCATCCGACAGGGAGTGCGCGAAGTCGTACATCGGGTAGATCGGCCACGTGTTCCCGGTGCGGTGGTGAGGCGTGTCCAGGATCCGATAGAGGATCGGGTCGCGCATCGGAAGCACCGAGGAGCCCATGTCGATGCGCGCTCGCAGCACCCGCGCGCCCGGCTCGAACTCGCCGGCCCTCATCCGCTCGAAGAGATCCAGGCTTTCGTCGGCGGGGCGGTCCCGGAACGGGCTGGCTTCGCCCGGCTCGGTGAGGGTGCCGCGGCGTTCGGCGATCTCCTCGGAGCTCAGATCGCAGATGAAGGCATCGCCCTTGCGGATGAGGGTGCAGGCGTGCTCGTAGAGCTGCTCGTAGTAGTCCGAGGCGTAGTAGAGGTGCTCCCCCCAGTCGAAGCCGAGCCAGCGGATGTCCTCTTGCATCGAGTCGACGAAGTGGGGGTCCTCGGCGACGGGGTTCGTGTCGTCGAAGCGCAGATGGCAGACGCCGCCCGTGTCCTGCGCGATCCCGAAGTTCAGGCAGATCGACTTGGCGTGGCCGATGTGCAGGTAGCCGTTCGGGTGGGGAGGGAAGCGCGTGACCGACTGGCGGAACTTCCCCTTCGCCAGATCGTCGGCGACGATCTGGCGAACGAAGTCGAGCGAACGCTCCTCGCTTTCCTCCACCATTCGGTCCCTCCTGCCCGCGGCTACGGCTCGAGGCCGGGTGCGGCGACCGGCGCGGCTCCCCCGCAGCCCAGGCTGCGGAGATCCGGAGTTCCGAAGTCGCCCCAGCGCACCACGTCCTCGGCGACCCGGCAGCGCAGGTCGCCCGCGGTGAGGCGTTCGTCCCTGGCGAGGTCGGCGTTGACGGAGCTGGTCGTGACGACCTCGCGCTCCATCGCGATTCCCGTGTCGGCGGCGGTGTCCAGTCGCAGCCACTTCTCCGACCCGAGCTCCGGGCCCCACGGCTTCCAGACCGGGAGCTTCCCGGTCACTCCGCGGCCCGGATCGCCGGAGGTCGCGAACTGTACCCAGTAGCCGCGCATCGCCGCGGACAGGGCTTCACGAGCCGCCTCGTTGCCGTCGTCGAAGAGCAGACCCGTCTGGGGCCCGAGGTTCCAGTGGCCGAACACGAAGGGGATCTCGAAGCCGTGGGAGGCGCCGAGCAGATGCCCCAGGTCCTTGCCGAGGATGCTGGGCTCCTCGTCCCAGTCGAAGCGATAGGCGAAGACCCGGCCGGGATGCTGGGGCTCCAGGATCTCGGCGAGCTCGTCGACTCCGGTCGCCTTCCAGTGCCGGCTCAGGTACTCGGCCGTCAGATGGAAGTGCTCCTCGTCCTTCAGGCGGGGCCAGATGCCGAACCAGAGGTCGGTGAAGTCAGGATCGAAGAACAGGAAGAGCTTGTTCTCGTCCCGGTTCGTGCCCAGCACGATGGGGACGTCGACGTGCCCATCCCTTCTCGAGAGCCCGCCGAGGATGCCGTCTTCCGGCAGCACCACTCCGTCGGGGAAGGGCTTCGGCACGTCGTACATGCCGTTCCCCCCGTCGGAGTAGAACCTGAGGAGATCCTCCGGCGCCTGGGCGCGCAGGAACGCTGCCTGATCCGAGAGGGGCATGGTCGCTGTGGCGAGCTTGGCCGCGGAGCGATCCGCGGCCCGGTCGCTCGCGACCAGCCGGGCGAAGAGAAGCTCCGCGCTGCTGCTCTCGTGCCCGGGCTCGGGCGCATCGACCGGGTTCTCGGCCGCGGCGAGGGTGTCCATCCAGGTCCCGCCGCTCTGGACCACGGCGCGGTGGAAGAGCCCACGCGCGAGGGGCGAGGTCATCAGCATCAGGACGTTGTGGCCGCCGGCGGACTCGCCGAAGATCGTGACCTTCGCCGGGTCGCCCCCGAAGCTGTCGATGTGGTCGCGAACCCAGGACAGGGCGGCCACCAGATCGAGAACCGCGAAGTTGCCCGACTGCTCCTCGGGGCTGACCGTCGCTGCCAGGGCCGCGTGACGCATCCAGCCCAGGACGCCCAGCCGGTAGTTCACCGTCACCACGACGACGCCCTCGTCGGCCGCGAGCCGCCCGCCGTCGTAGAAGGACGAGGTGCCGATCGTGTTGCCGCCGCCATGGATCCAGAACAGGACGGGGCGTCGGGTGGCCGCGGCGGCCGCCACGTCTTCGCTGCGGGGGGCGTAGACGTTCAGGAACAGGCAGTCCTCCGAGCCCACGACCTCACCCGGCGGGGCGGAGAGGTCGCCGCCGAGCTCGCTCGCGAACTGCACGCAGGAGGAACCGAAGGACAGGGCCTCCCGCGGCTCGCTCCAGGTCGGGTGCTCGCGCGGTCCCCTCCACCGGAGGCTTCCGACGGGAGCTTGCGCGTACGGAATGCCCAGCCACGCATGGGAGCCATAGGCGCCGGTAGAGCCCACCACGGGGCCGCTCGGTGTCTCGCGAAGCGACGTGAAATCGGCCGACGCCTTGGGAAGCGGCCCCGTGCTGCAGCCCAGGAAGGCAATGAACGCCGCGATCGAAACGAGCCGCACCCGCATGGTTGCTCCTCCAGGACGCGAAGCGAGCACCCGCATGGTTGCTCCTCCAGGACGCGAAGCGAGCACCCGCATGGTCGCTCCTCCAGGACGCGA
>NYZB01000144.1 GCA_002687015.1 Deltaproteobacteria bacterium
CACGCCCCGCGCCGGACGCTCGGCAGCCCGCACCCGCCCACATGCCCCGAGACGAAACCCCCAGCAACGCGAACCACCCCCCTCACCAACCTTCTGGAACCCCGCCCGAATGACCACGGGGCACAAGTCGAGCACCGGAATCACTCTCTACCGCGCACGAAGCGCCCGGTAGCCCGCCCGCTCTCGGGCTTCGGGACGAAACCGTCGGAAACGAAGGGAAGCAAGCCGGCCGGCCGCCGGGCGGGGGAAGAAGCGAGTCGCGGGTGGTCGGGGAGCGGGCTGTCCCCTGCGTCGCTCGTTGCTGGGTCCGAGGCTCGCGCGGGGTCGGTTCGGGGCTGGCGGCTAGGCGAGTTCCTCGCGGAGGGCGTCGCCGGCCTGCCAGCCGAGGAGGATCTCGCCTTCGATTCCCAGGGCGGCGACGGCGTCGCGGGGAAGGCTGGCGACGGGCTCGCGGCTGCGGCTTCGGATGACGATGGGGGAGGGCCAGCCGCTACCGGCGGACGGATCGGCGACGGCGGACGGTGCGTCCCATTCGGGCTCGTCGGGGAGGGGTCCGGCCTTGAGGCGCTGCTCCGAGAAGGGCATCAGGTGTCGCACCTCGGCTTCGAGGGCTTCGGCGACGGATTCGCGCGGGGTCCCTGCCGGCGCCACGGCCGAGGCGATGAGCTCGGCGAAGCGGCCACCGCGAGGAGAGGGGTGGAGCGCCAGGCGGATCGGTCCGGAAGTCAACCCTCCCAGCGCCGGGCTCAGCAAGGCCCGCGGCTCGAGGGCTTCGGGCACGACCTCGCGCAGGGCCCGCAGGTGCAGCGAGACGCGTTGCCACTCGGGCGCTGGCCCCTCGAGGAAGCCCGGCACCGGCTTGTCCCAACCCCGGAGGGCGGCGGCCAGGCGGGGACCGGGGGCGTTCACGATCACGGCGCGGCCGAGCCACACGTCACCGGGACCCGCCCGCAGTATGCCCGGGTGCTGGCCCAGCTCGACGAATTCGAAGGGGCAGCCGATCGTGCGGAATTCGGCGTGAAGGGCCTCGAGACGCTTCTTGAGCAGACCGATCAGGCCCCCCTCGTCACTGCCGAAGCCCGTTCCGCCCGACAGGGCCGAGCCCAGCAGTCGGGTGGAAGCCTCGGGACAGGGCCGCGAGGCGCCGAGCTCGGAGAGACCGCGCAGCTGGAGGTCGAAGAAGTCGGCGAGCTCCCCCTCGGCCTGGGTGACGGCATCGGGCAGCCCGAGCGCCTGGCCCTCACCCGCGCGGGACAGGGCTCGCCGGCTTCCGCGCCCGAGCATGGGCGTCTCGAGCAGGTGGGTTCGCACGGCGCCGGCCGCTCGTTCCAGCTCGTGGGTGAGGGCGCGGGCGTCGTCGGGCTTGGCGAGGCCCCATGCGACGAGCTCCCGGGCCGTCAGGTCCCGGTCGCCCACGTCCAGCCGTGCCTCCGGGAGCAACACCTGGTAGGCGATCGTGCGGGGTTCGAAGCGGCGGCGTTCGATCATCGGAATGCCGAAGGCCTGCAGCGCCGCGTCGAGGACGCCGCCCCCCAGGATTCCCGGGAGGGCAAAGGGCTCCTGCAGGAGCTTCGGGCTCGCTGCCGTCACGTCCTCTTCGGCGACCAGCACGCGGTGCCCCGCCATGGCCAGGCGGATGCCCGCCGCGAGGCCGGGCAGGGCGCTTCCGAGGATCAGAACGTCCCAGCGGCGTGCGCGCAGGGTGCTGTCGGCGCCGAGCCCGCCGCGGGGCATCAGCCCGCGGGCCCCTCGTGCTCGCCTTCGAAGAGCAGGGCGGGCTCGTCGTCGGCCTTGGGCTCCACGACGCCGATCCGGTAGGCGCGCTCGCCCATACCGCCGAGGCGGTCGATGAGGTCGTCGGCATCGTCGCGCCTCGCGATCAGGATCATGCCGAGACCGCAGTTGAAGACGCGTCGCATCTCGGCCTCGCTGATCTCGCCGTGCCGGGCCAGGAAGTCGAAGATCGGCGGGCGCGGCCAGGCCGAGAGGTCGATCCGCGCGCGCACCCCCTTCGGCAGGATGCGCGGCACGTTGCCCGCGAAGCCACCCCCGGTCACGTGGATGATGCCGCTCAAGGTGAAGTCCCGCAGGAGGTTCAGGATCGGCTTCACGTAGATGCGCGTCGGCGTCAGCAGGGCCGCCGCGAGGGAGGTGTTGAGCTCGGGGAGAGCCTCGCGCAGGTCGAACTTGCCCGCGGCCACGCCCTCGTCGACGATCCGCCGCACCAGCGAGAACCCGTTCGAGTGGATCCCGCCCGAGGCCAGGCCGATCAGTACGTCGCCCTGTCCGATCGAGGATCCGTCGATCACCCGGTCGCGCTCCACGACCCCCACGCCGAAGCCGACCAGCTCGAGCTCGTTCTTGGGGTAGAAACCGGGCATGCTGGCGGTCTCGCCCCCGAGCAGGGCGCAGCCGGCTCGCTTGCATCCCTCGGCGACGCCGCGCAGGGCCTCGGCGGCGATCTCCTCGTCCATCTCGCCCATGGCCAGGTAGTCCAGGAAGACCAGGGGCTCCGCGCCCTGCACCACCAGGTCGTTCACCACCATCGCGACGCAGTCGATGCCGATCGTGTCGTAGCGGCCGAGCAGGGCGGCGAGCTTCAACTTGGTGCCCACGCCGTCGGCGCCCGCGACGAAGATGGGCGACTGGTAGCGCTCCGGCGCCTTGAAGAGGCCGGCGAAGCCGCCGATCGAGGACAGGATCTCGGGCCGGAAGGTGCTCCGGGAGATCTCCTTGATCTCGTCGATGAAGCCCTCGTCCTTGTCGAGATCGACGCCTGCCCTTGCGTAGGCGGGCGCGCTCCTGTCGTCCGGGTCCGACATGCCGCCTTGATAGCAGTTCCCGCGGCCCGCCCCCATGACCGCTCTCGGGGCAGGACGGGTCAGCCCAGGACCAGCTCGGCGGCCTCCCGCATCTGCTCGCCGCCCTGGCCCATCACCAGGAGATGGGTCACCGGCGTGTCCCGCCAGGCGTCGAGACGCTCCTTGATGCGCTCCTTCGGGCCGACCAGGGCGATCTCGTCGCAGAACTCGTCGGGCACGATCTGCACGGCCTCGGCCCGCTTCCCCTCCATGAAGAGGTCCTGGATCTTCTCGGCCTCGGCTTCGAAACCCATCCGCGCCATGAGCTCCTTGTGGAAGTTGCGCTTCTGGGAGCCCATGCCGCCGATGTAGAAGCCGAGCATCGACTTCATCGGCATGAGCCCGGCGGCCACGTCGTCGGTGATGTTGATGGTCACGCCGGCGCAGATCTCGAAGTCGTCCGATGCGTTCTTCAGGGAGTCCGCATACACCTCGGGTCGGTACGGCGAGTAGTAGAGGGGAAGCCAGCCCTGACAGAGCTCGGCAGCGAGGGCGACGTTCTTCGGCCCCTCGGCGCCCAGGAAGATGGGGACGTCGGGCCGCAGGGGATGGGTGATCGGCCGCAGCGGCTTGCCCATTCCCCAGGCACCTTCGCCGGTGTAGGGGAGGGGGTAGTGGGGGCCGGCGTTGGTGACCGGCGCTTCCCGGCGCAGCACCTGCCGGACGATGTCGATGTACTCGCGGGTTCGCGCGAGCGGCTTCGAGAAGGGCTGGCCGTACCAGCCCTCGACCACCTGGGGGCCGGAGACGCCCAGGCCCAGGGTGAGCCGGCCCTTGGAGAGATGGTCCAGGGTCAGGGTGTGCATGGCGGTGGCCGTGGGCGTGCGGGCGGAGAGCTGCACCACGGCGGTTCCGAGGCGGATCCGCTCGGTGTGGGCGGCGATCCAGGTCAGGGGCGTGAAGGCATCCGAGCCCCAGGCTTCGGCCGTGAAGACGATGTCGTAGCCGAGCCCTTCGGCCTCCTGCGCGACCTCCACGAAGCCCTGGGGCGGCTGGGCCTGCCAGTATCCGAGCTGGAGTCCGATCTTGAGGTCCTTGGCCATGGGGTGCTCCTTTCGGGCGGGGGTCGCGTCCTGGTGCACTCGATAGCACGAGCGTGCGGTATGCTCCCGCCTCGAGGATGGTGTGGCGGCGCCATCCGGAGGCAGGCCATGGTTCGTCCCCGGCGCTCTCTCTTGGCGCTCCTTCTTCTCCTTCCCTTCGCATCCGGCGCGAGCTGTGCGGCGGAGCTGTGGTACGGCGCGCAGCCCACGCCGGTGACCATCTGGAGCCAGGGCACCCGCATGGCCGGAAACCTGTGGAGGGCGAAGGGCGCCGACCCCAAGGAGAAGAAGGCCGCCATCCTGCTGGCCCACGGTTGGGGCGGCCTCCGCGAGCATCTCGATGTGACCTACGGGCCCAAGTTCGCCGCCGCGGGCTTCGTGGTGCTCGCCTTCGACTACCGGGGCTGGGGCGAGAGTGACGGCCGCCTGGTGGCCAGCCAGGCACTGCCCGCACCCGACGAGGCCGGCAACGTGACCGTGAAGGCGCGCGTGATCCGCGAGGTCGTCGACCCCTGGGATCAGATCGAGGACCTGCGCGCGGCGCTGGCCGTGCTGGCGAGCGAGTCCGATGTCGACCCCCAGCGGATCGGGATCTGGGGGACCAGCTACGGAGGCGGACACGCGGTGACGATGGCCGCGACCGAGCCGCGCATCCGAGCCGCGGTGGCGCAGGTCGGTGCCCAGGGAAACGTGCCCAACGACGAAGCGCGTGCCTACGCGGAGCGGCGGGCGCGGGAGAAGGCGCGGGGCACCCTCGACCCGCCGATTCCCCAGGGCATCGACCAGGTGCCGGGCTTGAACGGTACGCCCGACTTCGCCCGCATGCTGTCCTACCAGCCCCGCGACCTGGCCGCGAAGATCCGCGTGCCGGTTCTCTTCATCGACATGGCCGACGAAGAGCTCTTCGATCGCAGGGAGCACGGCCTGGCCGCCTACGAGATCGTCAAGGAGAAGGCTCCGGCCCGCTACGAGACCTTTCCCGGCGAGCACTACGACGTCTACACGACCCATTACCCGGCCGCCTCCGATCTGGCCCTCGAGTGGTTCCAGGAGCACCTGAAGACCGGCAAGACTTCGTGATCTCCGGCCTACGCGCGGCCCGGGCCGGCCCCAGGCCAGGTTCGCTATTCTCTCCTCCGTGCGGATCGCGGTCGTCATCCCCGCGCTCCACGAGGCCGATCGGATCCGCGCTGCCGTTCGGAGCGCCCGATCAGCGGATGTCGACGTCATCGTCGCCGACGGGGGCAGTGCGGATGCGACCCAGGAGAGAGCGCGAGAAGAGGGGGCGGCCGTGGTGTCCTGCGCCCCGGGTCGCGCGCGCCAGCTGGCGGCTGGCGCGGCCGCAGCCGCGCATGCGGACGTGGTCCTCTTCCTGCACGCCGACACCGACCTGCCCGAGGGCTGGGCCGGGAAGGTCCGGGCCGCCCTCGCCGATGCGGAGGTGGTCGGCGGCGCTTTCGCCTTCCGGCTCCGCGGAGAGGGCTGGGCGCTGCGCATCGTCGAAGGATGGGTGCGCGTGCGCTTGATGCTGTTCCGGCTCCCCTACGGAGACCAGGCCCTGTTCGCCCGCCGGACCGCCCTCGAGGCGATCGGCGGCGTCCCCCAGGTACCGATCATGGAAGACCTCGACCTGGTGCGCGGCCTGCGTCGCCAGGGCCGCTTCGCTCTCCTCGACGCGCCGGCCCTGACCTCGGCCCGCCGCTACCAGGCGCGAGGCTTCACCCGGACCGTGGCCCGGAACCTGCTGGCCCTCGTCGCCTGGCGCCTCGGCCTCGACCGGGAGCGGGTCGCCGCGTGGTATCGCCGATGAGCGCGGCCGAGGGCTTCGTCCAGGATCGGGAGACCATCGCCCGGAACCGGCGCACGATGTTCCGTCGCCTGGCCCACTACGTGGGTCGCAACAAGCCCGACTACGTCTTCGGGGTGATCACCACGCTCGCCTATGCCGGGCTCTTCGTCGCGCTTCCCGTCCTGACGGGCTGGTGCATCCAGGCGCTCACCGAGGGATACCCCGCCGAAGAGGTGGCGAGGCGCTGCGGGTGGCTCTTGCTCGTCGCGGTGAGCCGCTCCGGGGTGCGCTTCTTCTCTCGCGTCAGGATCTTCAACGCCGCGCGCAACATCGAGTACCAGCTGCGCAACGACCTCTTCGAGCATCTCCAACGCCTGCCCCAGTCCTTCTACTTCCGCTGGCGGACCGGCGACCTGATGAGTCGCTGTGTGAACGACCTGACTGCGGTGCGACTGATGCTGGGCCCGGGCTTGCTCTCGGTGGCCCAGACGCCGGTCCTCCTGGTCGTCACGCTGGTGGCCATGTTCTGGGTGAACTCCAAGCTCGCCCTGCTCGTGTTGATCCCGTACCCGCTCTTCATCCTCATCTCGCGAGCCTTCGGCCGCGCGATGCACTCCTCGAACCTGGCCGTGCAGGTCGGTCTGGCGGATCTCTCCAACCACCTCCAGGAGACCGTATCCGGCATCTCGGTGGTGAAGGCCTATGCCATGGAGGGTGCCACCCGCGGGCGCTTCGGCGGGCTCTGCGAGGAGCTCTATCGCCGGCAGCTGCGCATCGCCCGCGTCAACGGCGCCATGCCCGCCGTGGTCAGCCTGCTCCCGATGATCGGCATGTGGATCATCTTCCTGGTGGGTGGACAGGCGATCCTCGATCGCCAGATGACGATCGCCGAGTTCTTCACCTTCTCGATGTTCAACTACGAGCTGACCTTTCCCATCTTCATCATGGGCTGGGTCTTCGCCCTGGTCCAGCGGGGCACGGCCTCGATGCAGCGCATCGACGAGGTGCTCTCGACGGTGCCGGCGATTGCGGACCACCCGGAAACCGAGCCGGTGGACGAGCTGCGGGGAGACATCGAGTTCCGGGACCTGAGCTTCCGCTACCCGACCAGCGAGCGGGAGCCCGCGATCCGCGGTCTGGACCTGCGCATTCCCGAGGGCACGGTGGTCGGCATCGTGGGGCCCGTGGGTGCGGGCAAGACGACGCTGGCCTCGCTGATCCCGCGCCTCTTCGAGGTGGAGGACGGCCACGTCTTCGTGGACGGGGTGGACGTCAATCACATCCCCCTGGCCATCCTGCGCAGCAACATCGCGATGGTTCCCCAGGATTCCTTCCTCTTCTCGATGCCCCTGGCGGACAACGTGGCCTACGGCCTGCCGCGCACGGAGCGCGCCACGGTCGAGCGGGCGGCCGAGCGGGCACAGCTCGCCAAGGACGTGGAGGACCTGCCCGGCGGCTACGACACGGTCGTCGGCGAGCGCGGCGTCATGCTCTCGGGAGGGCAGCGCCAACGCACGGCCCTGGCCCGCGCCCTCGCCCTGGACCCGCGCATCCTGATCCTGGATGACACCCTCTCCGCGGTGGACGCGGAGACCGAGGCGGCCATCCAGGAGAACCTGCGCGAGGTCTTCGCCGGACGGACCGTGGTGATCGTCGCCTCCCGGGTCTCGACGGTGCGCGAGGCGGACCAGATCGTCGTGATGGACGAGGGCCGCATCGTCGAGCGGGGCGACCACGAGAGCCTGCTCGCCGAGGGCGGGCTCTATGCCCGTCTGGCCCTCGACCAGGAAGTCGACGAGACCGAGCCCGAGCATTGGGTCGCCGAGGGCGCCCAGTGAGCGACCCGCGTCCCGACGGCGAGAAGAGGGACGGGCTCGACGCCATCCTGGAGGAAGAGGCGCTCGGCAAGGCCGTGGATCGGGCGCTCCTGGGCCGGCTCTGGGCCTGGGTCGTGCCCTACAAGGGGCAGGTGGCGCTCACGATCCTGATGGTCGCGCCCATGTTCGCCCTCGAGCTGGCGCCGGCCTGGATCGTCAAGACCGGCATCGACCGGTGGATCCTCGGGGTGGAGGCGCCGCCCTCCGAGATGGGCTGGCTCGATCAGCTGCTGACCGCGCCCGAAGGCATCGCTCCCCTGGTCTGGCTCGCCAGCCTGTTCCTGGCCGCGTCGCTGAGCTCGGCCCTGCTCGCCTACGGCCACATGCTGCTCATGGTGGCGACGGGACAGGCCGCCATGCGCGATCTGCGCAAGCAGGTCTTCGACCACATCCAGTCCCTGCACCTGGGTTTCTTCGACAGCTATCCCGTCGGTCGGCTCGTGACCCGCGCGACCAGCGACGTGGAGCACGTGGCGGAGATGTTCAGCCAGGGGCTGGTCGCCTTCGTGACCGACGTGTTCAAGATGCTCGGCTTCGCGGTCGTGCTCTTCCTGGTCAATGCGAAGCTGGCGCTATGGACCTTCTCGGTGGTGCCCTTCCTCGCGATCGCCGCGGTGATCTTCCGCCTCAAGGTGCGCGACGCCTTCCGCACGACCCGCGTTCTCCTGGCACGCATCAATGCCACCATCCAGGAGACGGTCACGGGGATGAAGGTGGTGCAGCTCTTCACCCGCGAGGCCCGCAACCTGCGCGACTTCGAGGATCTGAACGGTGCCCACCGCGACGCCTGGCACCGCTCGATCTGGTACGACTCGGCGCTCTTCTCCGTCGTCGAGCTGGCCAGCGGCGTCATCGTGGCGATCGTCATCTGGGTGAGCACGGGCTGGGCTACCGCCGGGACCATCTACCTGTTCATCAACTACATGCGCCGCTTCTTCATGCCGCTGCGCGACCTCTCGGCCAAGTACTCGGTGATGCAGTCCTCGATGGCGAGCATCGAGCGCATCTTCCAGCTCCTCGATACCGAGCCCGCGATCCAGGATCCGACCCCCGAGCGGGCGCGCCACGTGGCCGGCCGCGAAGCGCCGCCGGCACGGGGGGAGATCGAGTTCGAGAACGTGTGGTTCGCCTACAACGATGAGGAATGGGTGCTTCGCGACGTCTCCTTCCGCGTCGCGCCCGGGGAGAAGATCGCCTTCGTGGGCGCGACGGGCGCCGGCAAGACCACGGTGATCAACCTGCTGACCCGCCTCTACGAGGTGACCCGCGGCCGGATCCTGCTCGACGGCGCGGACCTTCGGGACATCCCCCAGGCCGAGCTGCGGCGGCGGGTCGGGATGGTCCTGCAGGACGTGTTCCTGTTCAGCGGGTCGATCGCCGACAATCTCGCGCTGGGACGCGACGACCTCGGCCACACGGACATCGAGCGTGCTGCCACGGCTGTGGAAGCCGATCGCTTCATCCAGGCCCTGCCCCAGGGCTACGAGACCGAGGTGCGCGAGCGCGGCACCAACTTCTCGACCGGCCAGCGCCAGCTGCTCTCCTTCGCCCGGGCCCTGGCCCACGGCTCGGACGTGCTGGTCCTCGACGAGGCGACCAGCTCGATCGATACCGAGACCGAGGCCATGGTGCAGCGGGGCATCCACGTGCTGATGGAGGGCAAGACCTCCCTGGTCATCGCCCACCGCCTCTCGACCATCGAGGACGTCGACCGGATCTTCGTCCTGCACCACGGCGAGCTGGCCGAGAGCGGCAGCCACGCCGAGCTCCTGGAGCACGACGGCCTCTACGCCCGGCTCCTCGAGCTCCAGACCGAAGGCCCCTCCCTCGCTGCTGCCGGCCGCTAGGCCTCAGGGCGGGGCGCCCCCGGGGGTGCCGGGTTGGTGACTTCTCGGGCGTAGTTGCGCCGGCGGAGGCCTCCCTGTTAACTACACGGCACCCCCAGTTCGCCTGAGCCAGAAATACCCGCCCCCCCGGGCATCCGCGGTCCTCCAGAGCGTGGGTCCCCGTGGGGATACGAGGTTCAGTTGCGCGTCAAGTCGCTGCAGATCACTGGGTTCAAGTCCTTCGTCGATAAAACGGCGTTCTCTTTCCAGCCCGGCATCACCGGGATCGTCGGCCCCAACGGCTGTGGAAAGTCCAACGTCGTCGACGCCATCCGCTGGGCGATGGGCGAGCAGTCGCCGCGCCGCCTGCGCGGCAAGGGGATGGAGGACATCATCTTCGCGGGCTCCGATGCGCGCTCGCCCATCGGCCTGGCCGAGGTCGTGCTCACCTTCGACAACGGCGACGGCCTCGCGCCCGCCGAGTACGCCGCCTTCACCGAGATCGCCGTCTCCCGCCGCCTCTACCGCTCGGGGGAGAGCGAGTACCTGATCAACAAGACGCCGGTGCGTCTGCGCGACGTCCAGGACTTCTTCCGCGACACGGGGATCGGCACCAAGGGGTACACGATCGTCGAGCAGGGGCGCATCGCGGAGATCGTCTCTGCCAAGCCCGAGGAGCGGCGCTCGCTGATCGAAGAGGCCGCCGGCATCAGCAAGTACAAGGCCCGGCGCCGCGAGGCGGAGCGGAAGCTCGAGGCCACCGACACGAACCTCACTCGGGTTCGGGACGTGCTCGGCGAGATCAAGCGCCAGATCTCGTCGATCGAGCGGCAGGCCAAGAAGGCCGCCCGCTACAAGCGCCTGCGCGAGATCCAGCGTCTGCTGGAGCTCTCCCTGGCGGCGGACGATCGGCGGGACCTGGTCGGGAGCCTGGAGCAGGGCCGCAGCCGGCTGACCGCGCTGCGCGACGCGCTGGCCGAGAGCGAAGCGCAGCTCGCCGAACGTGAGGCGGCGTTCGAGCAGAAGCGGGTCGATCTGGCCGAGCGGGAGCGACTGCTGAGCCAGGGCACCGAGGTGCTCCTCCAGCTGCGCGGAGAGATCAAGGAGCTCGAGAGCCAGATCGCCTACGAGCGCCGGGAGCGAGCGTCCCTCGCCGAGAGCAACGAGGCACGGGCACTGGAGAAGCAGCAGCTCGGCCTCCAGCTCGAGGGTGCGCTCGAAGAGGCGGGACGCGCCGGCGACGAGCTGCGGGCCGTCGAGAATGCCCTGGCCGAGGCCGGCCAGGCCATGGAGGCCGCCACCGGCGAGGCCAACGGCGCCGAGCAGGCCTTGCGAGGCCTCGAGGGTCAGCGCGACTCGCAGAACCAGGCTCTGGTCGAGGTGCTCACCGGGGTGGCTCGGTCCGAGGATCGCATGGCGGCACTCGTCGACCGCCGGGCTGCGATCGACCTCCGCCTGCGCAGCGCCGATGAGCAGCTCGAGGTGCAGCAGGGTGAGGCGACTCGGGCGGATCAGGAGCAGCAGGCCCTGGAGGAGGGCTTGCGCAACCTGCTGGCCGAGCGCGATCGCCTGATGGGTCTGGTTCGGGAGGCGCTCAGCGGTCACGCCCGCGCGATCGAGAACGCCCGCCTGGCGGGCGAGAGCCAACAGGCGCGCCGCCAGCTGCGCGAGACCCGGCGCGCACGTCTCGACTCCCTGCAGGAGCTGCTGGCCCAGCAGGAGGATGTGGGCCAGGGGGCCCGTCACCTGCTGCGGCTCGGCGAGTCCGAGCAGCAGGAGCTGGGGCTCCGTGGTCTGGTGCGCGATGCCTTCGATGCCGAGCCGGGGGTCGAGAAGGCCGTGGAGGCGGTGCTCTCCGAACGCGCCGAGGCCCTGATCATCGAGAGCGGTCCGCGGGCCGTCGCGGCGCTGACCCACCTACGGCGGGCCGACGCCGGGCGAGCCACCCTCGTCCTGCAGCGCGATGCGGCCGAGCGGCCCCTGGGTTTCGTGCCGCTCGGCGCCCCGCTCCTCCAGCACGTCCAGGCCAGACCGGGCTTCGAGTCCCTGGCGTCCTCGCTCCTGGGGAGGGTCAATCTCGTCGACGAGCTCGGTGAGGCCATCGCGGTGTACGGCGGGGGCGAGATTCCGTGCACCTTCGTCACCCGGACGGGCGACGTGCTGACACCCGACGGTGTCGTTCGTGGCGGTGGCGACGCCTCGCAGACCGGCATCTTGACCCGTGTCCGCGAGGTGCGGGAGCTCGAAGACGAGTGCGCCGGCCTCGATCGCGAGGTCGCGCAGCTCGAGCTCACACAGCGGGACGCCGAGCAGGCTCTGGCCCGGGCTTCCGACGAGCTCGAGAATCTGCGCAATCGCCACCACACGGCGGCACTGGCCGTCGCGAACCACGAGAAGGACCTGGAGCGCACCCGCGAGCGGGTGAAGGCCATCGGCGAGGCGCAGGAGGGCCGCGTGGCCGAGCGCTCCGAGCTGTTGGCCGAGGTGGAGGCACTCGAGGAGGAGCGCCTGGGCCTGGAGCGGCGCCTCGTCGGCGATCGCGAGGACAGGAGCCGGCGACAGCGCAGCCTCGAGCAGCTGACCCTGCAGATCGGCTCCGCCGCACGGGATCTCTCACGGCTCGAGGCGGTGGCGACCGAGCGTCGCGTACTCCACGAGGGGCGCGAGGAGGCGGCCGGCCGCCTGCGCGGTGCCGTCGAGCGCGCCGAGGGCAGCGTGCGCGAGACCCGCGACTGGATCCAACGCCGCGAAGCCGAGATCCAGGGTGCCGAGGACCGGCGCAGTGAGCTGGCCCGCAGCCTCGAGAATGCGGAGCAGACCCTGGCCTCGCAGCTTCGCGAGGAGGAAACGGCGCGGCTCGGCAACGAGGAGAAGCGCGACGCCTACGAGCAGCATGCGGCCCTGGTGCGCGAGCTCGAGGAGCAGGCGCGCAGCGTGCGGATCGACCTCGAGAGTCGCCGGGACGAGGCCCAGCAGGCCGAGCTCGGACTCCAGGAGCAGGAGCTGCGGCTCCAACACCTCGACGAGTCGATTCGCGAGAAGTGGAACATCGAGATCGTCGACTGGAAGCCGCCTGCGCCGGCCCTCGGTCTGGAGGCGGAGCCCCCGCCCTCCGAGACCGAGACGGTGGTGCTGGGTGGCGACGGTGAAGCGGAGCAGGGCCAGGCCCCTGAGGAGCCGGGCCTCCAGCGGAGCGCTGGCGCCGAAGACCGGGACGCGCGGCGCGAGGCCCGGGAGATCGCGGAGCTCATGGCCCTCGATGCGGAGGGTCGCCGCGAACGCCTCGCGGAGGTGCGCAAGCGCATCGAGGCCGTGGGCGAGGTGAACCTGGGTGCGATCGAAGAGCACGAGGAGCTTCGCGAGCGCTTCCGCTTCCTCTCCGAGCAGAAGACCGACCTCGAGGCCAGCGTGGGGCAGCTGCGAGATGCCATCTCACGGATCAACCGCACGAGCCGCAAGCGTTTCCGCGAGACCTTCGACGCGGTGAACGAGCGCTTCCAGGCGAACTTCCCCCGCATGTTCCGAGGGGGCAAGGCGAGCCTCGGCCTCACGGAGAGTGAGGACGTGCTCGAGGCCGGCATCGAGATCATGGCCCAGCCGCCCGGCAAGCGTCTGCAGAGCGTGAACCTGCTCTCCGGCGGCGAGAAGACGATGACCGCGATCGCGCTCCTGGTCTCCGTCTTCCAGGTGCGCCCCTCACCCTTCTTCCTGCTCGACGAGGTCGACGCGGCGCTCGACGACGCCAACGTGGGGCGCTTCAACGAGATCGTGAAGGAGATGGCCGAGGGCTCCCAGTTCCTTCTCATCACCCACAACAAGCGCACGATCGAGATTGCGGACGTGCTCTACGGCGTGACGATGGAAGAGAAGGGCGTATCCAAGCTCGTCGCCGTCGAGGTGCACTGATCCACACCCGGAGCCTCAGCGGCTCCTAGGCGGGCTGCTCCTCGAGGCCTGTCGCTCCCGTTCGTACCAGGCGCAGGGCCACGTAGAGCAGCAGGCCGATCGGGCCCAGCATCAGGGTCATGAGCAGGCAGGGCACGATCCACAGGTGGGGGATGCCGAGGCGCCGGGCGTCTCGCGCCTCCCAGGCTCCGACGAAGAGGTCGAAGACCAGGTAGTGGAGCCAGCCGCCACACACCGCCCAGGGGTTCGTGAAGAGCGTCATCACACCCTGCAGGGAGGAGAAGCTCCCGCCCTCGGGGCTCTCGGCAAGACCCTGCACGATGGCGATGGCGTAGGCCCCGCCCACGAGAGCCGGAACCCATACACCATGGACGAGGCGCTGGGTCCAGGACCAGCCTGGGGCGATGAGCAGCAGCAGCCAGAAGGGCAGGACTGCGGCGTTGCAGACGTCGAACAGGGTCTCGGGCGTCACGAGCGTCTCCTTCGGGATGCGGGCGCGCAGGGAATCGCCTACGCGGACTACCAGTCAGGGTACTGCTAGCATGCGCCCCGATCTCATCGCTCAGGAGCCCCCCATCTTGCTGGATCGTCTTCGTGCCGTTCGCCAGGATCATCCCGTCGACTTCTTCCGAGGCTTCCTCG
This sequence comes from Deltaproteobacteria bacterium, assembly GCA_002687015.1. Taxonomy (GTDB): domain Bacteria; phylum Myxococcota_A; class UBA9160; order UBA9160; family UBA6930. Next base: position 13,945 of record NYZB01000144.1, read on the forward strand.
ATCGGCCCAAGGAGGTGGGCTCGGTGATCCCGAGCTCTCGATTCCTCGAGCGACGGGTGGTGCGCGCTGCCGACCTGGCCGAGGCGCGGGTGGTGGTCGAGCTGGGGCCGGGCACCGGCGGATCGACCCGCGCCTTGCTGAAGGCGATGCCCAAGGCGGCGACCCTGCTGGCGATCGAGATCAACCCGGACTTCGCGCGGCTCCTGCGCGAGAAGAACCGCGACCCTCGCCTGGTCGTGCACGAGGGCAGCGCCGAGCAGATCCGCGAAGCGCTGGCCGCCCACGGTCTCCTGGGCGCCGATGTCATCGTGTCGGGCATCCCCTTCTCCACGATGCCGCCGCTGCTCGGCCGCGGGATCATCGAGGAGGTCCACGCCGCTCTCTCGCCGGGCGGACGCTTCGTGGCCTACCAGGTGAGGGACAAGGTCCACGAGCTCGGCGTGCCGGTCTTCGGGCGCGCCCGGGTCCAGACCGAGCTGCGCAACGTGCCGCCGATGCGCGTCTACCGCTGGGAGCGCCGCGCCCAGCTCTGACGAACGAGCTACCATCCCCTGCCTCGACTCCGCAGGAGGACGCCATGATCCAGGAAGGCGAGAGGGCACCTGCCTTCGAGGCCGAGATCCAGGACGGAAGCAAGGTGGCCCTGGGTGATTGGCTGAGCCAGGGGCCCCTGGTCCTCTACTTCTACCCCAAGGACTTCACCCCCGGTTGAACCCTCGAGGCGCGGGACTTCCGGGGCCAGTACTCGGAGTTCACCGCGCTCGGCGCCGAGGTCGTCGGCGTCAGCAGCGATACCGCGGCGAGGCACGGCACCTTTGCGCGGTCCCTGGATCTTCCCTTTCCCCTCGTCAGTGATGAGGGCTCGAAGATCGCCAAGGCCTACGGTCTGACCCGCGCCGGCGGCTTCCTGCCATCGAAGCGGGTCACCTTCGTGATCGACTCGGGAGGCACCGTCCGCAAGGCGGTCTCCGCCGAGCTGGATGTGGGGGCCCACGCCCGGGAGGCCCTGGAGGCGCTTCGCGCCCTGACCTGAGTCCGGGGCCCGGGCTGGGCCAAAGGAGTCGTCGAGCCGCGTCTGGCGACCTCGCCCGTTCGAAAGCGCCCCGCTCCCCGGCCGGCGCACCCCACTCCAAGGCCCTCTTTCCCTCACCAACCTTCCGGCGACCACCGTGTTCGCGCGGTCTCGCGAGCGGCGAGCCTTCGCTCAACGGAAGCCCAGGCCTCTCGTAGCCAACCCGCGCAAGCGAGAATCTGTCTCGACGTCGCGGATCTCTGCTCTGCCGGGCGGCGCCTAGTGCCCGAAGTCCCAGGTCTCGCCGGCGTGGTAGGTCTTGAGGACGTTCTTGGCGATCAGGATCTTGTGGACCTCGTCGGGGCCGTCGGCCAGACGCAGGGTGCGGGCGCCCTGGTACATGCCGGCGAGGGGCAGGTCGCCCGAGACGCCTGCGGCGCCCCACACCTGGATCGCGCGGTCCACCACCTGCTGATAGACCTGGGGCACGTAGATCTTGATCGCGGAGATCTCGGTTCGGGCGTCGAGCCCGCTGTCCATCTTCTCGGCGCAGTGGATCGTCATGAGCCGCGCGCTCTGGATGTCGATGTAGGAATCCGCGATGAAGCCCTGGATGAACTGCTTGGTCTCCAGGAGTCCCCCGTGCACCTCGCGGCTGGCCGCGCGCTCGACCATCAGGTCGAAGGCCCGCCACATCTGGCCGATCGAGTTCATGCAGTGGTAGACGCGGCCCGCGCCGAGGCGGTCCTGGGCCGCCGCGTGGCCCGAGCCGGTCTGGCCGAGCTGGTTGTCGGCCGGCACCCGGACGTTGTCGTAGATGATCTCGCAGTGGTCGCTGGCCTGGCCCCAGACCTCGACCGCGCGCACGATGTCCACGCCGGGGGTGTCCGTCGGGACGATGATCTGGGTCATCTTGCCGTTGCGCTCGGCGGGGCCGTCGGGGTCCTCGGTGCGGCACATCACGATCAGGAAGTCCGCTCGGATGCCGTTCGAGGTGAACCACTTGTGGCCGTTGATCACCCACTCGTCGCCTTCCTTGCGCGCAGTCGTCTGGATGGCGCGGGGGTCGGAGCCCGCTGCGTTGGGCTCGGTCATCGAGAAGCCCGATTCGAGCTTGCCCTCGGTCAGGGGCACGAGCCACTTCTGGCGCTGCTCCTCCGTCCCGTACTTGAGCAGGATCTTCTGATTGCCCGAGTTCGGCGCGACGACACCGAAGAGCGACGCGGCCCCCATGCTGTAGGCCAACACCTCGTTCATGTAGGCGTGCTCGAGGAAGCTCAGGTCGCAGCCACCGTACTCCTCGGGAAGGTGGGGCGCCCAGAGCCCGGCCTGCTTGACCTTGGCCTTGATGTCCTCCCGCAGCTCCCGCGCGGCCTGCTTGTCCTTCTCGGCGAACTTGCCGCCCCTGCGGAAGGCCCAGAGGCGGTTCTCGTTCGGGAGGATCTCCCGGTTCACGATCTCGGCGGTGCTCAGGCGGATCTGGTTGATGCGATCGTCGAGGGTGGCGATCGGCTGGACGTTCATCGGCATGGTGGGACTCCTTGAAGGCCCCATGCTATCGCGTGCCGGCGCTTGCGTCGCCGGTCCGGCGTGATGTTGCGCGGGCTCGGTAGCGCCCGCGATTGGTTATGCTCCGCGCCCCATGGATGAGCTGCTCCACGCCGCGGCCCTCTGGGCGACCGAGAACGTCTCGCTGCTTCCCTGGTTGGCCCTTGCGATCCAGGTGCCCTTCCTCGTCTGGGGGGTGCGACGGCCCAGCACAGGGACCCCCGCGCAGGACGAGGCCGCCGAGCCGACTGCCGTTGTGGCGCCCGGCCCCGGCGAGGAGTTGGCCGCCGACGAGCCGGTTGCCGTCGCGTCCGAGCCACGGGTCGTTCTCGAGAGCGAGGCTCCGCCCTCCCTTCCCGAGCCGCCAGCCCCGACACCCGTCGAGCCCGCGCCGCCGCTTGCGCCCGAAGTGCCGCCGCCTGCGCCCGAACCGGCGCCGCGCCCGCGCGCGTCCCTTCGCGAACGCCTCGCGCGCACCAGCGAAGCCCTGGTCGGGCGTCTCGGCGGCCTGCTGGGCGGCTCCCAGGTCGACGACGACCTGTTGGAGGAGCTCGAGGCGGTGCTCTTCACGGCCGACCTCGGTGTCAAGACGGCCCAGAGCCTGCTCGACGAGGTGCGCCGGGAGGCCACGGGCCAACCCTCGGAAAAGGTGCGCGAGGTGCTGCGCGCAGCCATGGGGTCCAGGCTCGCGGCGGTCCAGCCGCAGGAGGAGGGGGTCGCCGTCCGCGGCGCACCCCACGTGGTGCTGGTGCTCGGCGTGAACGGCTCCGGCAAGACCACGACCATCGGCAAGCTCGCCGCCCGCTATCGCGAGGAGGGCCACTCCGTGATCCTGGGCGCGGGCGATACCTTCCGCGCCGCTGCCCGCGAGCAGCTCCAGACCTGGGGCGAGCGGGTCGGTTGCGAGGTGATCGGCGGGCCCGATGGTGGCGATCCCGCCGCGGTCGCCTTCGACACCGTCGCGGCCGCCAAGGCCCGAGGGGCCGATGTGGCGCTGATCGATACCGCCGGTCGGCTCCAGACCAAAGCGCCCCTCATGGAGGAGCTCTCGAAGATCGCGCGGGTCATCGCCAAGGAGCTTCCCGACGCGCCCCACGAGACGCTGCTGGTGCTCGATGCGAATACCGGACAGAACGCCATCTCCCAGGCCCGCGAGTTCACCCAGGCGGCGCCGGTCTCGGGGCTGGTCCTGACGAAGCTCGACGGAACGGCCAAAGGCGGCGTGATCGTGGGCCTGGCCGACGAGTTCCAGATCCCGGTGCGCTTCGTGGGCGTCGGCGAGGGTGTGGAAGATCTGCGCGACTTCTCGGCCGAGGAGTTCGTCGACGCCCTCTTCGGATAGGGAGGGGGGACCGGATGGCACGCTACGTGATGGCCCTGGACGCGGGGACGACCTCGTCTCGCGCGATCCTCTTCGAGGAGAGCGGCGCGATCGCCGCACTCGATCAGCACGAGTTCACCCAGCACTTTCCCAAGCCCGGCTGGGTCGAGCACGACGCCGAGGAGATCTGGGCCACGCAGCTGCTCGCAGCTCGCGGAGTGCTCGAGAAGGCGGGTGCGACGGCGGCCGACGTCGCCGGGATCGGCATCACGAACCAGCGCGAGACGGCCCTGGTCTGGGACCGGCGCACCGGCGAGCCGATCCACCGGGCGATCGTGTGGCAGTCGCGCCAGACGGCGCCGATCTGCGACGAGTTGCGCAGCCGCGGACTCGCGGACGAGGTGCGAGAGCGCACGGGCCTCGTCATCGACGCCTACTTCTCGGCCACCAAGATCCGGTTCATTCTCGATGCCGTGGAGGGTGCCCAGGCCCGCGCCGAACGGGGCGAGCTGGCCTTCGGCACGATCGACACCTGGCTGCTCTGGAAGCTCACGAAGGGTGGGGTCCACGCCACCGAGTACTCGAACGCTTCGCGCACCCTCGTGTACGGCATCCGCGACAAGGCCTGGGACGACACCCTGCTCGCCGCCCTCGACCTGCCTCGTGAGCTGCTGCCCGAGGTGCGCGATTCGAGCGGGGTCTTCGGCGACGCGGATCCCGAGTGGCTGGGTGCGGCCATTCCGATCGCCGGGATCGCGGGCGACCAGCAGGCCGCGCTCTTTGGTCAGGGCTGCTTCGACCCCGGGAGTGCCAAGAACACCTACGGCACGGGCTGCTTCCTGCTGATGAACACCGGAGCGGAGGCGCCGGCCTCGGAGAGCGGCCTCGTCACCACGATCGCCTGGGGGCTCGGCGGCCAGGTCGAGTATGCGCTCGAGGGCAGCATCTTCGTGGCGGGCGCCTCGGTGCAGTGGCTCCGCGACGG
>NYZB01000145.1 GCA_002687015.1 Deltaproteobacteria bacterium
ACGGGTGGTCTCGCGCCTACCGCACCGATCGCGAACGGGTGGTCTCGCGCCTACCGCACCGATCGCGAACGGGTGGTCTCGCGCCTACCGCACCGATCGCGAACGCGCGGAGCTGGAAGCGCCGGGCTCTTCGTTCGCGCAGCCTGGAGAAACGGGCAGCGCGGCAATCGACATGTCCGCCTCCGCTTCGTAGATGGCGACCCATGGTTCAATGGGCTATCCGAGGTCCCTTGGCAGACGAAGAGCCCACTCGCGGGGACAAGGGAGGACTTGTGTCGTATCGAGCTCCGAAAGGTCTTCAGGACGCGGACGAGTACCGCCATGCCGGGCGCGAAGGGTCGGACAAGGTGCTCTTCGGCGACACGCTCTGGGTGAGCGTCGTCGACCCCGAAGCCGGCATCCACGGTGTGAACCACTTCCACCTGAGCAACAAGGGATATGCCCGCTTCGAGTCCCTCTACGTGATCGACGGGGTCGTCCAGCTCTACGGCAACAAGGTGCCCCTGGCCCTGGAGCCCGATCGAGGCCCCTGGTCGGACGGGCGAATGAAGTACGAGGTCGTCGAGCCCTGGGAGCACATCCGCATCACCCTCGACTGGGAGAAGTACGCCTTCGACCTCGACTTCAGGGGCCGCTTCGCTCCCTTCGACTACGACGAGTCCGTGCCGACCGGCGACCCCATGAAGCTCTTCGACGAGTTCTACGGCGGTCACTACGAGCAGGCCATGAGCTGCACCGGGGAGTTCGAGATCCGTGATGGGCCGGCCAAGGGCGAGACCCGGCAGATCGACTGCTGGAGCCATCGCGATCACACCTGGACCAGCCGCTTCGCGGTGCCCCAGAAGTGGAAGGTCGACGAGGCCCACTTCGCGGCACACTTCTGGCCCTCGATCCAGCTCCCCGACCGCCACATCAACGTCTTCGGCCTCTACTATCAGAACGAAGTGGACCCGATGGAGCGCTCGATCGGGGGCTTCGTCTCCGACAAGGACGGGAGCCGCCCGCTGCTGAACGCCAAGGGGGAGATCCATCCCAACGACGGAAGCGCTTCGGTGCGCGAGGCCAACTCCTTCCGCTACGAGTTCACGATGCCCGACGGCGAGGTGATCCATGTGAAGAGCACCAAGCACCACGGGACCATCAAGCTCTGGCTCCGCGCCGAGAACGATCTCGAGAACCGCATGGACTGCTACGAGGCCTTCTGCGACTTCGAGGTGGAGGAGACCGGAGAGACCGGCACGGGGACCGCCGAGTACAGCGTGGCGCCGCCCTGGCCCCAGTGGCTCGCCTGAGCCTCGCCGCATCGGGCCGAGGGGCCCTGCACGGATACCGGGTCTGAACGGGGAGAGGCCGTGGCGGAGTACAGCACCGAGCGCGAGTTCGAGATGTCGGCCGAGGCCCTATGGGCCGTGGTCCGCGACTTCGGAGAGGTGGACTGGCTGCCGGGCAATCCCACCTACTCGTCGGAGGGCACTGGGCCCGGCATGATCCGCACGATCGACATGCCCCCGATCCCCACGGTGCGCGAGCAGCTCGAGGCGATCGACGAAGACGAGCGCAGGGTCTCCTACCGGATCCTCGAAGGCCTCCCGATGCCGCTCACGGGCTACCGGGCGGCGATGCAGGTGGTCGACGCCGGCGGCGGGCGCAGCCGTCTCGTGTGGAGCAGTCAGTGGGAGCCCGATGGAGTCACCGAAGAGGAGGCGCGCGCCGTGGTCGCCAACATGTACGACAGCGTGATGGGCGTCATGAAGGCGAATCTCGAGAAGGGCTGATCGCCGGCTTCGAGCGGAGGCATCACGAACGAAGTGCCGATGCGGCCGCGTTCTCTCCGGCGATCCTTCCGAAGACGAGGCAGGGGCCGAAGGATCCACCTCCCCCGATGTAGCGATCGCCGTGCAGCGAGCCGACGGTCTCTCCCGCCGCGTAGAGCCCGTGGATCGGGCGCTCCTCCCTGCCCATCACGCGCGCCTCGGGGTCGATGCGCAGCCCCGCGCCCGTCCAGGCGATGATGGCCGGGCGGACCTCCACGGCATAGAAGGGCGGGGTCTCGATCGGGCGCATGCCGCTGGCCGGGTGCTTGAAGAAGGCCGTGTCGAGGCCCCGCCGGCAATCGGCGTTGTAGCGTTCCAGGGTGCCCGCCAGGGCCTCGCCGTCGATCCCCGCGCTCCCCGCCAGCTCGGCCAGACTTCCCACGCGCACGATGCGGCCCGCATCGGCCTTGGCGGCGAGGATCTCGTTCACCCAATAGGCGCGGTTCAGGGGGTTGGGCTCCGCGGCGTGGCGCGCGCTCTCGTCGAAGATCGCGAAGGCCACGCCGCCGTGTCGCTTCACGAGGCCGGCCATCATCGTGTAGGACGCGGTCTCGTCGACGAAGCGCCGGCCGGCCCGATCGACCAGCACCAGCCAGCCTGGCAGGAAGATCTCCAGGTCGCGGCTGAAGCCGGGCGTGAGTAGCAGGAGACCGTGGTTGTCGCCTTCGATGGCGGCACCGACCTCGCGCCCGAGCGCAAGGCCGTCTCCCCGCGCCTCCGGGCTGCCGATGTACCAGGCCCAATCGCCCGCGGCTGCGGCATCGGGGAAGTGCTGCTCGATCATCTCCGGGTTGGCCCCGAAGCCGCCGGTTGCCACGACGACCGAGCCCGCGCGCAGCGCATCCTCGCCGGCGCGCACTCCGACCACGCGCCCGGCTTCCGCGCGGAGCAGCCCGGTCGCGCGCACGGAGAGGGCGAGCTCTACCCCGAGGCGCGCCCGCTCGCGGTCCAGTGCCTCCACGACGGCCAGGCCTTCTCCCTGGGGGACGTGTCCGCGCGGGACGCTGCCGACGCCGGAGGCGTGCACGTGCTCGGGCTTGAACTCCACGCCCAAGCCGCGCACCCAGTCGAGGGTGCCGGCCGATTCGTCGCAGTAGCGGCGCACCACGGCGGGCTCGAGCATCCACTGGTTCAGCGTCATGATGTGCTCGAACATGGCGTCCGCGTCGTCGCGGATCCCCGCCTGTCGCTGCACCGCGGTGCCGGCCGCAAAGAAGTGACCACCCGACAGGCGCGACGATCCGCCCACCCTTTCTGCGGCTTCGAGCACGATCACCGCGGCTCCGGAGTCGGCAGCTGCCACGGCTGCGGCGAGCCCCGCCGCGCCCGATCCGATCACCGCCACGTCGTAGTCCCGCACTGTCCCCATGACCACCTATGATAGGCTGCGGCGCGCAACCTGGTCTGCGAGGGAGGACGCTCCGATGCCCGTTTCGCCCGACGACGAATACCTCCACGCCGCTCCCGAAGAGGTCGAGGGCCTCTGGAGCGACAACCTCTGGGTGTCGATCTGCGACCGGGAGGCCGACGTCTTCGGCGTGAACCACATTCACGCCACCAACAAGGGCTACGGGCGCTGGGCCACCATGCACGTGATCGACGGCGTTCCCCAGCCCTGGTCCTGCAGGGCGCCTCTCGAGGTCAGCGGCAAGTTCGACAGGCTCAGCGAGGGTCACATGAGCTACGAGGTGGTCCGGCCCCTCGAAGAGCTCCGCATCACCTTCGACGGCCCGAAGTACGGCTTCGACCTCCACTACCGGGGTCGCTTTCCGGTCTTCGACTACCGGGACTGCGGAGGCGGGAATCCGCTGAGCGGCGCCGGCGTCTACGGCGGGCACTACGAGCAGGGGCTGCACTGCACCGGGGAGTACGAGGTGCGGGCCGGCCCCAATCAGGGTCGCCGCTCGATCGACTGCTTCGCGCATCGCGACCACTCGTGGACCGATCGCTTCACCCACGGCTCGCCGTGGGAGATGCCCCAGCCGCGCAACCGGCAGCAGAGCCTCGGGCATTTCTGGCCTTCGATCCAGCTCCCCGACAAGCACATCAACGCCTTCGGCTGGATGAACCCGGACTTCAAGATCCCCTACGGCGATGCTCCGGCCTTCGGCGGCTTCCTCTCGGATGCGAAGGGCAGCCGCCCGATCCGAGGGGCGCTCTGCGATGTGCGGCTCGAGGACGACCGGCGCACGGCCATGAGCTTTCGCTACGAGCTCACCTTGCCCGACGGCGAGGTGATCCACGTGAAGAGCGGTCGCAAGTACGCGCACATCGTGAACGCCCAGATGCGCGGAGAGAACGACGCCGAGTGCCTGCTCGACTGCTACGAGTCCTTCTTCGACTACGAGGTCGAGGAGACGGGCGAGCAGGGCTACGGCTGTTCGGAGTACTCCATCATGCCGCCGCAGCCGCGCTGGCGATACTGACGCCCTTCGCGAGCTCTGCCACGCTCCGGCCCCCGCTTGCGGTCAGGGAGCCTCGTCGAGGACGAGGCCCAGCCTCGCGCTCCAGGGGCCGGCCCCGCCGTCGGCCACGGGCTCCCCGTCGAGGCGGACGATCGGGCGGGCGCCTCGCACCGCATTGATCGCGATCAGCTCGCGGGCGCCCCGTAGCTCGGGCCAGGAGATCTCGCGATCGCCGAGCTCCGGGACGCAGTCCACGAGCACGGCCCGGGAGACGCTGGCAACGCCGCCCAGCGCGAGCGGCGGAGTGACCAGATCCCCGTTCTCGAGGACGGCGACCAGGCTCGAGCGGGCGCCCTCGACGACCCAGCCCGCGGCGTCGACGAGCAGGGCCTCGTCCCAGCCCGCCCGCCGGGCCTCTTCCTTGGCCTCGGGGATGAAGTCGAGATCGGGCCGCTTGGCTCCGAGGACGGGTCCCGGACCCGGATGCACGACGGCGGAAGCTCCCGCCCTCCAACGGGCCGGCTCCTCCCCGATCGGGCGCGGGAGGCCCAGCCAGAGGAGGCCCTCCGGCCCCGTGCGGGCCTCCAGACGTACGATGCCCTCACCCTCGCCGAAGGCCCGCCGACCGAGGGCGAGCAGGGCCGCGTGGGCCTGCTCGGGATCGATCTCGCCGAGCCCGAGCGCCCGGGCGTCGCGCACCCAGCGCGCGACCACGCGCACGCCGTGTCGGACGCGGCCCGGCGCGAAACGCCCGGTGGTGTAGCAGCGCGGGCCCTCCACCGGCGGCAGCTCCCGCTCCTCCCAGCGACCTTCCCGAAAGACGAGGCCCAGGTCCGGCGCGGCTAGCGCCCCTCGATGGCCGTCACGTCCCGCGCCGTGGGGCCCTGGTAGATCTGCCGGGGGCGACCGATCTTGTGCTTGTGCTGGTGCATCTCGTTCCACTGGGCGATCCAGCCCGGAAGCCGGCCGATCGCGAACATCACGGTGAACATGTTGGCCGGGGTGCCGATCGCGTTGTAGATGACGCCCGAGTAGAAGTCGACGTTCGGATAGAGCTTCCGCTCCACGAAGTACTCGTCCTTCAACGCGAGCTCTTCGAGCTCGACGGCGATCTCGAGCAGCTTGCTGTGCACTCCGAGCCGCTGCAGCACGTCGAAGCAGGCCTTCTTGATGATCTTCGCCCGCGGGTCGAAGTTCTTGTAGACCCGGTGGCCGAAACCCATGAGCCGTGAGGTGTCGTCCCGGCTCTTCGCCCGCTCGACGAAGTCCTTGCCCGTGATGCCCTCCTCGGCGATCGCCTGGAGCATCTCGATCACCTCCTGGTTGGCGCCGCCGTGGCGCGGACCCCAGAGGGCGTTGATGCCCGCCGAGATCGCGGCGAAGAGGTTCACGTGGGAGGAGCCGACGAGCCGGACGGTGCTGGTCGAGCAGTTCTGCTCGTGGTCCGCATGCAGGATGAAGAGCAGGTCGAGGGCCTTCTCGACGACCGGGTCGACCTCGAAGGGCTCGCAGGGCGTGGCAAAGAGCATGTGGAGCAGGTTCCCGACGTAGGAGAGCCGGTTGTCGGGGGACATGAAGGGCTGGCCGACCGAATGGTTGTAGGCGTAGGACGCGATGGTCGGGAGCTTGGCCATCAAGCGGTGGACGGAGATCTCGATCTCCCGCGAATCGCGGGGATCGAGGGAGTCGGGGTAGAAGGTGGCGAGGGCCGCACAGGCCGCGGAGCAGGCCGCCATGGGATGCGCATCCTTCGGGAGGGCCCGGTAGAAGAGCCGGAAGTCCTCGTGGAGCATCGTGTGGTAGCGGATCGACTCGCGGAAGTTGTCGAGCTGCTCCTTGTTGGGCAGCTCCCCGTAGACCAGCAGGTAGGAGGTCTCGATGAAGGAGCACTGGTCGGCGATCTGCTCGATCGGATAGCCGCGGTAGCGGAGGATGCCCTCCTCGCCATTGATGAAGCAGATCGAGCTCTCACAGGAACCGGTGTTGGCGTAACCCGGGTCCATGGTGATGAATCCGGTCTTCGAGCGCAGCTCGGCGATGTCGAGCGCGCGTTCGCCCTCGGACCCTTCGAGTACCTCGAGGTCGATCGTCTCGTTTCCGATGCGAAGCTCTGCCTTCTCCGGCATCCCGGTTCCCTCCTTGGCGCAGTCCTGCGCGGGTTTGGGCCTCCCCGACGATCGCCGTGCGAGGATGGCAGCGGCGCCCGGGGCAGCTCGTGACCTGGGTCTCTTCGGTTCGAAGCGCCGCCGAACGTAGCCAATGACGCTCCGCGCCGACAGGCAATCGATCGCCGAATCCGTCGATAAATCAGTGCTTTCGGTGCACTGCGTCGACGCGATGCATCAAAGCTGCGACCGGACGGGACATTTCGAGGGCACCCCCTCGGGCGCGCGCGGAAAACGCCTAGAAGCCCGGCCGAGAAGGGGCCATTTCGAGAGTCTCCGTCCGTGCGGTGAGCTCTCGGGCCGTGAGTACGCCGAGCGCTGAAAGGACAACGGGGG
>NYZB01000146.1 GCA_002687015.1 Deltaproteobacteria bacterium
CGCTCGCGCACCCTCCCGCCTGTCCCCAATACGCGGGCCTCGGCTCGGGCCGGGACGGAGCCGCGCAGGGCGAGCTGACCGGCGGGGAAGACTGCCTCTATCTGAACGTGTTCGCGCCCGCGTGGCCTCCGGACGCCGTGCCTTCGGGCGGTGCCCGGGTGCCCGTGCTCTTCTGGATCCACGGCGGAGGCAACTCGATCGGCGACGCCGCACCCTACGACGGAAGCCGGCTGGCCACGGAGCACGGCGTGGTCGTCGTGGCCCTGCACTACCGGCTCGGACCTCTCGGCTGGCTGCACCATCCCGCGCTGGCCCAGGGCGGGACGCCCGCGGACGCATCGGGGAACTACGGGACCCTCGACCAGATCGAAGCGCTGCGCTTCGTGCGCGACCACATCTCCGCGTTCGGGGGCGACCCCGGCAACGTGACGATCTTCGGCGAGTCGGCGGGCGGCCGGAACGTCTACACGCTGATGCTCTCGCCGCTCGCGAAGGGGCTCTTCCACCGCGGGATCGCGCAGAGTGGAAGCGCCGGGCTGACGCCGACCGACGAAGCCGGGCAGGCGCTCGGCCGCGGAGGCCCCGACAACACGGGCCGCAAGATCGTGGCGCGGCTCGTGCCGGAGGCACCGGCCGACGACCTCGCAGCGGTCGCGGCGGCGCTACGCGAGAAGACCCCGCAGCAGGTCTTCGAGGCCGTCACGGGTGAGCGGCAGATGGGGATGGTCCGCTCGCCGCAGATCTTCGCCGACGGGCAGGTGCTTCCGGCGTCGACCGCGATCGAGGCGCTGGCGGCCGGAAGCTACAACCAGGTCCCCTTCATCAGTGGCACGAACCGAGACGAGTCGAAGCTCTTCTTCTCCACCAACCCGGAGCTGGTCCACTGGTGGTTCGGCCTTCCCTGGGGCGTGCGCGACGCCGTCGCGTACGAGCGCATCAACGACTACGCGAGCCGGTTCTGGAAGCTCCGCGCGGTCGACGAGCCGCTCCGCCACATGCGCGCGGTACAGGGGCCCAGCGTCTACGGGTATCGCTTCGATTGGGATGAGGAGCCGAGCTTCCTGTGGCTCGACTTCGCGGAGCTCCTGGGCGCCGCTCATGCCCTCGAGATCCCCTTCGTGTTCGGGGGCTTCCGCCTCGGTCGGCTGACCCGCTTCGTCTTCGACGAGAAGGGCGCGGCGAGCCGTGAGGAGCTCGGGCGTCGGATGCGCTCCTACTGGGTGCACTTCGCGCGCACGGGCGACCCGCGGCGGGGCGTCGACGGGGACCTGCCCGCCTGGGCGCCCTGGAGTGCCGAGCCCGGCGCGGACCGGATGATCGTGTTCGACACCGAAAGAGATGGCGGCATCCGCATGACTCCTGAGGAGCTCACGCAGCCGGCCCTGATCGCGCAGATCGCAGCGGACCCGCGCTTCGAGACTTCGGAGGACCGCTGCATCGTCCTGCGCGACGCGCGTGGACCGGAAGGTCGGCTCACGGAAGCGGAGGTCGCGGCCGGCGGTTGCACGCCGACTCCCTAGCGTCCGAGGGCCGGAGCTCCCCTCGCCAATCAGTCAGTCGGTCAGGCCCACCTCCTGGTACTTGTGCCGGGTCCGATCGGTGATCAGACCGATCCGTTCGAGCTGGGGATAGGCGTGGTCGCGGAAGGGGTTCGGCTGGGCCTTCAGGGCTTCCGGATCGCTCATCCTCGAGACGATCTCGGAGTTCGCCTTCTCGGGATCGATACCGACGTCGATGTAGATCTGCTGAAGGGGGTCGACCCACTTCTTGCCCTGCTTCTCTTCCATCAGCCCGTTGGTCGCGAGAATCGTCATCGCCGTCCAGGCAAAATCCTCGAGGCGGTCGCGGTCGGGCTCGTTCATCTTCGGGATCTCGTCCTTCATGTAGATCAGCCCGTAGGACACGTGCCGCGCCTCGTCCTGGGAGGTGAGCTCGAAGACCTTGCGCAGCACCTCGTCGCCCGTGATCTCGAGCATCTTCTTGAACGACCCCATCGCGATGCTCTCCGCGATGACCTGCATGCCGATGCACTTCATCTGCCAGAGATCCGCCGTCAGCACGGCATTGATCAACGCCGTGAGTCCGGGCATGGCCGGGTAGATCCGGTCCAGGCGCTGGATGTAGCGGTGGAAGACCTCGACGTGGCGCGCCTCGTCGATCACCTGGGTGGACGCGTAGAGCTTGCCGTCCATGTCCGGCACCACCTCGACGAGCTGGCCGCACAGCATCATCGCACCCTGCTCGCCGTGCAGGAAGTTGGAGAGCATGTGGGCCGAGCGCTTCTTCGCGAGCTCGATCTGCTTCTCCGTCGGGAGCGCCTTCACGAAGTCGAAGGGCTCGACGCCCGGGTCGTTCATCATGTCTCCAACCTGGGCCGGGTCGGTCTCGATCTCCCACGGGATGTCCGTGGCCGCGTTCCACTGCTCTCTCTTGGCCACCTCGTAGAGATCGCGAAGCGCCTTGATGTTCACGTCGTAGTCGTAACGCCAGAGTGCCGTCACCGTGGTGTCGATCGTGTCGAAGTTCATGTCCTTCCACTCTCCTCTCTCATCGAGGTGGGATCCGCCGGCATGGCAGCTCCAGCCGAGCGGGCGGATCGGGCCCCGTCCCCGGTCGGCGGCGTTTCTTGTATATCATGCCAATGGTAGAGATGTCTCTATTTTTAGAGGATTATCCAGAATTTTCCGAGGAGAGCGAAGGAAAACACCCTCTATTTCAGCTAGTTGCGTCCGCCACACCCTGACGACCCGTGGGGCGAGGCCCATGGGCCAGCCCCCACCTCGTCGTCTCCAGGGAAGCGCGGCCCACTAGCGGTACATCGGCCAGAGATCCACACCCGATGGACCCTGGCCGACGGCGACCGGGCGCACCTGGATGGTCGAGTACATCTCCGCCCAGATCTCGACGTCGAAATCGAAATGGACACCGGTGCGGTTCAGCAGCGGAGCTCGGGTGATCTCCCAGCCCGTCCATCCGAGGGAATCGATCTCTTCGACGTAGAAGTCGATGATCTCCCATCCATCGTCGAGGAAGAGGCTGTGCGAGCTGGAGGTCTCCTTCTGGCCGACGAAGCACAAGGGGCCTCCGCGGTCGGTGCCGCTCATCCAGGCCTCGCAGTGCACCGTGTTGGGAGGAAACCGGAAGGTGCGCAGCACCAGGTGTGGCTGGAAGGTGACCGAGCGGGTGGCTTCCTGGCCGGCATGATTGCGAAGCGTCAGCAGGGCGGTTCCTCCCACCACGCCGCTGATGTCCTCGAAGGTCCCGGCGACGTAGCCGTCGGTCCACTCCGTGATCGAGAGGTCGAAGCTCTCTCCGCTCTCGAGGCGCATCTGGACCGTGCCATTCCTCTCGCTGAGAAAGTGGCTTCCCTCGATGACCAGGAGGAGCCCCGGCTCCACGGTGTCGTCCGACAGGCGGTCGATCCGGGGTATCAGGGAATCCGGGTCGGGCTGGATCCGGATCTCCTCCGAGGGCCCGGTGTCGTAACCGTTCGGCTTCACCCAGACGAAACCGCTCGCTTCACTCTCGCCGACCCGAGCTGCAATGCTCTCGGTGAGCGTGGCGGTGATTCGGCCGTCGCTCCAGCTGGCGATGTCGCAGTACTCGAGGTCCCTCCCTACGTAGACTCCGACGCGCCCCTGCGCCGCCCCGAACTCACTGCCCGAGATCACGAGTGAAGTTCCGATTCGCACCGGGGAGGGGCTCACAGATGTGATGCGTCCAGGCGCTCCCTCGGCAGGGGGTCGAGGCGGTGCCAGGGCCGAAGACGTGCGGTCGCGGATCGTGCGCCCGGCGCTCGGCAGCCGGGCCTTGGCCCGAACCAGCATGGTCTCGGCTTGATTCCGCTTCTGGCTCCGCAGCTTCACCCGCTGCGTGTCCAGCTCCTTCTTCCGGGCCTCCAGTGCGGCCAGGCTTCGGCTCGCGCCCTTCGTCTTCTTCCCCTGGTCGTTGGCGAGGAGGGTGCGGAGCCGTGCTTCGGCAGGTGAGCCCTTCAGGCCCCTGCGCAGCTCCTGCAGCTCTGCCTGGGAGAGCTGCTTCTCCTCGAAGGTGGCGCGCACCTCCTCCAGGGAGCCGGCCGAGCTGAGCCGATCGAGGAAGCGCCCGATCTCGGGGCTTGCCTGGACCGACGTGCCCTTCGTGCCGGGCCTTCCGAAGCTGCCCGGGGCCTTCGTGTCGCCGCGCGTCCCTGGACCCGAAGGCGTCGGCGGACGGATCCGTTCGGCACCTGCCCCGCTCCGCGGCGGCTCGACCTTCCGCTTGGGATCCGCCTTCTGGGGAGGAGGCGTCGGCTTCTGCCGAGCCCGCTTGGTGTCCCTGACCTTCGGCAGCTCGGGTGCAGGGGCCTGCTTCTTGGAGCCGGGCTCGGGAGCGTCTCCCACGGTGGCCTTCTCGGAGGTCTGGACCTGCTCCGATTTCGTTTCCTTGGGATCGCTCTTCTCGCCCACGCCAGCAGCAGGGCCCGACACGAACATGAACATGGCAAGTGCACCCATCGCCGCGATGAGCCTCGACGGCTTCCGAAACACCATGGTGATCTCCAATGAAGCGTGGATGGAATCTCGGGCTCCGATACGGGTAGGCCGAAGATTCCCATCTCGTTGGAACGCCAGTACTCCTCTTGGGTCAGTTCGAAGCGAGCGTCTTCAGCGTTGCACAGAGCGCGTGCTCTTCCTTGCCGGCACCGAAGCCTTCCATCGTCCGCGCGCTTCCTCTTCCCGCCCCGCCAGGTTGCAGGTGAGCGGGAGTGACCCTCCCGCGGCGAGTTTGCTACTTCGCCGCGCTCATGCAAGCAAATGCGGGTGTCTCATTGCCGACACTTGCCTGCTTCCGATCTTCCTTGAGTTGGTTCCCAAGGCCTCGCCAACATTCATCTTCGCGGTGTTGTTCAAGGGTGCATCACGTGTTCATTCAAGGCGGGAATATGGCGACACCGTGAGGCAGATAGTCGCATCGCGATGACACCGCAAACGGTAGAGAAGGGTCTTGTCCTTCACTCTCATGAATGCGACAACCACGGAGTCGCCAAGGCCGTGCTGGAGGCAGGGGATGCAGAGAAAGACGAGCCGGGTCGCGTTTCCCGCCGTGGGTCTCCTCGCGTTGCTCGTGCTTTCCGCGGCGAGCGGAAGCCATGCAAAGCCGGCCGAAGAACCTGGATCCGTCAAGGAGAAGCCGGGTGGCATCAAGTCGCGGGCTCCCGAGAAGCCCGACTCGGCCAAGAAGGCACGAACCGCCAAGCCGGATCTCGTGATCACCCGGTTCGGCAGCTCCAGGTCGACGCTTCGAACGGGAGAACGGGTCAAGCTACAAGCCGTCGTCAGCAATGCGGGATCCCGGAGGGTCGTCAACGCTTCCGTGGTCTTCTACCTCGGCGACAAGCCGATCGGGGAGGAGAAGCGGGTCACGCTCGGCGCGAAGGAATCCTCCCAGATCGTCACTTCCTTCGTGCCGACCCGGAGCGGTCGTTTCGAGATCCGGGTTCGCGCCGACCCCAGCAGCGCAATCGACGAAGCGAACGAACGAAACAACATCGCCAGAACGACGGTCATCGTGACCAAGGCTCCGGAGCAGCGACTCCGTCGTGGTGGGCCCGGCGACCGGAAGCTGAAGCCGAAGGGCTCCGTCGCCAGGAGCGGCGCCAGGGAAGCGCCGCCCGGCGAGCTTCCCCCGGTGGAGCTCCGGACCCGAGGGCTCGGCTTCACGGGAAGCGGTGCGGAAGAGCGCGT
This sequence comes from Deltaproteobacteria bacterium, assembly GCA_002687015.1. GTDB lineage: Bacteria > Myxococcota_A > UBA9160 > UBA9160 > UBA6930. The sequence continues at coordinate 5,724 of NYZB01000146.1, forward strand.
CTTCGGCGAGTTCTCTCCCAGGAGCTTCTCGACCGACCCGCTCGGCTTCGTGGGGAGCGGCGCGGAGGAACGCGTTCTTGGGGAGTTCACTCCGATCCGGATCTCGACGACCCGGCTCGGCTTCACCGGAAGCCACGTCGAAGAAGCCGCCATCGAAGAGCCCTCTCCTGAAGGGTTCTCGACCCCTCCGCTCGGCTTCACCGGCAGCGGTGCAGAAGAACGCGTCTTCGGCGAGTTCTCACCGGTCCGGTTCTCCACGCTGCCGCTGGGCTTCTCCGGCAGCGGTGCCGAAGAACGGGTTCTCGGCGAGTTCTCGCCGGTTCGCATCTCACCAGCCCCGCTCGGCTTCACCGGGAGTGGGAATGAATAGCGAGGTAACGTCATGACTCTTTCGAGAATCGCCCTGGTGTTGGCCATGGCCCCGCTCGTCGTGGTGGCTCCCTCTTGGGCCGCCGATCCCTCCCCGGAAGCCGTTCGAGCGACGGGGCCTTCGGCGGACGCGGACTTCACCATCCGGGTTCCCGTCGAAGTTCGAGAGGTGGACCCCGATTTCGAGGACATCGGCGTGGCCTGCACGGTGGGCAACTCCGGTTCTCCGAGCACGGGCTTCGGGTCGAACGCCACATGGCGACCGCTGTCGGGCGGGTCCTTCGTCGGCACCATCACGGTGCGAGTCGACGTCATCGAGGGCAGGGACCCTGCGTTGGTCGACCGCTACTCGTGTCATCTTCAGTTGCGCTCCCCGGGTACGGCCTACGCACGAGTCACCAACTGGTATGGCAACAGCGGCGATCTCATGAAGGACTACCACTTTGCCGAGGGGGCAAGCCGGGCGCTGCACACGGGCTGGCAACCGGTTCCCTGACTCCCTGCTGGGCCGCGAGTGCAGGGGGAAGCGCTCTTCTCGCGGCCGCCTCGAAATCGAAAGGGGAGGCTAGCTCCCGTTTCCGGTCGATCCCGCGGGCCGAGGCGAAGCCCGACCCTTCGCGAACTCGAAGTTCTCCGTACCGCTGCCCATGGAGAGCGCAACTTCGCCGTTGAAGAGGTAGTCGATCTCTTCGAGAGTCGTCTCCATCGGATCGATGGCTCGATTCAGCCTTCTCCTCACGAGCCTCTTGAAGTCGATGAACACGAGGTCGGCGATTTCGAGATCGGCTCCGAGACGCATCAGTACGTTCTTCCAATGCAAGTGGCCATGGATGAACCACGCCGTCTCCTGGAACCTGAAGGCGCGAGCGGCTTGATCGAGAATCCTCTCCCTGACTCCATTGCTGATCAGATTGGAATCGTGGATGTGAGGGCGATACCCAAGGGGCAACAGGTTGAGCTCGAAATAGGACCTTGCGTGGTTCCTTGCGGTGAAGGCAGGGACCGTTCCCGGCCTCTTGTGGCTTGCCAGGTCTCCGATGATCTCGATGTTCTTGGAGAGAAGAGGGATGCGCTTCCGGACGATCTGGAGTCCGGATTCGTGTTCGTAGACCTCGAGAGCTCGAAGGCGAAACGGACCTCTTGCGAAGGCCGGATACCGGCGCCTGATGGATCTCGTCGGCAATCTCTCGAAGGCCCCGGCTGGGCCCCCTCGTCGAAGCCCATGCCTTGCCAGGTCGGCTGCGATCGCCTCGATTCCTGGGAGCTCCCAGAGCGGAATGCCGGAGTCCAGCAATTCGACGTACGTGTCGCTCGATCTTCTCGTCATGGGCCGCCCCCGGCTGGCCCTTTCTTGCATAGCAACTCCCCGCACCACTTCACCTCTGCGCGAGGTTTCGCGGTGCTTCGTCCCGTACCGCTAGCTCGCCGCGAGGAGCTCCGCGATCCCGTCCTCGATGCCATGGCAGAGGAGGTCGGTGTCCGGGGCGTGGTCGTAGTCTCCGGTCACGCCGAAGGTGAGGAGGCCCGCGTAGGAGAAGATGGCGATGCCGATTCGCACCGAGCTGCCAAGCGGCACGTAGAGATAGCCCTCGCTCATCGCCTTCCCCGCGGCGTACAGGATCTGCCGCGGGCCGGGGACGTTGGTCGTCACCGTCTGCACCGCGTCCTGCTCGATGCCCGCCAGGAGACGGGCGCCGAGCGCCACCAGCACGGGAGGCGCCAGGCCTGAAAGGGAGCTGAGCACCTCACCGGCGACGGCCTGATGGTGCTCCTTCAGGTCGTTCATCTGATCGCGGATCGATGCCCACCGGAAGCTCGGCGAACATGGCGGAGACACGGTTGTTGAGCTCACCGTGCTCGTCGTCGCGTCGCACGGAGACGGGCACCAGCGTTCGGACGACGAGATCCTCCACGGGCTCGCCCCGAGAGAGCAGGAGCGAGCGAAAGCCCCTGGTGATCACGGCCAGGACCACGTCGTTGACGGTGCAAGCGTGCGCGCCCCGGATCTTCTTGACATCAGCCAGGGAGGCCTGGGCCCAGCGCCAGTTGCGATGCGCGCCGATCGGTCCGTTGAGAGACGATTCGAGGGCGCGGTTCGTGAAACGTCGGAAGGTCGCCAGGCCATCCGCGAACTCTCCCAGGCTGCGAGCGGCGCGTCGCGGTGCCTCGAGGGCTGTGCGAAGCGAGTGGAGGGCCTCGCCGGGGCTGCTCACCTGATCGAAGAGGGCGGAGGAGACGAGCGAGATGCCCGACGGCTCGGGCCTCGGCCTCCAGCGGGTTGGCTTCGGATGCTCCTGCGTGGCGCTCTCGTCGAGGATCACACTGAGGAGATCGGTCGCTGCCACGCCGTCGGCCATGCAGTGGTGGAGCTTCAGGAGGATCGCCCAGCTGCCGTCGTCGAGGCCCTCCACGACCCACATCTCCCAGAGGGGCTTCGTCCGGTCGAGCTGCTGGGACATCACCCGGCCGACCAGGGTGCGCAGCTGCTCCCGAGAGCCCGGCGCCGGCAGCGCGGTGTGGCGTACGTGGTAGCGGAGGTGGAAGTGGGGATCGTCCCACCAGATGGGGCGTCCCAGGTCGAAGGGGACGAAGCGCACCCGTTGTCGATAGCGAGGGACGAGGTCGAGCTTCGACTCGACCATCCCCTCGATCTCGTCCTGGCCGGGCGCGGGACCCTCGAAGATCCCAAGGGCCGCAATGGCCATGTGGTTGAGCTCGTTCTCGACGTACAGGAAGCTGGCGTCCTGGGGACTCAAGCGCTCCACGTTGCCGACCTCCCGTGTGGCTAGCTCTCCGGCCTCGTTTCGGCGTTCCGATCCCGGGCAGCGAAGTCCGCGAGCCTCACGGGCTGACGCCTTCGGCCAAAGCGTCCGGGCCGATCCTCGAACACGCCGGGGCAGTGCGTACCGCAGGCACGGCAGGCGCCGCTGTGGTCGAGGTTCCAGGCCGTGAGCTCGTACCAGTCGCGCCCGATCAACAGCGCGCCACATCCATGGCAGGCGGTGCTGTCGGCCTCCGGGTCGTGGACGTTGCCCGTGTAGACGTATCGCACCCCGCGCTCCTTTGCGATGGCGCGGGCCCTTCGGAGCGTCTCGGGCGGGGTGGGCGGGAGATCGAGCAGCTTGTAGTCCGGATGGAAGGCGCTGAAGTGCCAGGGAACGTCAACGCCCAGGTTCTCCACGACCCAGTCTGCAGCCCTCCGGAGCTCGGCCTCCGAGTCGTTCTCGCCGGGGATCAGCAGCGTCGTGATCTCGAGCCAGACGTCCGTCTCGTGCTTCAGATAGCGCAGGGTCTCCAGGACCGGTGCCAGCTCGGCACCGCAGAGCCTCCGGTAGAAGCCCTCGCTGAAGGCCTTGAGATCGACGTTGACGGCGTCGATGTGGCGGAAGAAGTCCGCACGTGGCTGGGGGCACACGTAGCCCGAGGTCACCGCCACCGTCTTCACGTCCAGGGCGTGGCAGGCCTTCGCCACGTCGACCGCGTACTCGAGGAAGATCACGGGGTCGTTGTAGGTGAAGGCGACGCTGCGGCAGCCGAGGTCGCGCGCGGCCCGGGCCACGACCTCGGGCGGCGCTTCGTCCGCCAGGGTGTCGATCTCCCGCGACTTGCTGATGTCCCAGTTCTGGCAGAAGCGGCAGGTGAGGTTGCAGCCGGCCGTCCCGAAGGAGAGGACCGGCGTCCCGGGTAGGAAGTGGTTCAGGGGCTTCTTCTCGATGGGGTCGATGCAGTAGCCGCTCGAGCGGCCGTAGGTGGTGAGGACGACGCCCTCTCCCTCCCGACCACGCACGAAGCAGAGGCCACGCTGGCTGTCGGCCATGCGACAGTGGCGCGGACACAGGTCGCACTGGACCCGCCCATCCTCCAGCGGGCTCCAGTAGCGCGTCGCGACGGTGTTCGTCGAGCCCATTCCCTGAGGCTCGGCACGAAGCCCTGCCCGTCAACTTGACTCCCGTCCTGGCGGGCCCATGCTCTCTCCATGTCGGAGCTACGCCCGCCCGCCGTGGCAGGTCAGTTCTATCCGGCCGGTCGGGCCGAGCTCGGGGCGGAGATCGATCGCCATCTCCAGAACGCGTGGCGCCCCTGCGCTCCGCTGCCCTCACTCAAGGCCTTGATCGTGCCCCACGCGGGCTATGTCTATTCCGGACCCGTGGCCGCTGCGGCCTACGCACAGCTCCAAGGCCGACGGAGCTCCGTGGAACGGGTGGTCCTGATGGGTCCATCCCACCGGGTGTGGTGCGACGGGCTGGCCGTGTCTTCGGCCGACCTCTTCGCGACGCCCCTCGGCAGGATTCCGGTCGATCGGGAAGCGCTCGAGAGGGCACTCGAGCTCCCCCAGGTCGCCCTGCTGGACGAGGCTCACGACCGGGAGCACAGCCTCGAGGTGCAGCTCCCATTCCTGCAACAGGTGCTCGGCTCCTTTCGCCTCGCACCCTTCAGTGTCGGCCAGGCCAGCGCCGAGGAGGTGGCCGAGGTCCTGGAGTGCTTGTGGGACGGCCCTGAGACCGTGATCGTGATCAGCACCGATCTCAGCCACTACCTCGACTACGAGAGTGCACGGCGAATCGACGCCGCAACGGCGCAGTCGATCGAAGCACTGCGACCCGAGCAGCTCGGTTCGGACCAGGCCTGTGGATTCGTGCCCCTGTCCGGGCTCCTTCTCGTCGCCCGGCGCCGCGGTTTGCACATCCCCGCCCTCGATCTCCGCAGCTCGGGCGATACGGCGGGACCTCGCGACCAGGTAGTGGGATACGGTGCCTGGGCCCTCGCCTGAAGCGCGCGATGCGGCCCACCCCGGGTGGCGCGGCGAACTCGAGTGGGCGCGCGCCCTTTCTTCCGAGTCGCTGCGGCGTCGGATCCTGGAGTTGGCGGTGGCGTCGATCGAGCACGGCCTGACCACCGGCGCCCCCCTCGAGGTAGACCCCGCCACGCACCCGGCCGCCCTGCGCAGACCGGGCGCCTGCTTCGTCACCCTGCGGCGGGCGGGCGACCTGCGGGGCTGCATCGGCGAGATCGCGGCCACCGGGCCACTCGTCGAGAGCATCGCCAGTCGAGCCTTCGCGGCGGCCTTTCGCGACCCCCGCTTCGCGCCGCTTCGCGCGGACGAGACCGACGACCTGGAGGTCGAGGTCTCGGTGCTGGGCCCCGTCTCGCCCATCGAGGCGGCTGACGAGGCCGAGCTGCTCCGCCAGCTGCGGCCGGGGATCGACGGCGTCGTGCTCCGCTGCGGGCCGGCCCAAGCGACCTTCCTGCCGGCCGTGTGGGCCTCCCTCCCCGACCCCGAGCTCTTCCTCGCCGAGCTACGACGCAAGGCCGGACTCCCACCCGGCACCTGGAGCTCCGAGCTGAGCTTCCACCGCTACCCCGTTCTCGAGGTCTCGGGGCCATACCGCCGCCACCACGTCGAGGAGCCGCTCGGCGAAGGCGCCTGAGAAAGCCCGCTCGGGGCGGTCGCGGCCCGGGCGCTTTCCCGCGTCGGGCGCGGGCACGATACACTCCGGCCCGTCATGGCGCGCCGCCCGGCTCTCCAGCCCGTCGAAGCCCACGGGTCGCCGCGCGTGGCCGAGAGGGTCCGCTCTTGAACGCGGCCGACGCACTCTTCGCGCGGTTGCGCGATCCCACGACACAGCAGCGGCTGGAGGTCGCGGCCCTGGTCGTGGCCCTCGCCCTCTCCCTGGTCGTGGCGGCGCTCGGCACCAGTCTGGACGTGTGGCGGCACGACTCGCTCTACTACCACCCCTTCGGCGCCAAGGCCTGGATCTCCGGGCGCTGGCTCACCTACCTGCTCTCCTTCCCCCTGCTCTTCCTTCCCGGGGGCCCGCTCTGGCTGGCGGGCTTCCTGCTCTTCGGCGGCTTCGCATTCCTCGTGGCACGGGGCTTCGGCCAGGACTCGCGGGGCTCGCTCCTCTTCGCCCTGCTCGCGGCCCAGATCCCCTGCCTCTACGGGCTGAGCCTCTGGCCCGTCGGCAACCTGCCCATGCCGCTCCTGCTCTTCGCGGCCGGCCTTGCCGCAAGGCGCCTCTCCATGTGGCCCTTCTACCTGCTCTTCGGCGTGCTCTTCCTCGGGGTCACGCAGCAGTACTACTTCCTTCTTCCCGCGTTGCACCTGCCCGAGGTGTTGGCCTCGCGTCGCGGTCCCCTCCGCGCGACGGTCCGCCTCCTTGCCGCGTGGGTGACGGGCTTCCTCGTGGGCTACCTCGTCGTGCTCGTCTACGTGTACCTGGCCTCTGGGCACGTGGGTATGCAGGTCCCCACCTGGCGCGATCCCCACTACGTGACCGACCTGGCCTCGCTGCTGGCCAACATCGCCACCAGCGGTAGCTGGCTCCTGCAGCACCTGGGCGCCGCCGGCCAGCTCACTCTGGGGGGCCTGACGCTCCTGGCGATGGTCGTCACGGGGGCCTGGGGAACCCGGCGCAGCGACATCGCGGTGCGCGTCGTGGTGTTCGGCGCGATGGGGCTCGCCCTCTACGCGGTCATGGTCCCGATCGGGGTGACGATCCACTTTCGCTCGGCCACCCCCGTCTTCTTTGCGCTCCTCTGCTTCGCATTCCTGGGTTGGTCGGGCGGCCGGCACCGCGGGCTCTACCCCATCGGAGTGCTGTTGGTCCTCGTGCCCTTCGGGTTCACGAATCTCGAGAACCTGCTGTGGTACCGGACGGTGACGGGCGAGTACCAGAGCCGGCTCCGCGAGGTCATGCCGAAGCCGCCCGAGGCCTACGAGGGCGTCGTCCTGCTGCAGGGAAACGCGAGGGCGCTCCAGGCACGGATCGAGCGAGAGAGCGGCCGTCGCGCCCGCTTCATCGTCTCGGAGCTCAGCGACGACCGGGGCATCGAGAAGCGCTGGAAGCCCTCCGGCCTCGCCATGGGGTTCCAGCGGGTCCGCTATTGCCTGAACGAGCACTGCCGGTCGATCCCGAGGACCTGTCTCGCAGGCAACGCCGACTACTGTGTCCACGGCGAGACGCCGGACCGCTACCTGCTCATCAGCTTCGTCATGCCCTCGCGTCGGGATCGACCCAGAGATCCGAACGACATCGTCGATCCACCCTGACCCATCGGAAGCCGCCCAGACCGAAGCCGCGTATCATCGCGCCACCAGGGAAGGGTGGCTGCCATGGACAGGGCTCGCAGGGCCGCGATGACCGCAGCGGTCGGCCTCCTCGCTGCACTGGCTGCGGCTCTGCTCGGGAGTGCGCGCAGCACAGCGGGGCCGGAGACGCCGATGCCGGCGCCGACCGCCATGGCCCGCGACCCCCAGCAAGCGGTCCTCGAAGAGGCGGCCACCGACGCATGGCTCTACTTCTATCCCCTGCTCCTCATGCAGGCGACACGCGCGTCCGAGCCACAGCTGGAGCTGGGCGTCTGGAAGCACTCCGGGTCGGTTCGCCGCCACGACGACCGGAAGGTGATCCGCCCGAACGTCGACACGATCTCCTCCCACGCGTGGCTCGATCTCTCGGGAGGTCCGATCCTGCTCGAGACCCCCGACACCGAGGGGCTCTACCACGTGGTGCAGGCCGTGGACGAGTGGTCCCTCACCTTCGCCACGGTGGGCAGCCGCACGATCGGGAACGGACCCGGCCGCTTCCTCTTCGTGCCGCCTGGCCTCGACGCCAACGCGGGGGCGACGCCCTGGCCGCGCGATGCGACCCTGGTTCGCGCCCCCACCCAGGGCGTCTGGCTGCTGATGCGGATCCAGTCCGACGATTCCGAAGAGGAGGCTCGGACCCGGGCCCTCCAGACCCGGTTCCGACTCACCGCCCTCGAGGAGCGAGCTCCGGACGGCCCCATGCCCTTGCCCCCTGCGGCGGCCACCGGGCTGGCGGAGGGCACGCCACCTCCGCAGGTGATCCTGAACCTCGATCCCCGGAGCTACTTCGAGTGGGCTTCGCGGCTATGGGGCGCACCCGGGTTCTGGGTTCCGAATCTCGACGACGCCCTCGTGGACAGGGTCGAGCTGCTCGGTCTCCGTCCAGGATCGGCTCTCGAGTGGGACGCTCTCGACCCCGGCCAACGCGCCGCGCTCTCGGCGGCGCCGAAGGGCGCCCTGCGAAAGCTCGCGGGCGTCGCGGCGAAGGAGGGTGGAGTGAACGTCGACGGCTGGTACTACCTGAAGGACAACTGGTACCGCGTCCAGGACCACCGGGTCTTCGTGAAGCAGCCGACCCACTATCCGCTCCGCGCGGGCCTGGCCCTCGAGGCGCTGGGCTTCCTTCCGCTGCAGGAAGCCACCTATCTGTCGGCCGGGGCGGCGCGCGTCGGTGGCGAGGTCTTGAGTGGAGCCGACGGGCGAAGCTACACGATCCGCTTCCCGGAGGGGCACCTTCCAGCGGTCGAGGCCTTCTGGTCTCTCACGGTCTACGAAGGCCAGGGCTGGCTGGTGGACAACCCGATCCACCGCCACAACCTCGGCAGCCGCGACGAGCTTCGGCGCGATGCGGATGGCGCCGTGACCCTGCACCTCTCGGCCACCAATCCCCACGGCGCGGACAGCGGCGACACCTCGAACTGGCTGCCGATCCCGGACGGGGAGTTCAGCGTGTCGTTCCGCGCCTACTGGCCGAGCGAGCCGATCGTCCACGAAGGGGACGGCTGGCGCATGGTTCCGGTGATCGCGGCGGACTGATCTGCACGAAGGAGTGCAACTCCCCTGCCAGGAGACGAAGCATGCCCTACCTACGGCGCCCCGGTGCCACCCTCTACTACGACAGCATCGGAGAAGGCCCCACCGTCCTCACGATCCACGGCCTCAGCGAGTGCGGCGCCTACTGGTCGCGTCCGGGTGTGAGTGCGGCGATCGCCGAGGCCGGCTTCCACGTGGTCGATCTCGACATGCGCGGCCACGGGCGCTCGGTGCCCGAGGGCGACGGCGATCCCGGCTACACGGTGAATGCGGTGGCCGAGGACATCGGCGCGCTGGCGACGGCGGTGGGAGCCGAGCGCTTCCACCTCCTCTCCCACGCGACGGGTGGGATGGCGGCTCTGCGTTTCGCGATGGGCGGACACGAGCGTCTGCTGTCGTTGATCTCCACCGATACGGGCTCGGCGACCCTGCCCTCGGACACCTACAGCGATCCCGGGTACGAGGGCCCCTACCCGCCGCCGCTCACGCCACCGCTCGACAATCCCGCCGTACGTGGGGCCGACGAGATGAACATCCACAGACGTCTGGGACATGCGCGCAAGGGAGACGGCCGGCCCTTCCTCTCGGGCTTCGCGACCAACGAGGACCCGGACCGCTGCTGGCGCCAGGTCGAGGACATCCTCGGAGCGGGCAACCCGACCCGCGTGGTCGAGTTCGGAAGCTGGTTCTATACGGATTTGGATCCGCGGATCGAGGAGCTGCGCAGGATCTCCTGCCCGAATCTGGTGCTCCTCGGGGAGCTGGACGAGATGTTCATCAAGCCTTCGGAGCTGCTGGCTCGCCACCTTCCCCGGGTCGAGCACGAGGTCGTGGCGGGGCGCGGACACATGCTCGCGATCGAGGACCCGGAGGGGACGGCCCGGACCCTCATCGACTTCCTCGTCTCGATCTGAGCTACGCCGGTCCTACACCACCGCCATCCGGCTCCCGACGCGCGTGAGGCGTCGGCGAAGGGCGATGTCGAGAAGCTCCTCCCCGCCGCAGGTGGCCAGCAGCTCCCGTCCGGCCTTGCGATCGGCTTCGCTCTGGGCGGCGAACCAGTCGAGACCCCGCTGGAGTACCCAGAGGACGTAGGTAGACGCACCCATCGGCACCGAGACACCCCGCAGCCTCCCCTCGAAGCCGCCGACCACTGCCTCGTCGAAGCCTTCGGGCGAGACGAGGGAGCGAGGCGGCAGGTCGTCGTGCTCGGCCGCCCAGGTGTTGTAGATCTCCGCGGAGCGGATCAGGCTCGCGGCCGAGTCCGCGATGCAGAGGCGCAGCAGCGTAGGGATGGTGCCGGGGAGGGCGTCGTCCGGCAGATAGTCCATCGGCGCCTCCGCGAACTCGGGCGACTGGATCTCGGGCGTGTTCATGTGCTCGGTCCAGCGGAAGACACGAGGCGCGCGGGTCTTCATGAGCCGCGAGGGCTCTGGATCCCGAGCGAGGTGACCGAAGAGCGAGCCCATGAGGACGTGGTCGGCGATGCTGGGAAGGCCACCGAAGAGATAGGGCTGTGTCGTGAAGTGCTCCTCGAGGATGTCCAGGACCTCGAAGTAGATCTGCTCCAATACGGGCCGCAGCGCCGGGCTGTCGCCGAGACCGGCGCGCTTGCCTTCCATCCGCTCGGCGATGATATCGCCGTAGTGGTCGAGCTCCTCGTTCGTTCCCTGTGGACGAAAGGAGCGGCCGAACTCGCGGCCGACGAAGCCGTAGTTCTCGTCCATGAAGTTCCAGCGGTAGTGCCACGCCACGCGGCCGAGCTCGGCGTCGAGCAGCACCTCGAAGAGCCGCGCGACGAGCTGCTGCCGCGGCCCCGGGGGATAGGCGGCCGGCTCGGGGAAGCGCTCCTCCAGGAAGTCGAAGATCGCCGTCGTGTCCTGCACCACCGTACCGTCCGGCGCCTCGAGCTGCGGGATGCGGTGGTTCTCGCTCGTCGGCCGCACGTGCTCGCGGAACCGCTTGGCGGACGGGAGCCGCTCCACGAAGGGAATCGCCTTCTTGCGCAGGTAGCTCCGGGACTTTGCCGTCGCGTACGAGGCGTGCGAGCCGTAGAGGACGTAGGGGGTCTCGGAAGACATGTCTTCGGCCCTTCTCTCTTGGGGGAGTTGGATTCGCTCCTCAGCTGGCCCAATCGGGAAGCCCCGCAGCTCTGCCAGGATGGCAGGAGCAGCTCGAAAGTACTGGGAGTCCTCAACGCAAACTCCCTCTCGTGAGCTGCCAGGGCTTCGTCGAGAGGGAGTCTTCTCGGGTGACTGACTCCAAGACCTTGAACCACACCGAGTGGGAGTGCAAGTACCGCGTGGTCGTTCATGAAATGGGGACGTTCTTTCCGCAGTTTCCGCTATTGGGCGAGGATGTGGCCCCAGCCCGGCTCCTCCTTGCGCCGCTGCTCGGTTGCTAGTGCCCGGCTGATCGTCGAATCCGAAACCCCGAGCGCCCCCGCCACTGAGCGGCTCGAGACGCCCAGCTCGGGATGCCCCGCAGCATGACGTGGCGGAGGGTGTCAGGCGCATCGGCCCTCGGTCCTCGCGGCATGGGCTGGCACTCGTGGGACCGAGGGGTGAGGCTTCAGTGGAGGGTAGGGAAACCGCGTCAGGGGGTAACGGAAACTGCGGAGAGAATGTCCCCACTTGCACTTGCGACTGGCCGTGGGCGTGCTCGCGCTCGGTTGCGCGACTGGATCGCCACAGCTCGCAACCGGGCCGATCGACTGGAGCGCGGCCGATCGGTGGTCGGTCCGACTGGTCACTCGCGATCCGGACGGTGCCGAGCGCCTGACTCGGGTCCGGATCGCCATTGTCGACGGCCACGGGGTGGTCCGCACCGGCGCGAGCCGCTGGCGGCGGAATCTCGAGAACGACCCTCGCTGCCGACTGCGTGTAAACACGGTCGACTATCCCGTGTGGGCCGAGCGGGTGACGGCCGTTGCCGATACAGCGCGGATCGATGCGGCCTTCCTGAAGAAGTACGGATGGCAAGAGAGAGTCTTCATGGCACTCTGGCCCGGGGAGGTGGTTTTCTTTCGGCTGCTGCCTCGGAGATAGACCCACTGGTGAGGCTTCGCGCCGCCTTCGACGGGGGCGCTGCCATGGCGACTCGAAACAGTGCCGATACTGTGTGACCCGCGTGCACCTGCCGATCGTGGCCGCCGGGGTCTACCGACCCCGAGCGCCGGACCCTAGCTCGGTCGGCTGAACCGGCCGTGCGGGGATCCCGCCAACAGCTCCCAGAAGCCCTCGCGGCTCACGGTCACCAGGTCCTCGTGGTCTCCGGCCTCGAAGTACACGTCGGGGAGGCGCAGCAAGCTGTCGTCGATCGCCGTGGGGATGTAGTAGGCAGCACCGACCGGCGGGACAGCGCCTACCTCACAGCCCTCGAAGACCTGACCGAGCTCTTCTTCGGTCGCCAGCTCGAGATGTCGACCCAGGGTGCGATCGATCTCCAAGAGCTGCAGCCTGCAGGAGGCTGGGATGATTGCCATCACGTAGCCTCGTTCATCCTCGAGGAGGACGGTCTTGGCCACTCGGCGTTTCGGCACATCCGCGGCTTTCGCGCTCTCGAGGCTGTTGCTGGAGTGGCGGTGAGACCGCCAGAGCAGCGCCCCGCGGGTGTTGCGCGCCCTCTCAGCGCATCAACGCCTCACCAACCAAGGGCCCGGGCGCGTGCGACGACGAGGTTGGCCGCGCCGTCGACCCCCAAGCGGCCTGTGTTCAGGACGAGGTCGTAGTGGATGGCGTCGTCCGGATCTCGGTCGTAGTACTCGCGGAAGTAGCGAGTGCGTTCGGAATCGGTCTCGTCGAGCAAGCGGGCGGCGCGTTCCGGATCGGTCCCGAGGATGGCCGTGGCGCGTTCTACGCGCATGTCGTGGGGAGCGACGAGCCGGACGTGAATGGCGGCCGGCTCGTCGGCCAGGATGGCCGATGCCGCGCGGCCGACGATGACGACGCGGCCTCGGCTCGCCGATTCGTGCACCAGCCGAGCGGTGACGCGCACGAGCTTCGCTTCCTCGAACTCCTCGACGGGTGCGGATGCCGGGACGAAGAGGTCGGGCATCTCGGCCGCGGTGAAGCGGATGAGGCGCTCCAGGAAGCTGGGCGTGCGTTCTTCCAGGCTTGCCACTTCATCGGGCGATACGCCCGCCCGACTGGCGACCTGTTCGATCAGGTCGCCATCGAGGAGGTGCCAGCCGAGGGCGTCGGCCACCTTCTTCCCGACTTCAGTACCCCCGGACGCATATTGGCGCGAGATCGTGATCACCATGGCATGCCTCACTCGACCATCGCGCGCTGAAGGGTCGCATCGATGTTTCGCAGGGCGGGACTCGACGCGTAGAACATCAGGGCGATGACCACGGCAAGAACGGAGGCGACCCCGACCGCAATGGGAGCCCCCCAAAGCTCGGCGATCGCACTCATCGGAAGCGTCCCGAGCAAGGGCAAGGAGAAGGACATCATGAGGAAGCTCGAAATGCGGCCGCGTACCCGATCGGGAATCAGGAGCTGGATGGCGGTGTTGTTGAGCGTGCCATAGATGCTCGCGAACACATTGGCCAGGAAGACCAGGGGCAGTCCGATCCAGAACCACGGGCAAAGTGCGAAGAGCAAGAGGAAGACCCCGAAGCCGACCATACTGAGGACCTGGCGGCGCGAGCGGTTCGGCGCATCCGAGCGCCACGCAACGTACACCGAGCCCACCACCGCGCCGATTCCGGCGCTCGCGCTGAGCATGCCCAGGCCGGCGGAGCCCACCTGCCAGATTTCCTCGGCAAAGACGACGAGCAAGGTCTGGAAGGGCATGGCGAGGAACATGGGAATGAGGCCGAAGAGAAGCAGGACCATGACCAGCCGATTCTCGGCCACGTATCGCATCCCCTCGGACAGATTCTCCAGCACCTTGCGACCCCCCGCGTGTCCGGTGGGAGGCGAAGAGCCGACGCGAATCAGGCAGACGAGGGCGATCACGTAGAGCGTGATCCCCACCGCGTAGGTGGCCTCGACTCCGGCGAGGCCGATCAGGAAGCCGCCTGCCGCCGGCCCGATGACGCGCGTCAGGCTCACGCCCGCCATGTTCAGGGCCATCGCGTTGGAGAGGCCGGCCTTGCCGACGATGTTGGCCACGATCGCCTGGCGCGCCGGCATGATGAACGGAAACACACTGCCCATCACTCCGGACGCCACCAGGAGATGCCAGAACTGCAGGTTGCCCGTCGCGAGAAGCGCGAGGACTGAACCCTCCGAAACCACCACCGCGGCCTGGCCCATCGCGATCAGGCTTCGCCGCTCGCGCCGGTCGGCGACGACGCCACCGAGCGGCCCCGCCACGAACATGGGCACGGCGACCGTGAAGCCGATCAAGCCCAGCGCCAGCTCGCTGTCCGTCATCTCGAAGGCCAGCCAGGCGCGCACGATCTGCTGGGAGCCCATCGCGAGGAAGAACGCGAAGTTGCTGGCAAAGAGCCAGCGGTAGCGCGAGTTCTCGAGGGCCGACAGGGCGCCCCTGAGGCCCGGGCGTGAAGGGCGGACAGAGTCGGTCGGAGCCCCCGCCGGAGATGACGAATCGGAGGAGGGCTCGGAGGGCATGGACGGGAGTCTACCGGGCCCCTTGCCTTCGAGTGGGCTGGGCTACCAGCTTCGTGGAGACATCTCAGTCCTGCTTCGGCATTTCCAAGGCAATTTCGAGTACCCTATCGCTGAGAGCCGACCAAGCCTGGGGAGCCGCGCCATGACCTCCTACCTGAGCGATGCGGTTTCGATCTACCTGACCGATGTCGCGAACTTCCGATCGGAGATGCGCGAACGCTCTGGCGAGGCGGTCGAGGCGGAAGCCGACCGCGCTGCCCTTCAGGAGGTGTTGCAGACAGCAGCGCAGATCTGTGCCGAGATCGAACCGGCAGCTCGCGAAGGGTGGGAACTCACGGCTCGGCTCGAGGACGGTGAGGTCATCTACCCGGACCACATTCGCGAGGGCTACGAGAAGCTGCGCGAGGCGGGCCTGGTGTCGTTCGCCGTCGCCGAGGAGTTCGGTGGCTTCGGGCTGCCTTCGCTGGTTGCGAACCTGATCCTGCAGATGATCTCGCGGGCCGACGCCGGCTTGATGACGATCGTGGGCCTGCAGGCCGGCGTGGCTGAGGACATCCAGGTCTATGCCCCCCAGGAGCTGAAGGAGCAGTATTTGCCTCGCTTCGCGAGCGGGGAGCTGATGGGGGCCATGGATCTCACGGAGCCGCAGGCGGGCTCGGATCTCGGCGCCATCACGACCCGAGCGGAGGCTCGCGAGGGGCGCGTCTTTCTTGATGGACAGAAGATATTCATCACGAACGGTGGCTGCGAGATCCATCTCGTGCTCGCACGAGACGCGGACAGCTTCGACGAGTCGAAGGGCACGACGCGGGGTCTATCGCTCTTCCTGTGTCCACGCACCTTGCCCGACGGCACGCCCAACGGCGTCAGCGTCCCGCGTCTCGAGCACAAGCTCGGCATCCACGGATCGCCGACCGCGGTCGTCGACTTCGACGATGCAGAAGCGTGGCGCCTCGGCGAGAAGGGAGAGGGCTTCAAGGCGATGCTCACGCTCATGAACAACGCGCGCCTCGGAGTCGCGGCGCAGGGCGTCGGCATCTCCGAGGCAGCGATGTCCCTGGCCCTTCGCTACGCGTCCGAACGCAAGCAGTTTGGCGTGCCGATCGGCGATCAGCCACTGATGAAGAACATGCTGGCCCGCATGGCGCTGACACTCGAAGGCAGCCGCGCGCTGCTCTACCGTGCCTGCGTGCTGGTCGACCGCAACCGCGCCGTCGAGAATCGCCTTGCGGGCGGCGGGGTGCCGGACGAGGAGGCCAAGGAGCTCCAGGCCCTCCTCGAGCGCAACTCGATTCGCATCCGCCTGCTCACGCCGCTCGCGAAGTACCTGGCCACGGAGGGCTGCGACCAACTCACGCGCACGGCGATCCAGGTGCACGGCGGAATCGGCTTCATGGAGGAGAGCGAGGCGGGCAAGCTGCACCGCGACGCGATCATCACGACGATCTACGAGGGCACCTCCGAGATCCAGGTCTCCTTCGCTCTCAAGGAGATCGGCAAGGGGGCGCTCGGCGTGGTCTTCGAAGAGATCGGCGCGGAGCTCGACTCGCTCGAGGACCCCGAGCTGGTCGACTACGCCGGCAAGGTGCGCACGGCGATGGCCCAGATCATGGAGGCCTCGGTGGCACTGATGGCCGACTTCGGCTACGCGCTGCTCTCAGCACGCGCGCTCGCGGATGTCGTGATCGATGTGATCGTCGCTTCCGAGCTCCTGAAACAGGCCGCTGCCGACAAACGCCGCTTCGATCTCGCCGCGAGCTGGGTGAACCGGCAGATGCTCGATGTCGAATCGAAGACCAGGCGCATCGCCGAGGGCTCGAGCGCTCGGGTCGATCGCGCGGAGCGGATCCTCGACCTCGTGCGCTAGACCCGCGAGGCGATCGCCGCGTCCCGGTCTCCCCCCAACCGCCTGCCGCCATCAGGCGGCCCCGTCGGCGCGATCCTTCATCCCGTACTTCTCGAAGGGCCCGATGAAGGCGTGCTCGTAGAGCCCGTGCCCCACGTGGTCCTGGTAGCTGAAGCGGGCCACGTGGTCGACCAGGGTGAGCTGTCCGAGGGGGGCGATCTCCGCGGTCTCGTATTCCCTGTCCTGGACCACCAGCGGGCCCTGGTACATGCCGTGGCGCCAGTCGGGCTCGATGGGCGTGTAGCCCGTTCCGATGGCAATGAAGGCGTGGCAGAGGGGCTCGCAGCGAATCTCGAGCGGGCCGGACGGGGCGTCCGGGAAGCGGACCACGGAGCCCGTCATCATGCGGGTGCCCGGGGTGAAGCTGTGTTCGTACTCGACGAGGCCGAGGTTCTCGATCGGCTTCCGAGGGTCGCTCCAGATCCGGCGCGCGTCGTAGAGGGCGAGGCTTCCGTCGTTCTCCTCGTTCCGGATGTAGAGGATGCTGTGGTCATCGAACTGCATGGGGAAGTAGTTCCACATGCCCGACATCGAGCCGGGGCCGCCCGCGTGGATCCCCTCGGGCTCGGGCTCGCCGTGCGGGCGGATGCCCCAGGATCGATCGCGGGTCCCCCACCAGCGGTCCGGGCTGACCTCGAAGTGTTCGTCAGCGATGCGGAGGGTGCCCTCCCAACATCCGGTCTGCGCAAAGCGCGAAGTGTTGAAGAAGACACGGCCGTGGCGGCGTAGGAACTGGTTCTGCTCTTCGACGGCCGGTATCGATCCGCGCCAGAGGAGATCCGCAGCGATCCCGTGCTCGTCCTCCTCGAGCACGAAGCGAAGCTCCTCGAGCGGCTTCACGACCTCGATCCGGAAGGGGCCGACGCTGGTGTCCATGCGGTCGCCGAGCTCACGGGAAGCTCGCGTGACGCGGTACTTGTCACCGCGCTGCACGCAGGCAAAGGCATCCTGCACGCCGAGGTTCGGATACTGGCCCAGGCCCATCACCATGAAGAGCTCGCCACTCGACGCGTGCATATTGAAGTAGTAGCGATCGTAGAAGTTGCGATCGCTGGTCTGTACGAAGCGCACGGGCTCGTGGGTCTGGTGAACCGGATAGTCGTCCCAGCTGGAGATCATGGCTCGCGGCTCCTCCTCCCGGCATCGCTGCGGATGGCTCCGAGGTGGATCCGGACCCTGCGATACGGGTTGGCGAGTATGGCAGATGCGCCGTCCCGAAAGAGGTGCCAGAGTCCTCTCCCACTGGACGATGGATCCAGAAGAAGGCCGAGATGGTGGACGACAGCATCCAGACCGACCGTTCCCCCGAAGAGGTGAAGAGGTCGTCACGAGATCCCGAGGCGCTGCGGCTCGCCCTCGAGGCGTGGCTCGGCGATCGCTTGCCCCGGGGCGCTGCGCCGCAGGTCTCCGACCTGACCAGCCCCTCCGCCAACGGGCTGTCCAGCGAGACGCTGCTCTTCGACGCCACGTGGAGAGAAGAGGGCGAGGCACGCGGGGGCTCCTACGTGGCCCGGGTGGAGCCCGAT
Organism: Deltaproteobacteria bacterium; assembly: GCA_002687015.1. GTDB lineage: Bacteria > Myxococcota_A > UBA9160 > UBA9160 > UBA6930. The sequence goes on from NYZB01000146.1 coordinate 23,730, forward strand.
CGCCACGACTGCCCCGTCTTTCCCGTCTACGACCTGAAGGCGCAGTTCGAGCTCTTGAAGCTGGTTCGCGAACGCAGCTCTCTCCCGGTCCCCCGGGTGCACTGGCTCGAGCTCGCTCCGGGCTACCTCGGGGCGCCCTTCTTCGTGATGGATCGGGTGGAGGGGCGCGTCCCCCCGGACGTGATGCCCTACACCTTCGGCAGCTGGCTCTCCGAGGCGACCCCCGAGCAGCGACGCCACCTCCAGGACGCGAGCGTCGGCGTGCTCGCCGGGCTGCACGCGATCGACGCGAGCTCGCCCGACCTGGCCTTCTGCGAGCTCGATCTTCCGGGCGACACGCCGCTGCAGCGCCACTTCGAGAATCAACGGCGCTACTACGCCTGGGCGCGAAGTGATCGGCATCATCCGGTGCTCGAGCGGGCCTTCGAGTGGCTCGAGGCGCATTGGCCGGAAGAGGAGGGCGAGACGGTCGTCAGCTGGGGCGACTCGCGCATCGGCAATCTCCTCTACGATGGCTTCGAGCCCGTCGCGGTGCTCGACTGGGAGATGGCAGGCCTCGGCCCGCGCGAGCTCGACCTCGGCTGGATGATCTTCCTGCATTGCTTCTTCGACGAGCTCTCCCGCAGCGGGGGCCAGCCCGGAATGCCCGACTTCATGCAGCCCGGGGACGTGGCGGCAACCTACGCGCGCCTGACCGGGCACGAAGCCCGCGATCTCGCGTGGTATCAGGTCTATGCAGCGCTGCGTCACGGCATCGTGATGACGCGGGTGCACGAGCGCCGGGTCCACTTCGGTGAGGACGAATGGTCGGAAGACGTCGATGCCGTGATCTACCACCGCGCGACGCTCGAGCGCATGCTCGACGGCAGCTGGTGGCGCTAGGGCCCGCCGGGTTCTGCAGCACGGCGTCTTCGCCGGAGGGCCGCGAGGAGGGGGACGCAGAGCGCCAGCTCGAAGCCGAGCCCGCAGGCGGACTCGCGGTATCGGTAGGGCAGTCCCTCGCAGGTCGGGTCGGCCGGGCCGACGCCGGCACCGTCCCAGTCGATCGCGCCGTCGCCGTCGTTGTCCAGGCCGTCCGAGCAGCCCGGGTCTTCGCGAAGCGAGTCGGAGTCGAAGCAGCCTGGGTCGGCTGGGTAGTCGACGAGCCCATCGGCGTCGTCATCGATGCCGTCGCTGCATTCGGAAATGGCGGCCAGGTGCGGTTGTAGCACGAAGAGCCCTCCGCCGATGTCGCTGGCCACCACGATGCCGCTCCGGAAGAAGGGGTACACGCCCCACACACCGTTGAAGCCGACGTCGTCATCACTCGGGTAGGTGTCGAAGAAGGCGATCTCCGCCATCTCGGCCAGGGCCGGGTCACCCAGCCGCAGGATGCGCACGCCGGCCCGATAGTTCCCCTGGAAGACGTGGCCGCCCTGCACGAACTGGTTGTGGTCGATCGCGGCGGTCGCGTGCTCGTGGAAGCCACTGACGAGCGGCGCATCGAGATCGCTGACATCCCACACGAAGGTGCGCGTGGGCGTGCCGAAATCGAGCTCGTCGAACTCGTCGTCCGCCAGGAAGGTCTCGTGGTCGGGAGTGAGCCAACCCTGGTGCGCGTAGCCCACACCGGCGTACACGGTCCGCGAGACCTGAACCGGCGCGGCCTTGTTCGTCACGTCGACGATCGTGAGCGAGTCCTCGTTGGCCGCGAAGCAGATCTCACGACCCTGGTAGGTCGCGTCCGGACCTGCGTAGATGACGCAATGTGCATCGTGGGTGTAGCCGTCGTCAGAGAAGCAACCCGCGAAGACGGGGTTCGCAGGAATCGCCATGTCGACCATGTGCAGCCCGCCGAGACAGCTGTCGCTACCGACGGCGTAGGCCATCGCCGTCTCCTCGACGACCGCGAGGTTGTGGGCGTTGCCGAAGGCGGGGTAGTGCGCCGTGGCCGTCAAGATGGCCGGCGGTGTGAGGATGCCCGCCAGCTGGGTCAGATCGAGAACCTGCATCCCGTGCGCCGCGGCCTCGGAGACGACCAGGGCGTGATCCCCGATCACTTTCATGTCGTTCCAGAACGATGCCGCCGTCTGGGAGGGCAGCGTCGCCACGTGCACGGGCTGTGTGGGATCCGAGAGGTCGATGAACGCGACACCGCTGTCCATCCCCAGGATCGCGTACTCGGTGCCGGTGCCCGGATCGGTCCAGCCCCAGATGTCGTTCGCCTGACCCAGCCCCAGGTCCGCAATGGGAGTGAAGGAAAGCAGGTCGACGTTCATGCAGGGATACAGGTCGGCGAAGCCCGCGACACAGGGCACGTCTGAGAGCGCCACGCTCGAGCCGCCCCCCCCGGCCCCCCCGCCGGGAAGCTTCTCGTGGGCAGGCGCGAGGGCCGCCAGCGCCAGGGCGATCCAGGCCGCCATTGCGACGACTCCGGTCCGTTCGAACTTCCGCATCGTTTGGGGTCCCCGCCTGGCAGTATGCAACAGGTGGGATCGGCGCACTCCGCCTTGGCGGCCCCGCACGGTCGACGCTAGAGCCCCAGCAGCTCGAAGAGCTTCCCGGCCTGGCTCGCGTCTCCCTCGACGCGCAGGCCCGCGTCCGCGAAACGCACCCGGCCTGTCACCAGCGCCAGCATCTGGCGATGGGTCAAGTGGACCGTGGCGACGGCGTTGGGCGCCGGCCTCGGCTGGCGGCGCAGGACGCCCCGGTCGATCTCCACGCCGAAGATCTCGTCTCGGTCGCTGAAGCGCAGGTTGACGCCGAGCTCGGCATCGAGGGCGCGGCGCATGTCGAAACGAACGCTCAAGAGCTCCACCAGGGTCGCTGGCGATGCCCCGGCGGCGGTGTCCGGGGACAGGATGCTGCGCTCTGCGCCCGGGCGGTAGGTGCCTGCGAGCATCTTGGCCTCGGTGAGGAGGTAGTCGCGCTCGTTGCTGCTGGGCGTCAGCCCTGCCTGCGCGCGAAACGCGTCCACCTTGAGCCGCGTCGCGGCGGCTCCCCCCCCCGCCGGCCCGCAGGAGGTAGGTGGCCAGCTGGGCAGCCCATGGCGCATCGCCCTCGGCGAGCGCCGCGCGACCCCGCTGCAGCACGCGCTCGGCTCCGCCCGCCAACGCGAGCATGCGCTCGGCCTCGGCGGCAGGGGTGTGCTGGATCATCTCCAGGGCATCGTCTCCGAACCAGCCGGCAAAGCGCGTGTACAGCCCCTTCACGATCCAGCTGAGCCGATGGTAGTGGTCTCGCAGCGTCGGCTCGGCGGCGAGATGGGGAGGCAGCTTGACGAGGGCGGCGGTCTCGTCACCGATGACGAAGAAGAAATTGGCTCCGTCGTAGGCGCGCGCCACATGGACACGCTCGGTCACCTTCTCCAGGCGCGCCTCCCCGTGAGACTCGATGTAGGTCTTCAGCCCGGGATGGATGTCGGGCTCGGCCGCCGGTAGAGGCGCCGCGAGCAGGAGAGCCGCGATGAGGAGTCCGAAACGCATCTGGATCCCTCCCGTTTCCAGGCCATAGGCTACGACAGGTCGGGCCGCCCGGCCGAAGGGCTATGCCCCGAAGTCCACGAAGATCGGCGACGACCAGGCGCGTTCCTCGGCGGAGGCCAGGCAGTCGTCCTCTGACGGCGTGTCCCCGGTCACGCTGCACGGCGTCACCTCGAGACAGCGGCCCTGCTCATCGTGGCGGCAGCGCAGGTTGCCGGCGTTCACGGTGGGTGTGGCCTCCTGATGGGCACGGACGTAGTAGACCGTGTCCCTTCCGGCGTTGGCGAAGGAGGGATCCGAGAACTCCACCTGGCAGCCGGCAGAGGAATCGGCGGGGCAGGGCAGCACCTGCCAGGGATCCTCGATCAGGTCCGCCACGTCCTCGGTGGCCTCCACCCGGGGGCGGATGCGCACGACTTCGATCCGGTCGATGCGGTGCCTGCGGTCGCCGGGGTGGTAGCACTCGCCGACGCAGAGCCTCTCCAGGCGGGGGCCGGGAAGCGCACCCAGCACGTCCGCCGGACAGCCGGGCTTCTGCTCGAAGGCGCCAGCGGCTCGCACGGTGAAGGTCGGCACGTCTTTGCGTCTCACCGCCGAGCCCATCGGGACGGCGTCGCTCCTGCCTTCTGCCTGCAGGTCGAACCAGAGCAGGATGCGACTCCCGCTGGTTCCGTAGACCTCGCGTCGCTCGAGAGCCTGCCAGATCGCCCGGCGATCCCGGCCCGCACTGTGCACCGCCACCAGGCCGCCAAGCCCCAGGAAGGAGGAGAAGCGCTCGAACTCCGGCGACACGGAGGCGTCCGGCGCCAGCGGGACCGACCGGGCCTCGGGCTCGGCCGGCGGCACGAAGGAGCCCGGGCCGAGGGCCGCGAGGTTGACGTCGCTCATCCGCCGCCGGGCGAACTCCTTGTAGCCGTTGCCCGGCCTGGCGCTGTGCACGTCGCTCGAAGCGAGCATCCCGAAGCGGAAGCGCTTCGGCCTCTCCGGCTCCGACGTGTCGCGGAGCGCCAGTGCATACTGCACGGAGCCCGCCGGTCTGTAGTTGAAGGCCGGCAGGTAGCAGTCGCGGCACTGCCCGGCGTCGAGCCATTCCTCGACCCGGGCGCCGGGCACGGTCCCGTGGCCCATCTCCCGCGCCGCCACGAAGTGGGCGCGCGCCTCGCGGGCGCGGCTCTCGCACTCCGCCTCTTCGAGCCCCGCGCCCTGGCAACGCTTGCGGATGATCTCTCCAGCCTGCCAGCAGGCCGGCAGGTAGCTCGGGCTGGGCTCGGGACAGCCGAGACTGCCGTCCGGGCCTTCTTCGAAGGCGCGCCAGCTCCGGTAGGCCTCGATGTTGCCGTGGCCGGAGAACACCTCGATCAGGAACTCGTCGCGGTCCGGATCCTCGTGTGCGCGGAGCTGCTTGTCCCAGCTCGAGAGGGCCGGCGTGTAGATGCCCCAGGTATTGCCGTGGGGGATCACCAGGCGCGGGAAGCCCCACTGGTCGAGGCGGGCGAAGAGCTCGCTGGGCGTCGCCGCGCTCTCTGCGCAGTCCGCCGGCAACGAGCGGGGGTCTGGGGAGTCCGGACAGGAGGGAACGGCCGAACGATCCTCCAGGTAGCGGGCAAAGTCGAGATAGGGCTGGCGCCCGCCGCCACCGGGCGCAGCGGCGATCAAGCCCAGGCGGACCGGCAAGCTGAAGGGGTTGATGGCGGGGAAGAGCTGCCGGCGCGAGGCGATCGGGCGCGTGGGCACCTCTTCCTCGCCGGTGTCGAGCAGCACGACGTTCTTGTGGCCGTAGTGGTTCTCGGGGGTGGTTCCGATCTGGGTCCACTCCCAGCCGAGGAAGGTCACGAGGTCGGGATCGCCCGCATCGCCGGCCACGGCGTTGCACTGCCGGACCGCCACCTTCGTTTCGGTCCACTGGTGCGGCGTGAGGCTCTCGGCGTGGTCGTTGATGGACCAGAAGTCCAGACCCGAGCAGAAGCGCGCGAAGTCGCAGGCATCTCCCGGTGGGTGACTCCCCTCGCCCCCGGCCATGGGCAGGCTGACCGAGAAGGCGTCGAGGGAGTAGGTGGTGTGGACGTGCATGTCGCCGAAGAGGATCTGTTTCGGTGCCTCCACGCCCAGGCTTGCTCGAGCGCGATCCTGGCGCGCGCCGCGCAACGCGACCTCTCCCGGGTCCCGCGCGGCGGTGGTGATCTCCCCGCGGTCCTGGGTTTCTCCGAACCACCCCTGGGTGGCGAGCACACCCACCACGAGGATGGTGACGAGGATGAGCGCCAGGGCTATCGCGAGCCTTCGCATGGGGGTTCTCCTGAGCCCCTCATGGTAACCGCCCTCCGCCATCCGATCGGGTGAAGTCGCTACTCCCCCACTCCTCACCTACTCTAACCTCCCCCTTCGACCCGGTGGCCCCATGACCCGAGACCCCGTCGCGACGGCCCGCGAGCTCCAGACCCTGGTGCGCGAGGCCGCAGACGAAGCGGAGCGGGAGTGCCGACTCCCCGCTCACGTGGCCGAGGCGATGGCCAAGGCCGGTCTCTATCGCGTCGGAGCGCCGCGCACACAGGGAGGCGGCGAGCACGATCCGATGACGCAGATTGCCGTCATCGAGGCGATCGCCGAGGCGGACGGCTCAGCCGCCTGGAACCTGATGGTTGGAATCGAGAGCTTCGGGCTGCTGACTCTGGGCTTCCGGAACAACCGCGAGCTCTTCGCCGATCCTCTCACGGTCCTGTGCGGATCGACGGCCGCCCTGGGCGTCGCCGAAGTGGTCGACGGGGGCTATCGCTTGACGGGAAGATGGCAGTTCGCGAGCGGCTGCCACAACAGTCACTGGTTCTACGGGCTCAGCGTCGTCCACGAGAACGGAGCCCCGAAGGCGGACGAGCCCCCTCGCTTCATGCTCGTGCCGCGTGCCGAGTTCGAGATCGTGGAGAACTGGAAGGTCGGTGGGCTTCGTGGTTCCGGCTCGCACGACGTGCAGGTCGAGAGTGTCTTCGTTCCAGAAGCGAGGGTCGCGACCTTCATGGCGCCTGGTTCCGAGATCGCGGAGGATGCTCCGATCGTGCGATTTCCGCGCGGCTCCCGTCTCGCCTACAACAAGGTCGGGATCGGGCTCGGGATCGCGCGCGCGGCCATCGACGATTTCGTCGAGATCGCGACGGGCAAGATCCCGCGCTTCTCGAGCTCCACGCTTCGCGAGCGGCCGCTGGCACAGCGAGCCGTCGCCGCGGCGGAGGCTCGGCTCCGCGGTGCTCGCGCCTTCGTGATGGAGGCGGTCGGCGAGGTCTGGGATGAGGTCGTCGCCGGCAAGGAGCCCAGCGCCCGGCAACGCGCCCTGCTGCAGATCGCGTGCTCGGATGCGGCACGTGCCAGCGCCGAAGCCGTCGACCTCGTGGCCGAGGCGGCGGGCACGACCGCCAACGACCTGGAATCCCCGCTCGAACGCCGAGCCCGCGACGTACGCGTCGTGCGACAGCACATGACCGTCGCCCCCCATCACCTCGAGGACGCAGGTCGCGTGCTGCTCGGTCTCTCGCCCGAGGGCCTGATGCTCTCCCTCGTGTGAGCGCTTCGCTACAAAAGACGACGGGCCTCCCCTTCGAATCGGGGTGCCGGGTCAGAGGTGCGGAAGCAAGGGAACCGTTGGCGATACGAGGGTGTCGCCGAGCTGCTTGCCGCCGGAGATGCTCGTGTAGAAGCTGCTCTGCACCATCTCGGCGAAGAACTCCACGCCCGGGTAGTAGACGATCGCGATGTTGTCGAACTCCGCGTCGCCTTCGAGGGTGACGGCCCGGCCGATGTGCATGGGGCCGATTCCGAGCTCTGCCATCATGCCCAGCATGGTGCGGCCATAGCCCGCATTGGCGGCCCGTTCTTCCTCGCTCCCCTCCTTGATGAAGTTGAAGACGACGAGGGCCTCGCTCCCGTATTCGCGGTTCGCCAGGAGGCCACGGACGAGCTGGTCGCGACGGGCGAGCATCTCCTCCGGTACGTCCTCGGGCAGGACTGCGGGCTCGAAGGGATAGCGTGGCGGCCGACCACGGACGATGTCGGCGGCACGCACGCCCAGCAAGCCGATGGGGACACCGAGGTTCAGCACGGCCGGGCGTTGCATTCCCATGGCGTAGCTCCGGGCGAAGCTCTCGCGCGCCTCCTGGTAGGCGGGGTCCGCTGCCGACGCATCGTAGGCGGCCCGGGAGGGATACTGCGCCAGCACGTAGGCGTCCCACTCGACTTCGGGGAGCTGTTTCGAGTAGAGCGCGTTGACCGCCACCTTGCCGGCGTAGATTGCCTTCGCGCCTTGCTCTTCGATGGCTTCGACCAGACGACTCACGCCCGGAAGCAGCCCCTGGCCCGGCGCGAGCTCGACGAGGGTCACGACGTGGAACACCGAGGACGAGTAGAAGAGCTCCTGACGATCGGCAACGACGTCGCGCCGCGTGCGCAGGTAGCGAAAGGTCTGCGCGGCCGCGGCCAGCAGCACGACGACGATCAGGAGGGAAGCGGTCCAGAGCAGGATCTTCATGTGCGTTGTGGCTCCCATCCTTGGGGGCCTCCGAAGGTGGCGCGAAGGAGTCCATCCCGCCAACCCAGGGCGAGACCCGGGTTGGCGGGCCATCTCCGCTTCCGCCGGGCCGGTTTCTCCGAGCGGGCGCGGGCCCAGCGCTGTAGAATTCGTGACTCGGCTGGGACGACCGGGCCCTCTTGTCAGGCGGCGCCCTCGAGGAAATGGAGAGCCCCATGAGCTCGAGCGACCCGACGAAAGCAGCCTTCGCGGACGATGCAGCCGCGCGCGCCTATGCGGAGCTCTCCGCCGCGCTCGGCGAGATCGAGGCGGGGTACATCGGACCCGATCGCGGGATGCACTCACCCGAGGAGCGGGCGGCCGGTCGCTATCTCATCGCGAATGCGCTTCAGCACGGCTTCCAGTGCTGGTTCGACGTGGATCCCGAGCGCCCCGTCTTCCACCGCTGGCTGAGTCCGACGAAGAAGCTCCTGGGCGACAACCCCGACGCCGTCTACTACGGCGCCATCGTCGATCCGGAGGGCAGCTACCGCATTCGCGGGAACATCCACGGCGCCTGTTACACCTCCTTCGCCGTGGAGACCGGGGCCATGGAGGGCCACCTCTCGAAGGGCGTGATCGCGACGCTGAACGACACGGAGTTCGACATCGCCGAGGACGGCAGCTACGAGATCATCGCGAGCCCAGAGCCCAGGCCGCGCAACTGGCTCCGGCTCGAGCCCGGGGCCGGCAGCATCACCACCCGTCACTACTGGGAGTGGGAGAGCAGTGTCGCGGCGGATCCGACCTTTCACGTCCCCCTGACCATCGATCCCATCGAGGATCCGGGACCGGCGCCCCCCATGGACGATGCCGCGATCGCCGCCGGAATCCAGCGCGTGATCAACTTCGTGCGCGGCGCGACCCTCGACTTCCCGGACCTCCCGCCGGAGGTGATGCCAGCCTGGGTGTCCAACGAGATCAACCGGTTCGACAACTCCGCCTACGACGAGAGCAATGCCGAGATCGGCTTCGCGGCCGTCGACAACGCCTACTTGCAGACCCGGTACGAGCTCGAGGCGGACCAGGCGCTGATCATGCGCGGCCGATTCCCTCGTTGTCGCTTCGCGAACGTGGTGCTGTGGAACCATCGCTTGCAGACGCCCCCCTACCGGCACCGCAGGGTCTCGCTGAACCGCAACCAGGTCCAGTACCAGGAGGACGGGAGCTTCGAGATGGTCATCGCCCACCGCGATCCGGGTGTGCCCAACTGGATCGACACGGCGGGGCTGCGCACCGGGATGATCTTCTGGCGCTTCCTCCTGCCCGAGGAGAATGCTCCCCCGATCGAGGCCGAGGTCGTCAACGTCGATTCGCTGGGTTAGCTGGCGGGCCGGCCCGGGCCGAAGCGGAGGATCATCAGCTTCTGCCAGACCTTTCGGGAGAGGCCCGTCGTCAGGGCTTCGACGTCCCCCGCAGCGGCGATGGCCGGCGCATCCTCGAAGTCGCGGGCGTAGACCGCGGCCAGCTTTCCGATCAGGGCGAAGATCTCGCTGCAGTAGTCGAGGTAGCGGGAGATCTCGAAGGCCGACATGGCTCGGGCGGGTGATGAGGCCGTTGCCACGAAGTTGGCATCCAGCACCCGTTGGGGATCCTTCGTGAGCTGGCGCATGTCCACGACGTGGGCCAGGGCGCGCAGCTCGTGGATGGCGGAGAGCGCCCTCCTGCGCTGGAGGCGACGTTCCGTCCCGAAGAGGAAGAGCGCAGCGCCCCCGAAGAGCAGCATCACGTTGATCCCACCCTCCGTGATCTGGATCAGCACGGGAAGCGCAAAGGCGGTGCTGGGCACATGCGAGGAGGTCACGGCGGCGGCCAGCGCCCCGACGAGCAGGAAGCCCAGTACGCCGATCGCAAGCCGAAGGGGAAGATTGGGCCTCGCGATCGCCGCCGAGCGCTGCTGGACCTCCCCGGCGACACGCACGAGTTCCTCCGAGGCGTCCTGGAGCCCCGAGTCGGGGAAGCGCTCGCCGATGCGGCGGGTCAGCACCCCGGCTGCGTCCACGATCGATCGGGGATCAAGGCTGCGATACACCGGCGTCCTCGCGTCTCGACGGATTGCAGGTCTCTCCAGCTCGGGCCACTCTAGAGCGACATCTCCTGAAGGCGCTCCACGGCATCCGAGTACTCGTCGATGAGGTCGGACATGACCTTGCGCACCGACCGCACCTGATTGAGCATGCCGATCACCTGGCCCGCCGGATTGAAGCCGACTTCCTGCGACTTGTCGGGATAGCGCATCGAGCGCCGCATCATGTCGATGGAAACCAGCCCCTGGAGAGGCATGGGGAGGGGCTCCGGAGCATCGGCCTGCTCCCAGGCCTCGGTCCAGGCGTTTCGCAAGATGCGCGCCGGCTTGCCGGAGATGGAGCGCGTGCGCACGGTGTCGCGGCTGGTGGCCGCAAGGTAGGACTCCTTCTGGGCCATCGCGCCCGCGGCTTCCTTGACCGTGAGCCAGAGCGAACCGCTCCACGTGCCCGCCGCGCCGAGGGCCAGGGCGGCCGCAATCTGCTGCCCGGTCCCCACGCCGCCCGCCGCCAGGACGGGTACCGGTGCAACGGCAGCCACCACCTCCGGCCACAACACGATGCTGGCGACCTCTCCCGTGTGCCCTCCGCCTTCATGTCCCTGGGCGATGACGATGTCGACCCCGGCCTCCTTGTGCCGAAGGGCCTGGTGGGCGCTTCCGCAGAGCGCTGCGACCTGGATTCCGGAGGCATGGCAGCTCTCGATGACGTCGGCGGGTGGGGTGCCGAGCGCGTTGGCGAGGAGCTTGACCTTCTCGTGGGCCAGGGCGACCTCGACCTGTGGCATCGCCGTGGCATGGGTCCAGCCGAGCAGATCGTGGCCCTTCTCCTCTTCGGGAAACTCAGGGACACCGTGGTCGGCGAGGATCTTGTTCGAGAAGTCGTAGTGCTCCTGAGGGACCGCGGCGAGCAGCGCCGTCTCGAGCTTGCCGGCGTCCTCCTCTCCCTGGCCCTGGTATCGCGTAGGGATGATGGTGTCGACGCCATAGGGCCGATCGCCAATCCTCTCGTCGATCCACTGCAGCTCGAGCTCGAGCTGCCGGGGCGAGAACCCGACTGCGCCGAGCACGCCGAAGCCCCCGGCCTTGCTCACCTCGACGACGACGTCGCGGCAGTGGGTGAAGGCGAAGATCGGAACATCGATCCCGAAGAGATCACAGAGCTCGCTGTGCATGTCGACTCCGGCGGTGCGCTGGTTGCGAAGCCGCGAGTCTAGCCCGCATCTCGCGCGAGGCTGGGACCGGGTCGAGCAAGGGCCGGATTCCAGCCAGAAAAGCGCCGCATCTGGCAGCGAATCCGGCGCGATGCGGCACACTCTCCGCCGAGTCGCAGGAGGCTGCGACCCTTCCCCGCGCCCCGACCCTGGAACCAGGACGAACCATGCCGCTCAGTGACTACACCAGCTTCGACCCCGACTTCAGCGAGGAACAGGTTGCCCAATGCGCGCGCCTCATCGCTGGTATGAGGACGATCAACGAGCGCGTCGTGCGACTCAGCGGGTCCGTCGAAGACCTGTCCGCAGCGGCCGACAGGGTCGAGGCCCTCCTGGATTCGATCGAGCCCGTGACCCGGAGCCGGGCGATGGAGTCCTTCCGCTACGCCTTCGACGCCGACGCCCCCAATGACGTCATTCCCTTCAACCCTGCGACCGGGGAGTTCAATCCGATCGCGCCCCCGATGAAGATGACCCTCGAGAACGAGAAGCTCGTCATTCGCTGCACCTTCCCCGATCGCTACGAGAGCGGGCCGGACATGGTGCAGGGGGGGATGGTCGCAGCCGTCTACGACCAGCTCCTGGCCTACGCGGTGATGGCCGCAGGCGCAACGGGGCCGACCCTCTGGCTGAAGGTGAGCTATCTGAAGCCGACGCCCATCCACGAAGAGCTGCGCTTCGAGGCCGCCGTGGCGTCGGTCGAGGGAAAGAAGTTCGCGGTCGAGGGCAGCTGCTATCGCGGGGACCAGAAGATCAGCGAGGCCCAGGCGATGGTCCTGCGAGCCATGGACCTGCCGCGCAAGGGAGACGCGGAATCCGAGTGAGGCTCCTGCGCCAGGAGCCTCGATGGAGTCAACGAGAGGAATCGAGATCATGACGAAGCCGCGAGTGGAGATGCTCTCGCCGGAAGCCGCCCGCGAAGCTGCGAATGCCCATGGTGTTCACGAGGCGGTCGTAGAACTCAACGTCTTTCGCACGCTGTTCCATCGCCCGGACACCGCGAAGGCCATTTCGGATCTGCTCTTCTCACTTCTCTTCAAAGCCGAGCTCGATAGCCGTCTTCGCGAGTTCGTGATCATGCGAATCGGCTGGGTGACCGGATGCGACTACGAGTGGACGCAGCACTGGCCGATCGCCCAGAAGATGTACGGCTGCGAGAGCGAAGAGCTGCTCGCCGTTCGGGATTGGCGGGCAGCGGATTGCTTCGGCGAGAAGGAGCAGGCGGTGCTGGCGGCAACCGACGAGCTGCTCGAGACCCGCAACCTCGGCGACGAGAACTGGGCGCGTTGCGAGGCCGCTCTCGGCCGGGACGCCTGCGTCGATCTGGTCGCCGCGGTGGGAACCTGGAGCCTGATCTCGACCCTGGCCCGGGGTCTGCGGATTCCGCTGGAAGAGGGGGTCGCCTCCTGGCCCCCGGACGACAGGCCCTCCCCGGCGGAGTAGGACCGAGCGCTGGGCGGGACCGGGCGCGAAGGCCGGGTGCCGTCCATGGGTAGGAAGGGCCGCCTTGCGCCCCTTCGCCTCTTCCTGCCACCTCTTCGTGTAGTATTGGGAGGCGGCTCGGCCTCGCAGAATCGAGCGGCCCCTTGGCAGGTCCGGTGCCGGAGGAAGGGCTCCGGACCTGGAATCCCGCCAGGACCCTGGGGCCCGCCGCTTCGGGACCCGAAATCGAGAGGAAGCCACGATGCCGGATTCCAAGGTCCAGCGGCAGATCGAGGCCATCGAGCGCGACGGCTACACGATCGTCGAAGACCTCCTGGGGCCCGACGCCGTCGAAGCGATTGGCAGGCGCGTTCGCGAGATCGAGCAGGAGACCCTGGGAGAGGCCGAGCGGGGCAGGCCGATCGACGGGAACTCGCAGCTGCGCACGGCCGGGCTGCTGCGGCTGGATCCACTCTTCTGGGAGGTCCCGATCCTGGAGGGCCTTCTCCCCGTGGTCCAGGGGATCCTGGGGGCAGAGTGCCTTCTCACCGCGTTCTCGGCGATCGACCTGCTCCCGGGCGAGAACCAGCAGCCGATCCACCCGGATGATGCTCTCATTCCGCTCCCGCGGCCCCACCAGCCGGTGGTGTGCAGCTGCATCCTCGCGATCGACGACTTCACCGCCGAGAACGGCGCGACCCGTCTGCTTCCCGGCAGTCACAAGACGGCGGGAGCGCCGGGCTACGGAACCGATCATCGCGAGGTGGAAGGCATGGTCGCCGCGGAGATGCGGGCGGGCAGTGCGGTCGTGTTCAACGGGGCCCTGCTCCACCAGGCCGCCGACAACGAGAGCGATGCCCCTCGCCTCGGATTGCAGGTCTCCTACTGTGCCCCATGGATCCGGCCCTTCACCAACTTCTTCCTCTCCATCCCCAGGGAGGAGGTCGCGCAGTACCCGAAGCCGCTGGCGGACCTGCTCGGCTACAAGGACTTCGACGGAATCGGTTCGACGAAGAAGGGACCCGCCGTGACTTCCTATCGGGAGAGCTACGGACAGCTCATCAAGAGGCGGGCCGAACGCCTCAAGAACGCCTAGAGGATCGGACGGGAGTCGACTGGTACGGGGACACATCCCGGGAGAAAAGCGATGAACCCGAGTGAGCTCGAATCCCGTCTGCACGACATGGAAGTCGACGGGTTTACCATCCTCCACGACGCGATCGATGAGGACTTCAGGCTGGGCATCCTCAACGGGATCCGGGAGATCGAGGAGCAGACCCTCCAGGAGCTCAAGCCGGGTGAGGCCGAGGAGGACAGCTCCTTCTACCGAACGGCGGGCATCCTGGAGGCCGACCCGCTGTATTGGGACATCCCGATCCATCCGGATGTCCTGCCGATCGTCGAGGGCGTGCTCGGCCCGGACTTCCTGCTCTCGCAGGTCTCTGGGATCGACCTCAAGCCCAACACCAGGAACATCCAGCCTCTCCATCCCGACGACGCGTTGATTCCGCTGGAGAGGCCCCATCCGATTCCGATCGGGTGCACTGCGCTGTGGTGCATCACGGACTTCTGCCACGAGACGGGGGGGACGCGAGTGCTTCCCGGCAGCCACAAGATCGAGAACATCGACGTCCCCTGGGACTCGGATGCGACCAACGATCTACCGGGCCTCGTCCAGCCCGAAGTGAAGGGGGGCGGCATCATCGTCTTCGACCACGCGCTCTTCCACGGCGCCGCCGACAACCACTCGGACGAATGGCGGTTGGGAGTCCAGTGCTCCTACCACGCCGGCTGGATCCGGCCCTACAACAACCACTTCCTTTCGATCCCACGCGAGCACGTGGCCAGGTACCCCGAGCGCCTCGCCGACCTGCTCGGCTACAAGACCTACCGCGGCGCCATCGGAACGATCACCGTCCCGGGCACCAACCGCTACGCCACCTCGGCGTTCCGGCCGCCGCGAGATGTACTCGACGAGTCCATCCGCTAGGAGGGGCGCTGTGGCCCCAACACGGGTTTGGAGCGCCGGGCCCGGCTGCCGGCTCCTCCCAGCCCGAGGGCCGCCACGATCGGGGTTTCTCCGCAAGGCTTCGTGCAGAAGGCTTGAACCCCAGAAGGCCAGCCAGCGACAGAGTGGAAATCCCTGAAGGGCAGTCGCCCGGAATGGAGGAGCCACCCCATGTCGTCCCATCGAATCATCGGTCTGGTCGTGATCCTGAGTCTGTCCCTGATGGGCGTGAAGGCGCCCGGTCCGGGCAAGTCGGTGCAATCGCAGGGCTTCAGCGCCCCTGGGAAGCTGCGCCAGGCCGCGGCTTCGGCTGCGGTTGCCAAGGCCGCGGCCCCCAAGAAGGCCAAGGAGGAGCGCAAGCTCTCGATCCAGGCGCCGAAGGCGCAGGTGAAGGGCGCTCCGGCTCCTTCCGATCGGCTCCGCAGGAGCAAGATCTCGATCGAGACGCCGAAGGTCTCCGTGGAGCGCGCCCCCGCTCTCTCCGATCGCCTCCTGAAGGAGCGGTCGGAGGTGATCCGACCTCGCCACCTGAAGCGGGTTCCGATCAGCGATCCGGGCCCGACCATGCCCGACTTCCCCGGCACTTCGACGAACTTGCTCGGGGATCGGATCGGTGTTCCGAGCGCCTTCGACCGTGGCGCCGCTGCGAAGCACATGACCCGGCCCGGCATCTCCTCGGCCTTGCGTCGCCAGTTCATGGGGCCCGACATCGAGATGTTCGAGGCCGAGACGGCCGAGTGCGTCGAGCCCGACCCCACCCGACCGCTGCTCCGCTACCGCGTGCGCGCGAAGGAGGACGGCCCGGGCATCGCCCGCATCGAGATCAACGCCCTGTGGGAGCACTTCTGTGCCGCGACCGGCGGCTCTCGCCTGTGCGCCGAGACCCAGAACCCGGACAAGGTGCGCCGCATCTACTCCTGGGATGCTCCGCCCAGCGATCCCGCGGAAGAGGCGACACGCTTTGGCATCCCGGACGATGCCGCCGGAGCGAACACCTTCGCCTACGTGCTCGTCGTAACCGACAGCACCGGCCATCGGAAGAGCCGCCGGATCGGCTTCGACTACAAGGTCCACCTGCCCGAACTCGGCGAGTTCACCCGGCGCGCCGGAGCGCAGGAGTTCGCGTTGACCCTCGAAGGCGCAGCGGATCCGCGGGATGTCAGCGCGACCGCCGCCGACGGCCGCAGGGCTACGGACGTGATGGTGCAAAGGGGCGACGAGCTGATCTTCCGCTGGAACGCCTCTCTGTGCGACCATGGCAACTACTCGGTCCGCTTCACCCACCAGGGCCACGCGACCGGCTGCGACCGGGAGACCCGCACGGTCACCCGCACGATCGACGCCTCCCAGTTCGCGAGCTGGTGCCGGGCGGCCGCGCCTCCGCCGCCGCCGGAGCCGGAGCCCGAGCCGGAGCCCGAGAGGGACAGCACCTGGGAGGTCGACTGCGCCTGCGCCAACGGCTACGGAGAGGCGGTCCGCGCGCGGATTCGAACCTGCGCGGCGCCTCCCGAGATCCCCGCCTACACCAACGGCCTGAACCTCCAGTGCGGGATCCTGGGCCAGCGGCTCACGCGGACCAGCACGCGCGGCCGCATCAGCTGCGCCGCCATCATCGGGAGCGAGTCCCTGGTTTCTCGCGACTCTTGTCCGGGCATCGGCTTTCTCACAGTGATCGACTGAGGGCGGCTGGGAGCCGCCGCCTGGGTTCGGACGCTACCAGGAGAGGACCACACGGCCGATCGTGTTGCGGGATGCCAGCTGCTCGAGCGCCGCAGGGAGTCTCTCCATCGGCATCCGCTCGCCGATGATCGGACGGATCCGCCTCTCGGCCAGCAGGAGGTTCAGGCTCTCCTGGACCTGCAGGCCGAGCTCCCGCGGCATGATGTTGATGTGCGCCGCACGCTTCGTGGCCAGCGCGTCGCCGTAGGCCAGCATGACGCCCATGTAGTTGAAGTTCCCAAAGAGGATCGGGCGCGGGACCAGTCCGGTGTCCTCGGCCTCGATGCCACCGGAGAACCCCGCTTGCAGGTAGCGACCGTTGAAGGCCATGGCGCGAAAGCCCTGCTCGGTCACGTCCCCGCCGACCAGATCGAGGAGGACGTCGACGCCGCGGCCCTCGGTCGCCTCGAGCACGGCGGGCAGGAACTCCCCGGCGCGGTAGTCGATGGCGAGCTCCGCGCCGAGCTCGTGGCAGAAGGCCAGCTTCCTCTCTCCACCCGCGGTCGCGAAGACCCGGGCTCCGGCGGCCACACCGAGCTGCAGGGCGGCCGATCCCACGCCACCGGCTCCGGCGTGGACGAGCAGGGTCTCGCCGGCTCGCAGCGCGCCGCGCACGTGAAGCGCCACGTACGCCACGTGGAAGGGAAAGAAGATCGCTGCGGCTTCCGCGTCGCCAAGCGACTCCGGGGCCTCGAAGATCATGTCGGTCGGCGCCAGCGCCTCCTCGGAGTAGGCGCCCTGCACCTGCGCCGTCGTGGCGATGATGCGCTTGCCGAGCCAGCTCTCCGCCCCGGCGCCGGCCGCCTCGACGACTCCCATGGCCTCCATGCCCAGTGAGTAGGGGAGCGGCGGATGCACGGTGGCATAGCGGCCATGGCAGGCGTCGACGTCGTTGAAGTTCGCGGGCGCTGCGAGCACGCGGAGCCGCACCTCGTTCGGGCCCGGCTCGGGGCTCGGCAGATCGACGAGCTCGAGCGCATCGGAAGGCCTCGCGTATCGCAGGACCTGCCACGACTTCATCGGTGTGCCCCTCCTCGCCGCCGCTGCCGCGTGGGCAGGGGCTGCCGCTGGTCGGCCCGTTGGAGGATGGGAACGACGCAGACGGAACCGGCCCCCCCAAGAAGAATCTAGTCCTTCTCCAGGGTCTCGAGGAAGCTGATCAGGTCGTTCAGCTGACCTTCCGTCATCTTCCCCTTCTGGCAGGCCGTCACCGGGACCCGGCCCTTGCGGGTCCTGCTCTTGAGGTCCTCGGTCTCGGGATGGTCGCTCTGCCAGGTTCCCTGCGGGTCGGTGAGCCAGCTGCGCATCCACTCCCTCGTGTGTCGCCTGGTGACGTTCTCCATTCCCGGGCCGACCATCCTCAGCTGGTTCGTGTAGTGGCAGGTCTTGCAGTTGCCACCCTGGATGCTCTCGAAGAAGATCTTCCCGGCCTCGGGATCCCCCTTGGGTTCCGCTTCGGCAGTTGCTCCGGCTTCTGCCGGGGCTCCCGGCTCCGGAACGGCCTCGGAGACGCTCCCGCGATCTCCCCCGAGCTCGGCACTGGCGTCGGCCTCCGCATGCGCCCCCATGACCCACACCAGCAGCACGAGCGCGCAGGCGAGCGGGCTCTTCAATGGCCTGTCCATTCCATTCCCTCCCAATCCACTTCCTCCCAATCGAATCGACGAATCCGTTCCCGGCTTCCCGTTCCGGCGAGCGGGGCGTGGAGGTTAGCTCACCGATCCGGTGCGCACCGATCCCGAGGGGCTACGGGATTCCCCCTTCGGCCAGGAGCTGGTCGAGGCAGGTGGCGGCGGGGTTGTTTCGCCAGAGCATCTGGTCGGCCGGGAGCTTGGCTTCGGCGACCATGCGGTTCATCACGCGGACCACGATGGCGGCGTAGCGGGCCGCAGCCGTCAGCTCGTAGAAGAAGGTATCGCCCACCTCGTGGCCCGCGCATTCCCCGTAGAGTGCGGTCTGCTCGGCGCGCGTGGGTTCGCCTTCGAGACGACCTACCCCGTAGGTCTCGTGGCTCCATCGGTCGAACATCAACCACCAGCCGAGATCGAGCTCGGGTGGAGCGATGGCTGCGTTCTCGAAGTCGGTCACGCACGCGCACTGGAAGTCGCGCCAGATCATGTTGCCCGGGCGCGAGTCGCCCCAGCTGAATCCGGGCGGAGAGGCTTCGGGGAGATGGGCCTTCAGCCAGGCGAAGGCTCGATCGAGAGGAGGGTGGACGCGGTCGCCGAGCTCGCGCCTGGAATAGGCCTCCCAGATCTCGAGCTGGTAGGCGATGCCGGGCGTGGTGCCGGGGGCGACCAACCACTCGAGTCCGGCGCGGCGCCAGTCGAGGCTGTGGATTCGCGCCAGCGTGCGAATGCCGTCTTCTACCATGCGGCAGCGCTGGGCTGGCGAGGCCTCGGCGAAGAAGCCGAGGCTGGTGTAGATCGGGTTTTCGACCGGGACCTCGCCTTGCACGTAGCCCATCACGAAGAAGGGCTGGCCCAGGACGGAGGCATCGGCCTCATAGCCCAGGAGCGGCGCGATCGGTGCGACGCCCGCCTGCGCGATCGCCTCCATCACCCGGTATTGGAGCTCGACCTCGACGTCGATCCCGGGCGCCTGCTGCGGATAGATCGCGGGTTCCGGGTTTTCCATGCGCAGCACGAGCTTCTCGGCTCTCGCTTCGCCGTGGCAGGTGTACTCGATGGGGACCATCAAGGTGGTGGCGGAATAGCCACTCTTCGGCTGCTCCAGGTCGAGTACCCGGAGAGGGCTTGCACCCTCGATCCGCGCTCCGAGCCAGGCTTCCAGGACGTCGATGGGAAGGGAAGGCTCGGCCGCCAAGGTCTTCTCCCGTGATGGAATCGACCGGACCACGTAGCATAGCTCCCCGGGCTCGCACACGAGGTGCGCGACAGCTGTGGAGCAGAGATGAGCAGCCACGAACACGACCGCTTCCACCCCCCGGAAGGGGACGACCCCTATTGGACCGAGACCTGTTGGTTCACCTTCACCGTGCCCGAGCGGGGGCTCTCGGGGCAGCTCTATCCCTTCTTCCGACCCAACCAGGGGGTCACCTCGGGAGGCGCCTTCTTCTGGGACGCTTCGGGCCACCAGGTCTCCAACTGCCGCTATGCCAAGAACTTCTGGCATCTGCCCATCCCCGAGGGCGCCGACCTCGCCGACATCGCGCTCCCCAACGGGATCCACTACCGCTGCCTCGAGCCGCTTCGCAGGTACGAGATCCACTACCTGTGCCCCGACGACGGTGAGGCCGAGGTGCACCTCGAGTTCGAGGCCCTCTGTGAGCCCAACTACCTCGGTGAGAGCCATCTGGATCAGCCGGGTCGCTACCGCGGCACGATGCGGCTCCAGGACGAGCGCATCGAGGTCGACGCCTATGGGATGCGGGATCGGTCCTGGGGTGTCCGCTCCCAGTTCGGGACGACGCTGCACCCGCTGGCCCCCTACTCGCACGGTGGATACACCTACGCGAGCGCGTCGCCGGCGGACGCCTTCCACCTCATCACGGCCGACTTCGGAACGGGGATGGTTTCGATCCACGGCTTCCTGCTGCAGGATGGGGAGTGGGCGAAGCTCGCGGAGGGCACCCGCGAGGTCATCGAGCGCAGCGCCGAGGGGTACCCGCTTGGCGTCCAGGTGAGCGGACGCGACACCCTCGGGCGTGAGCTTCGGGCCGAGGGCCGCTGCCGCAACCGGCTCGGCGTGCACCTGAACCCGAACCTGTGGACCTGGAATTGCCTGACGGCGTGGAAGTGGAACGACGGGATCGAAGGCTGGGGTGAGGACCACGACAACTGGAGCGCCGCGGCGTGGCGACGCTTCATTCGCAAGGAGAGCTGGACGCCCCGCGACTGACGCCTATCCGGCGACCCGAGCGTCCGCCTTCTTCAACGTCGCTGCCGCCTGGTCCACGATGCCGGTCACGAGGTCGCCGACGGCCGGCAGGTCCTTCACCATGCCGGCGATCTGGCCTGCCACCACCAGGCCATTCTCGGTGTCTCCCTGCAGGGCCGCGGCGGGGAACTTGTGATAGCCGATCTTCTTTCTCAGCTCCTGCGGCTCGTCCGTCAGGGCCTCGAACTCCATCATGTCGTCCGAGCAGGGATTGATCGCCACGCGCAAGGGACCGGACTTGCGGCCCACCATGCGGGTATCCGTCTCCCGCATGTCGAGCAGCTTCTCCTTGTAGTTGTCGTGGATCGGCGACTCCTGGGTGGCGATGAAGCGGGTGCCCATCTGGATCCCGCCCGCGCCCAGGCAGAGGGCCGATGCCAGCCCGCGGCCGTCACCGATCCCGCCAGCCGCGATCACCGGGAGCCCCGTCGCATCGACGACCTGCGGCACCAGGACGAGGGTCGAGACCTCGTCGCGGCTCTTGAAGGAGGCCCCCTCTGCCCCCTCCGCCACGATGCCCGTGGCGCCGGCCTGCTTGGCCTTCATCGCCAGCGCGACCGTCGGCACCACGTGGAAGCACTCGATCCCGGCCTCGCGGAACATCGGAGCCAGCCGCTTCGGGGAGCCGGCGCTGGTGGTGACGAAGGGTACGCGCTCCTCGATGGCGAGCTTCGCGTGGCCCTCTGCGCTGGGGAAGCCCGCCATGATGCTGACGCCAAAGGGGCGCTCCGTGAGCGAGCGCGTCTCGTGGATGGCCTTGCGCAGGGCCTCGGTATCGTAGTTGGCGGTGCCCATGATCCCGAGCCCGCCCGCGTTCGATACCGCCGCAACCATCGAGGGAACGGAGATCAGGCCCATGGGGCCCAGACAGACGGGGTGCTCGATGCCGAGCAGATCGGTCAGCGGGGTGGAGATCCGGGTCATCGAGTCCTCCTTGGGTTCCGGGCGGGTCGACCGGAATGGACCGGTCACGGGCCGAAGACCGTGCTCGCCATATGTTGACACAGGCCCTGCCAATATCCACCCATCGCCCAGGAGCCCCGAGGCCAGGTGGAGCAACCCCGTGCGGCCCTCCCGGGCCCACGGACCCGGCCCCTTCCAGGACACATCCCGGCCCTCTCCCCCTTCGCGATCTTCGACGAGACCGCGCTGGCCTTCGCCGACACGAATCTGCGTCATGCACCCCATGGAGCCGCGAGCGCGCGACGAGAGCGCTCTTCCTGGGAAGGGCGGGTCCGTGGCCGACGAGGACACGGAGCTCGTCAGCTCCACGCTATGCCTGCAAGATGCGATATCGATCCGGCTCCGGCGGATACAGGGAGCGGCGGAAGCCCGTCTCAGGGACGGATTTCGGCGGCAAGCGCCTTCAAAGAGCCGCAGCAGGTCGATACAGTCTTCACACTCGTAGCCGATCTCCCACGGACTCGAAGGCGATCCGCTGGACGGCGAGAGGAGGCATCGAGAGATGTTCAAGCACCTCTTCACTCCGATCCACATCGGAAAGATGGAGCTCAAGAACCGCATCGGACTCCCGCCCATGACCGTGGGCTACGGAACGCCGGATGCGAACCTCACCGACCGGCATCGCGCCTACTACGAGGCCCGGGCGAGGGGCGGCGCCGCGCTCATCGTGACCGAGGCCGCAGCCGTTCACCCGGATCGGAAGTTCGGGCTCTATCCCCTCGGCCTCTACGACGATTCCCAGATTCCCAGCTGGCACAAGCTCGCCGAGGCCGTGCATCCCTACGGCACGAAGGTCGGCGCCCAGCTGATGGACCCGGGGCCCGAGTCCATTGCCATGCTCACGGGGAACCAGCCCCTCGGCCCCTCCGCCGTGGTGGGTCGCAGCCACTTCCGCTCCCTCCCCAGGGAGATGAGCATCGGCGAGATCGAGGCCGTGGTGCAGGACTACGCCGAGGCCACTCGCAGGGCGCGGGATGCCGGCCTCGACTGCATCCAGATCCATGCGGCCCACGGCTACGCGCTGGTGGGCTCCTTCATCTCTCCCTTCTTCAACAAGCGCACCGATCGCTACGGCGGTTCGCTCGAACGCAGGCTGCAGCTGCTCCTCGAGATCATCGCGGCCGTCCGAAGCGCAGTCGGGCCGGACTTTCCCATCATGCTTCGCATGTCGGGGGACGAGCGCCGGACGGGCGGGCGGTCGGTCCAGGAGACCCAGTTCATCGTGCGAACCCTCGTGGATGCGGGAATCGACGCGATCGAGATCTCCGGCGGCACGATACCCGTCACCTTCCACGCCGTCGTTCCGCCCCAGGGCACCGAGCTGGCGCCCAACGCGCCCGTCGCCAAGGCGATCAAGGAGGTGGTCGACATCCCGATCATCTGCGTCGGCCGGATCAACACGCCCCGTCTGGCCGAGTTCCTGATCGCAACCGGCAGGGTCGACATCGTTTCGATGGGGCGGGCGATGAACGCCGATCCCGAGATGCCCAACAAGGCGGCCGAGGGCCGTCTGGACGAGATCCGGCCCTGCGTCGGCTGCAACGAGGGCTGCATCAGTGCGGTCATGAAGGGCCTTCCGGCGGGCTGCATCCTCAACACCCAAGCGGGCAAGGAGAGCGAGGAGTTCTACCTCCCGGCCGAGACGCCCAAGCGGGTGCTCGTGGCGGGTGGTGGCCCGGCCGGCATGGAGGCCGCGCGCATCGCCGCCATCCGCGGTCACGAGGTGACCCTCTGCGAGCGCAGCGAGAGGCTAGGCGGCCAGGTCCATCTCGCCTCCGTGGCGCCCTTCAAGCAGGAGATCAGCCAGGTGGTGGGCTACCTCTCCCGCGAGGTCGAGAAGGCGGGCGTGAAGGTCGAGCTGGGCAAGGAGGTGACGGCTTCGCTGGTCTCCGAGCTGAAGCCGGATGCCGTCATCGTGGCCACGGGCGCGACGCCCCTGCGTCCGGCGAGCATTCCGGGAATCGACGGCGAGAAGGTGGTGAGCGCCTGGGATGTCCTGGCCGGAAGGTCCGAAGCGGCGATCGCCAGCAACGTGCTGGTCATTGGAGGGGGCCTGGTGGCCTGTGAGCTCGCGGACTTCCTGGCCGATACCAACGACAATACGGGTGCCATGCCCGCCAAGGTGACGATGCTGGAGATGCAGCCCTTGATGGCGATGCAGAGCGTGTACGAGGTGCGGCATCTGCTGATGCAGCGGTTGCACGAGAAGGGCGTCGAGATGATCAACGGCGCCACGGTGACGGAGATCCTGGAAGATGGCGCGAAGTACACGACCCACGACGGCAAGGAAGAGGAGATTCACGGCGCCGAGTACGTGATTCTCGCCATGGGCTCCAAGCCCCTCGACGAGCTGTCAGGCAAGCTCGAGGAGATCGTTCCCGAGGTGCACGTGATCGGCGATGCGAAGGGGATCGCCAGGATCCTCGAGGCGACGGCTGCGGCGGCGGAGCTGGGGCGACAGATCTAGAGCTTCCGTCCCGCGCGCTATCATCTCTCCGCATCTCCGATCGATGAAGGGAGGCTTCGCTCGCGTGAGTTCCCAGGAGCTGTTGAGCTGGACCCACGGTAGCGCCGGGATCCTCCTCTTCTTGTTGGCGCTGGTCTCGATCCTGATCGCCGTGTTGATCGCGGTGAGGCCAGGGGCGGATCCCGCCAACGAGAAGCTCGTGCGAAGGGCCAATACGGCCAGCCGGATCCAGCACCTCGTCGTCGCCGTCGTGACCGTGACGGGTGTGACCGCCGTGTGGATGGGCTCCCGGCCCTTCTCGGAGTTCTGGCTGTGGTCCAGCCTGGTCGCCATGGGCTTCTACAGCGCCGCACTTCAATTCTTCACGAAGCCGGCGCGGATGGCGGTGGCGGAGGGCGGCAGCGAGGGCAAGGTGGGCATGCAGATCGCCTTGCAGGTCGCCCACGCCCTCCTGCTCCTGGTGGTCCTGGCTTCGATGTACGTGAAGCCGGCCTAGTGGGCCGGGCCCGGTGAGCCCGGGGCCACCCTCCTTCAGCCCTTCTTCGGCACGAAGCGGTTCTCCAGCCCGCGGGTCACGCCGCTGCGCATGCGGCTGGAGAGCTCGTCGACCGTCCAGACATCGTCCGTGAAGATCGTGCGTTCGGGGGTGGGCTGCGTCATCAGGCTCACCTCCGTGGCGGTCACGATGAAGTCCTGCCCGTTCACGTTGGCCGCCTCGTCGGTGCAGAGCCAGGTGGTGAGGGCCGCCACCCCCTCCGGCACCCACGATTCGATCTGGGCGACCGGGCTGCTCTCGGTGTCGCCGCTTCCGATGGCCATGCCCTCCTTGCGCGTGCGCTCCATCGCCTCCCGAAGCTCGTCGGAGAGCGTCATGCGCGTCGCTGCGCGCGGGCGGATCGAGTTCGCCCGACAGCCGTAGCGGCCGAGATCCCGGGCAATGGTGCGGGTGAAGCCGATGATCCCCTCCTTCGCGGCGGAGTAGTTGGCCTGACCCATGTTGCCGAGGCCCGACTCGCTGCTCGTGTTGACGACCACACCCGAGCGCTGCTCGCGGTAGACCGGCGCCACCGCTCGCGTGCAGACGAAGGTCCCCTTCAAGTGGACGTCGAGGACGGCGTCCCACTCCTCCTCGCTCATGTTGTGCAGCATGCGGTCGCGCAGGATCCCCGCATTGTTCACCAGGATGTCGATCCGGCCGAACTGGTCGAGTGCCTTCTGCACAGCGTCCGTCCCCGTCTCCATGTCCCGGACGTCGCCGTAGTGCGGGATCGCCTTGCCGCCATTCGCGGTGATCGCGTCGGCGCCCTCGTCGGCGGGGCCATGGCCCGCCCCGCTTCCGTCCACCCCTCCGCCGTAGTCGAGCACGACCAGCGACGCGCCCTCGCCGGCCAGGGCAAGACAGGTCGCTTGCCCGATCCCGCGGGCTCCACCTGTGACGATCGCGACTCTCCCCTCGAGCCTCATGACATCCTCCTGGCCGCGCTCCGTTAGAGGCCCCGATCCTACACCGGGTGAATGGCACCGCGCCCCTCGGCGAACTCCTGGGGCCGCACCTTTGGAGGCGGAGTCTCGGCCGCGGATGCGAAGCCCCGGGCCTCCTGCCCGGCTCAGATCAGGCTGAAGCCCGGATCAAGGCCGAGCTCGATGCGACCGAGGGTCTCGAGCCGCTGGTCGAGGTCGAACATCACGTGGCCGGAGACGGTGCTGAGATCGCGCGCCGCGCGCTGCAGGGGATCGCGGTCGAAGTGGGCCGTCGCTCCACTGCCGTCCACGATCGTCCGGACCGCACCGAGGGAGAGGTGCACGGCCTTGGCGAGCTGCGCGGCCCAGCGGGCGCGCTCCAGGAGCGTCGCGTTTCGCCGCCTGGCCATCAGCTCGCGCTTCGTCTCGTGGACGAGGAGCGCTGCCTGGCGCACCTCCAGATCCGCGCGCCCCAGCCGCATCTGGGAGGCGGCGCGTTCGGATTGGGGGCCCAGTGGTCCGTACTGCATCCGCTCGGGGAGACGCTCGCGGTAGCCGTCTACGCACGCGCGGGCCTGCCCGACGGGCCCCGTCGATGCCGCGAGCCCCAGGATCGGCATCATCGGCGACCGGAAGAGCGGGCCCGTGTGGAGCTTCGCCCCGGGCGAGCGGCCTTCGATCATCGCGGTCATCGAGACGGAGCGCTCCTCGGGGACGAAGCGGTCTTCGACCACGATGTCGTTGCTTCCCGTGGCCCGCATGCCCTCGATGTGCCAGACGTCCTCGACCTTGACCTCCTCCTGGGGGAGGGCGAAGAGCAGGAACTCCGGTGGCATCCCCGAGTCGGGCCGCAGACCGCCGACCATGACCCAATCGCTGTGTGAGACCCCTGTCGCCCAGGACCAGCGACCGGAGAGCCGGTAGCCCCCCTCCACCGGGGTCAGCTCTCCAACCGGGGAGATCGAGCCCGGTGCGAGCACGAAGCTGCGATCGCGGTAGAGCTCGGTCTGGAAGGCCTCGGGGAACTGGCAGAGGAGCCAGTTGTGCTCCACGTAGAACATCGCGATCCACGCCAGCGAGGTGTCGCCCTCTCCCAGGGCCAGACCCACCTCCACGTAGGTGTCGAGGTCGAACTCGAGGCCCCCGTACACGCGGGGCACCATGAGCTCGAAGATCTGGGCTTCTGCGAGCGCCTCGATGGCGCGGTCGGTCGGTCGGCGAAGCCGCTCCGATTCGGCGGCCTCTCCGGCAAGCACGGGAATCAGGTCTCGCGCGCGAGTGACCATCTCTTCGGGCGTGGGTCGCGGCATCTCCGCACTCTACCGGCTGGGGCACCGGAGGAACAAGCCGTGCTCTCGGACTTCGAGGGTCGACCCGAATCGGACGCGGCACCCGGATGAGAGGGGCCCGCTCACCAGACCAGGCGTCGAGATCCGGAGCGGGCTCCTAGGCCTTCCACTGGGGCCAGGCCGGCATGATGCTGTACTCCGCGGTTCCGGTGCCCACTTCGCCGGTTTCCTCCACCTCGAAGTCGCAGAAGGCCTCGTAGCAGTCGAGGCGGTTCTCCAGGTCGTTCTCCGCCCGCAGCCAGAGCTGGATCGTGCCGTGGTGTGCGGGGCTGCGCACGTGGATCGTCTCGTCCTCGGACAAGACGAAGGTGTATCGGAAGGAGTTGGCGCTGCGAACCGAGGGGCTCTGATCGTTGGGGGCGATCTCGGCGGTGGCATCGAGGATCGGGCGGCTTCCCTTCTCGTCGGAGACGAAGCCGCCGATGGGCTTCTCCGCCGGCTCCTTGCCGTTGTACATGTAGAGGCTGAAGGCATTGATGTGGCGGTCGGGGAGCTGGATCGAGGGCCAGAAGTGCGCCGGGAAGTGATGCTCCACCACCTCCCATTGATTCGGTGTGTTGAAGCGAGAGGTCCAGGTGTGGTCGCGATGGCTCCAGCAGTCGATGTTGCGCGTCTCGCCCTTGGCGGGCCCGTCGTGGATCCGAAAGGAGCCCGTGCAGCTCATCGCCTGCTCGAAGTGCCCGCCGTAGTAGTCGTCGAAGGCCTTCATCGGGTCGCCGTTCGGTGAGGAGTTCGCGTAGTTGAAGGGCGCGAATCGGCCCCTGAAGTCGAGCTCGTAGGAGTACTTCTCCCAATCCAGGCAGATGCGGATGTGATTCCAGGGATCGACCACCTGGTAGCTCATCCGGCCATCGGACCAGGGGCCACGATCGTCCTTGCAGTCGATGGCCAGCGGTACCTTGTTGCCGTACAGCTGCACCACGCCGTCGATGACGAAGAGGGACTCGAAGCGGGCATAGCCCTTGTTGCTGAGGTGCCAGTGGCAGACGCCGTGCACCCCTGCCTTGGGGTCGACGACGCTGACCCAGAGCGTGTCGCCGAAGAGCACGTTGGCGGGTGCGCCTTCGAGGGGATGGCGGAACTCGTCCGAGTCCTGCAGGCCTTCGGGTGCTTTGAATGACATGGGGGCTCCTTCCTCGCAGCGTGGCGCATGGCGCCGGTCGAGGGTCGTTCTCGACACCGGGAATTCTCCACACGCAGGGTCGCCTGCGCCCCGGATGCTCCGCACCGGCCCGTCGGCCGTCAATGTCGGGATGGCCCGATTCGATGTCGGTTTGCAGGCGTGGCGTCGGCGGCGCACTCAGTACATGAGGAGGTAGGTGACGCCCACGTTCAGGACGAAGGCCGTCACCAATACGATCACGACAGTACGCCAGGGCCTGGACATCCAGCCTCCTTCGAGGGGGTTCGAGCTTGCCGGGGCTCTCAGAGGCCCCAGGGAATCAGCCGGCCCCAGTAGATGACGCCGACCCAGAGGAAGAGCGAGGACGCGGCAATCACCTTGGCCAGGGCCGGAGCCTCGTCGCCCGCCCCCACGGAGTCGACGGCGCGGGACATGCCGCTCATGGAGAAGGCCCCGAGGTTGATCCCGGCGAGCAGGATGAAGAGCAGCTTGAGCTGAAGGAAGTGGTCGATCTGCAAGGCCTCGAGGGGACGGACCGCCACGTTGGCCCACAGGCCCGTCACGAAGACGAGCCCGGTGACGACACAGAGGATGAAGCCCACGACGGCCCAGGGCAGGAGCTGCCGGAGGGGTGCGATGGGCATGCGCTTCGCCACTCCGAGGAGGCGCAGGTCGAAGACGGTCACGATGCCGACCAGGAGGGTCAGCCCGACGAAGTGCAGGACCTCGCAGAGCGGCCAGACCCAGCGGTGGGCATTGATCAGATCCTCCACGAAGGCCAGCTGGAGAAAGGTCTCGGGAAGCTCCACCGGTAGATCTCCTCGTTCGCCGACCGAGGGGTGCCGCTAGGCGCCCTGCTGCGAAGACCCGATCCAGCCCAGGCCTCGCGCAGCGCCGTATCCGATCGACAGCACCACGGCCCCGAAGACGAGGACCGCGGCTGCGGTCTGGAGCTTGGTGGGCAGGGTGTAGGCCGTCACGCGGCCCGCGACGATGGCGACCAGCCAGACGAAGAGCAATGCGCTCGCCAGGCGCCTGGCCCTCCTCGCCCCGGCCTCCGTACCCAACCCCACTCCGCCGCCGAACACGTGGGCTCGAAGGGTGCGGAGGGTCGCAATCGCAGCCGCGATCGCTCCCAGCTTGATGTACATGGTTCCGTCCGTCAGGTAGTCCGTCGGGTAGAGAGACAGGAGCACGACGCCGGTCAGGGCATTGATCCAGAAGCCCACGTACATGAGAGGAAAGAAGTCCTCCATCGGTGCGAGCGGAAGGCTGCGCGCAACGCCGAGAATCCGAAATGAGGTCGCGACGCTGATACCGACCAGGAAGGCCAGGCCGATGGTGTGGAAGGCCAGTGTTGCGGTGTAGAGCGTCGAGGATTCCTTCACGAACATGGAAAAGGCGCTGGCTTCGATCGCCTGCAAGGTCTCCATCATGTCCGTGCCCTTTCGCCTACTCCGCGTCCGGCCGAGTATACACCCGGCTTCGGTCCCTTCGGGCGCGCGGTTCCGACGGCAGGCAGGCTGAACCCCCTCGCCGACCTCCTATCGACCACCAAAACCGGTACCATGCCAGGCACACACGGATCTTCGAGGCGATTCCCCGACGAGCTGCTCCCCACCTCCCGCGCTCGTCGGGAGCGCTCTGCCACCACCAGGAACGTCCCCGAGCTTCTCGGGCCCACAGGAGGGCGTCGACCGCCGTGGCCATGGAGACAGTCGACGCCGTCGTCGTGGGAGCCGGAGTGGTCGGTCTCGCCGTCGCGCGGGCTCTCGCCCGCAGTGGGCACGAGGTCGTGATCCTCGAGTCCGGGGACGCCTACGGCCTGCAGACCTCGTCCCGCAACAGCGAGGTGATCCACGCGGGGATCTATTATCCGCCCGGGAGCCTCAAGGCCAGGCTCTGCGTCGAGGGCAAGCACGCCCTCTATCGCTACTGCGAGACGCGCGGCGTGGTGCACCGGCGGATCGGAAAGCTGATCGTCGCCACCGCCGAGGAGGATCTCGCGGTGCTCGAGGAGCTGCAGGCGAAGGCCGCCCGGAACGGAGTCGACGACCTCGAGTGGCTCTCGGGCGAGCAGGCGACGAAGCTCGAGCCCGCTCTGACCTGTCGGGCCGCGCTGCTCTCCCCGTCGACCGGCATCGTCGACAGCCGTGGCTTCATGACGGCCCTTCTCGGCGATGCCCAGGAGTGCGGTGCGCAGCTCTCCGTGCACACGCCCTTCGAGGAGGGCTCGGCCGGGCGCGAGGGGCTACGGGTTCGCAGCGGCGAGATGGAAGTCGGTTGCGGGATCCTCGTGAACGCCGGTGGGCTCGGTGCGCAGGCGGTGGCCCGGGCCATCGGCGGGCTCGACCCGGCCACGATCCCGCGGCGCTACCTGAGCAAGGGCAGCTACTTCTCGACCCCCGGCAAGGCCGCCTTCTCGAGATTGATCTACCCGGTCCCCAACGCCGCGGGCCTCGGCATCCACGTCACGCTCGATGTCGCGGGTCAGATGCGCTTCGGGCCCGATCAGGAGTGGGTCGAGCAGGTGGGCTACGACGTCGACGAAGGACGGGCCCCACGCTTCGCCGAAGCCGTATGTCGGTACTTCCCCACCCTGGACGAGACCACCCTGGTGCCCGCCTTCGCAGGGGTCCGGCCCAAGGTCCAGGCCCCCGGAGAGCCCATGGCCGACTTCGCCATCCACGGGCCCGAGGTCCATGGTGTGGACGGTCTCGTCAATCTCTTCGGCTTCGAGAGCCCGGGCCTCACCGCGGCCCTGGCCATCGCGCAAGAGGTGCTGCAGAGGCTCGGGGTGCGCTCGGAACCCGGGTGAGCCCGTGCAAGCTCGGCTTGATAGCGCGGGTATCCCTCCTGTCTGGGCCCACTGCGATGGGCAGCCGGGTGTCGACCGCGCTAGCCCGTCGGGAGTCCCCCCGGCTCTGCCGGGGAGGCGCTCAAAGTTTGACAGTTCCGGAATGCAAGACTCCCCCTC